>DATHQX010000115.1:0-129665 GCA_035482295.1 Verrucomicrobiia bacterium
CCACACAAGCCAGAACCGGGCTTGTGGGCACCCGGTGGATCTAGTTGAGTGAATCGAGGGAACGGTGAAAGTCAAAAACCTCATGTCTCGAAAATCGCGAGACATGGGGCACCCGGCGTGAGATACCCAATGTCCTAGGAGCCGGCGACCGCCCTCGCCATGGCCGCCTTGGAATCGGCGGCGAACCGCTTCTGCAGGCGGCGGGCGAATGGGTATCCGATTCGGGCCAGAAGCTGGTTGGGTTGCGAGAACGCCAGCAGGTCGTACCAGACTTCGTCGGTGTGATGGTCCCACTCAACCAGGAAGCGCTCCTCGCCGCGCTCGGCATGCTCCTCAAGCGTGCCGTAGACAAACCCGTAGCGTTGAATCGGAACGTGCTCGTGGATCGTGTCGACGATCCGGCAGGCATTCACGAAATACAAATTGAACCAGCGTGCAACCACGGCAACGTTCTCGCCGGTGAGGATCGGAGCCGCCGCGGGATAGACGCGCGTCCAGCCGAGGGCGAACATCTTCCACTCGCGGATGGCCAGAGCCGCACGGTGGAAATCAGCCTCGCCCTTGCCCAGTAGAAGTCGATTGTGGTCGACGTTGTAAGACTTCGGGATGACACCCGAGGTCGCGCCTACTTCCTCGTACGAATGCTTCATCTGGGCGGCGGCGGCGAGAAACTTTTCCAGCTGAGCGTCGGACGGCGGAGAGAACAGCAGCATCCTGAGATGGTAGACGAACCGATTTCCACCCAAGACACAAAGAGGCGTGAACGCGACAGGCGAGCGTTATTACCAAACCGCTTTAGACAAACCCACAAGCCAAAAGCAGGCTTGTATGGGGCACCCGGTGGTTTTTTGCTGGCTTAAGTCTCTTAAATGCAAGACTTTGAAAATAAATCCATTGGTTAGAAGACTTTGCGGAAGTTTCGTTTCGGAACTATTGATTTCAATGGCTTGCGAGGGGTCGACGAGGGGGAGTAACCGAAGTAATCAGCAAGTAAGGTCCAAGCTGAGGCAATACTCGAATGCAGCATTCGCATTCTCCTGCGTCCAAAGAAGGGCGGAGAATTCCCATGTTAGCGTCCAGAAAGAAGGACGCAAACATGGGGCACAAACTAGTTGCTGATTGCTAGTTGCGGCTCTCGCGCAGTGTAGTGTGAGTCGACGTAGTCGTTGAGGATCTTGATGAACTCGGCGACGATGTGATCGCCCTTGAGCGTCAGCATCAGTCGACCATCGACGTAAACTGGCGCTTTCGGCTCTTCGAAGGTTCCCGGCAGCGAAATGCCGATGTTAGAGTGCTTCGATTCGCCCGGTCCATTGACGACGCAGCCCATCACTGCGACCTTCATCTCTTCCACGCCCGAGTAGCGCGTCTTCCAGACTGGCATTTGCTCGCGCAGATAGCTCTGGATTTGCTCGGCCATCTCCTGAAAGAAGGTGCTGGTTGTGCGGCCGCAGCCAGGACAAGCGGTGACTTGCGGAGTAAAGCTGCGAATGCCCATCGATTGCAGTATCTGCTGCGCGACCACGACTTCTTCGGTGCGGTCGCCGTTAGGCGCGGGCGTAAGCGAAACGCGGATCGTGTCGCCGATGCCTTCCTGCAGCACGACGGCCAACGCTGCGGCGCTGCCAACGATGCCCTTTGAGCCCATTCCAGCTTCGGTCAGTCCGAGATGCAGAGGATACTCGCAACGGTTTGCCAGTTCGCGATAGACGTCGATGAGGTCCTGCACGCCGCTGACTTTCGCGCTGAGGATGATCTGCTCCTTGCGCATGCCGTAGCTGACGGCCAGTTCGGCCGAACGCAGCGCGCTTTGCACCATCGCTTCCATCATCACGTCGCGCGCGTCCTTCGGCTCGGCGAGCTTGGAGTTCTCGTCCATCAGGCGCGTGAGCAACTGCTGATCGAGCGAGCCCCAGTTGACGCCGATGCGCACCGGCTTGTCGTTCTCGATGGCAACTTCGATCATGGTGCGGAAGTTGTCGTCGTCCTTCTTGCCGATGGAAACGTTGCCAGGATTGATGCGGTACTTGGCCAGCGCGCGGGCGCAAGCGGGGTATTTCTTGAGCAGGATGTGTCCGTTGTAGTGGAAATCGCCGATGATGGGAACAGGCACGCCGAGTTTGGCGAGGCCATCGACAATATGCGGAACGGCTTTCGCGGCGGCATCGTTGTTGACCGTCACGCGGACCAGCTCCGAGCCGGCGCGCGCCAAAGCCATGCACTGACGGATCGTGCCGTCGATGTCGGCAGTGTCAGTATTGGTCATCGACTGCACCACTATAGGTGCATCACTGCCGACGCGCACTCCGCCGATTACGGCGATATAGGACTTCCTGCGATGTATTTGAGGCATACAGAGTCTATGGAAAGTTTATCACGGTGCGGAACGTGAGCCGTTCGGGAACCGGGAGCTAAAACCCCATGGAATCAGTGGAGAGTACCTTGGACGTCAAACCCATGCCTCAAAAGGCGCGAGACATGAGGCGTCCGTAGATTGTGTCCAACGGGCCTTAGATCAAAGAAAGGGAACCCGGAACCCCGGATTGCCGGAAACCTTAGTAGATATGTGACATCTCTCTAACTGGAGCGTCGATATAGCTGTGGACTTCGCGCTCGAGCGGCGGGACAATAAATCCATTGAGCGGCAACAACTTGTCCCGGATTGGGTTCATACTTGGATAAGCCGGCGGGTCGGAGTGTGTCCTGCTGCCGGTGGGGCTGAAGAAGGTGTACATCATGCGTTCCGCAATCCGTCTCTTAAGCGTTAGCGCGCTGGCGCTGATGTTGGCGCAGCTGGGCATCGCCCAGAGCCAGGGCTCGTCCACTCAGGGGTCGAGCACACCGAGCGCGTCGGGCCAGCAGTCATCGGGATCGTCGGGCCAGGATAGCTCGAGTCAAGGCTCATCTACGCAGGGGTCTGCTACTCAGGGCACGGACTCCAATGGTCAATACCTGCCCGACAAGCCGGAGAAGAATGCGCCGTCGCCGAGCACGATGAACAACATCGATGCCATCGGCAATCGCAACGTCGGTTGCGATAAAGGCATGGGCAACTGGTACTCGCTGGACAAGCAGGTCGCGATGGGCCGCTCCTACTCGCAGCAAGTGGAGCATGGCGCCAAGATGGTTAACGACCCTGTGGTCACCGAGTACGTGAACCGGATCGGCCAGAATCTGGTGCGCAATTCAGACGCCAAGGTCCCGTTCACCATCAAGGTCATCGATACCGACGAGATCAACGCCTTCGCGCTGCCCGGCGGATTTTTCTATGTGAACTCAGGCCTGATCCTGGCGGCGGACAATGAAGCCGAACTCGCTGGCGTGATGGCGCATGAGATCGGACACGTGGCCGCGTGCCACGTTGCGCGCGAGCAGACGCGCAGCAACATCGCGAACCTGGCCAGCATACCGCTGATCTTTGTTCCGGGCGGCTGGGGCGTTTACGAAGCCACGCAGGCGGCGATGGGTATCGGCGTGCCGTTGACCTTCATGAAGTTCTCGCGCACCTTTGAGGCCCAGGCCGACTTCCTCGGTATGGAATACATGTACAAGGCCGGCTACGATCCGCAGTCGTTCATTTCATTCTTCGAGAAAATTGAAGCGCAGGAGAAGAAGAAGCCTGGAACTCTAGCCAAAGCTTTTGCTTCCCATCCGATGACGCCGGACCGCGTAGCTGCCGCGCAAAAAGAAATGCAGACGGTGCTGCCTGCCCGTCCCGAATATATTGTTGATACTTCGGAATTCGAGAATGTGAAGAGCCGGCTGGCTTCGATCGAGAACCGCCATAAGGTGACCAACGATAAGAATGGCGATCGCCCGACGCTTCGCCGCGCAACCGCCGACAATCCCAATACTGGCAGCGGGAGCGGCAACGGAAGCAGCAGTGGCTCCAGCAGTGGTTCGGGGGACGATGATCGTCCGACACTGAAGCGCAGCGACGGGTCGCAATCCTTCCAGTAACAGCGGAACGCAAACAGCGACCTAAGAGCCTCCAGAACACTGGAGGCTTTTTCATGCCCGTCTGCCGGTTTCGTCAAAAAGAGAACAATTTTCTGGCAATTGCGGGAACGCAGGACTAGACTGCGGGCCATCAACTGAATAGCAAAACCCAGCTGACACTCGCGATAAGGGGCGAATATGGCGAATCTGCGTGGGCAAGCGCATTTCCTGCATGCTGCTTTTCTGTACAGCTTCCTGCTGACGCTGGCTGCTGCCTCGGCGCATAGCGCAACCTCGGCTAAAGAGCAGCTCAGCAAACTCAGCGACAAAGAATTCCAGCAGTTTCAAACCCTGGCTCGACACGGAGACGCAAGTGCCGCTGCCATGCTCGGCGTCGCCTACGAACAGGGAATTCGCGTCCAAAAAGACATAGCGCAAGCGGTGAAGTGGTATCGGCTGGCAGCTGCGCAGGGCAACGTCGAAGTGGCGCATCATCTGGCGGTGCTGTACGAAGAAGGCACTGTGCTGCAGCATGATTTTGCCGAAGCCGCCCGCTGGTATACGAAAGCCGCGTCGCTCGGTTATGCGCCGTCGCAATGCAACCTGGGCAATCTTTACCGCGACGGCCGAGGCGTGCCGCGCGATCTGGAACAGGCGGCGAAGTGGTATGAGGTTGCCGCCCGGCAGGGCGATGCGCAGGCGGAGAGCAATCTTGGCTTCATGTACAACCACGGCGAAGGCGTGGCGCACGACGATCAGCAGGCGGTGTATTGGTATCGCAAGGCGGCCGAGCAGAACTTCGCGCTTGCCGAGCGCAACTTGGGCATCATGTACGTTCTGGGGCTCGGCGTCGAGGCCAGCGAGACCGAGGCGATGCGCTGGTTTGCCAAGGCCGCGTCTGCTGGAGTCAGTCGCGCGCTGGTGAATGAGGCGATGGTGTACATGCAGGGAAGGCAGTTGCCGCGCGATTATCTTGCGGCTGAGAAGCTGCTTTCGCAGGCGATCGCCGCCGGTGTGCAAGAGGCTAGTCCGCTACTGCGTCAATGCGAAGAAAATCTGGCGCGGGAAAAAGCTTCAGAGCAGGATGCAACGACGGCCAGCGCGAAGAAGTAATTTCTCCGATATCGGCGCAAAAAAACGGGACGCACAAGAGCGCCCCGTCTGCGTCTTAGTTCTCTTACGGCAGCCGCTGTGCGAGTCCCGGTAACGCCTTCATCAGGTCGTTGTAGATGACCACTGCGGCGAAGAGCACCAGGAAGACGAAGGCCGTCTGGTATATCCGCTCCTTGATACGCACGCTGATGTCGCGGCGCAACAGCGCCTCGATGATCAACAGCATAATGATTCCGCCGTCGAGAATCGGAATGGGCAGGAGATTGAATATGCCGAGGTTCAAGCTGATCATCGCCATTAACTGAAGCAGCGGTGTCCAGCCGGGCTGGCGGGCCGCATCGCCCGAGGCGCGGGCGATACCGATTGGGCCTTCCATCTGCTTGATCGAGACCTTGTGCTCCACCATCTTCCGCACCAGGTCGACGATGAGCAGCGAGTAGCGCTTGTTTTCCTGAAGTGAAAGGCTGATAGCTTTGCCAAAGGGGAGTTTTCCGACGCTGGTCGGAGGAGCCGACATCAGGAAGCCCAGCCAGTATCCCTGCTGGCCGTTCTCTTCTTTTTCGACCGGCGCGACGCTGTAGTGCTGCTCTTTGCCGTCGCGGACAATCGTGACGTCGACCGGCTTGGCGCCGTTCTGCTGCAGATAGTGCCGGATGGCAAGGCGCGAGCGAATCGGCGTGCTGTTCAGAGCGACAATCTGGTCATTGACCTTCAGCCCAGCTTTGACCGCGGGCATGTCAGGCGTCAGCTCGGCAACCGTCACTGGCTGTTCCGGCTCAAGGCCGATGCTTCCGTACTCGTCGCTGCCCTCGACTTCAGGCCGTACCTGTTTTTCCAGGAAGGTGTTTCCACGCTGAATGGCGATGCTGACCTGTTCTTTGGGGCTGGTCATCACCTTCAGCAGCACGTCTTCCCACGTGGGATTGTGCGTGCCGTCGATACGAACGATACGGTCGCCCTGCTCGATGCCAGCCTTGGCAGCGGGAGAGTTATCCAGCACCCAGCCGACAACCGCGGGCTGGTCGAAAAACTCCGGTCGCTCGTAGTGCACCATGTAGACGCACGTCAGCAGAACGATGGCCAGCAGGATATTCATGACCGGCCCGGCCAGCGCGATCACAAAGCGCTGCCAGCGCGGGTGCGACATAAACTCGTCGGGCGCGCCCGTGCGCGATTCCAGCGGATTCTCGCCGGCCATCTTGACGTAGCCGCCAAGGGGCAGAGCGCTGATGCGGTAGTCGGTTACGCCCCGGCGGAAGCCGACCAGGCGTTTGCCAAAGCCAATGGAGAAAACGTCGACGCGGACGCCAAATGCTTTAGCGGCAGCATAGTGACCGAACTCGTGCACCAGGATCATGACCCCGAGCACGACCGCCATCGAAGCTACCGCGATCAAAAACGATTCCATAAACCTCTTTACGTACGAAAACTCAATCAGGATCTGGCTGGTGCGGCTTTTCTATCCCGGCTTGCGGACCCAACATGGGCTTGCGCGCGTCGGCGCGCATCGGCGTCGACTCGTAGTACTTCGCTTATAGATTCGGGAACGTGCGCCGACGTTTCATCCACAGTCTTCTTTATTGTAGCCGGAATGTCCAGAAACCCAATACTACCTTCGAGGAAGGCTGCCACGGCCACCTCATCGGCGGCATTCAGTGCAATGGTCTTTGCCCCTCCCGCTTCGACTGCTTCGTAGGCCAAACGTAAGCAGGGAAATTTGTCCAGGTCCGGTTGGCAGAAGTCGAGCTGGCGCAGCTCCTGCACCGGAAAACGGAGGTCGGAGGCAATGCGCTCGGGATACGTTAATGCGTATAAAATGGGCAGCCGCATATCGGTTACAGAGAGTTGAGCAAGCAAGCTGCCATCAACGAACTCGACCATGGAGTGTATGGTGCTTTGGGGGTGAACCAGCACGCTAACCTGGTCGGGCGGCATATCGAAGAGACGACAGGCTTCGATCACTTCGAAACCTTTGTTCATCAAGGTCGCCGAATCTATGGTTATACGTTTTCCCATCTTCCAAGTGGGATGATTGAGCGCTTGTTCCACACTAATGTTGGCGAAGTCCTTCAGCGGCGTGTGCAGGAACGGACCGCCCGAAGCGGTGAGCCAGACGCGATGTACTTCGTGGCGGCGGCCGCCGCGCATGCACTGGTGAATTGCGTTGTGCTCGCTATCGATGGGCAGCAGCGGCTTGCCCTGGCGGCGGGCTTCGGCGGTGATCAGGTCGCCGGCGGCGACCAGGCATTCCTTGTTGGCCAGGCCAATGGTCTTTCCGGCCTTCACGGCTTCGTGAGTAGCTTCGAGGCCGGCGACGCCGACGATGGCGCTGACCACAAAGTCGGCGTCCGGATGCGTGGAGACCTTCACCGTTCCAGACGAGCCCTGTAGGACTTCAACCTCGCTGTTCAGCCCGGCTTGCTTGAGCCTGTCAAAAAGTTGGCTGGCGGCTTCGGCGGTGCCCATCGAGAGGATCTCGGGACGCCAGCGGCGCGCCTGCTCGAATGCGAGATCGACGTTGTTGCCGGCGGCCATCGACACGACTGAGAAGCGGTCAGGAAAGCTCTCGACGATGTTAAGGGTGCTTTTGCCGATGGAGCCGGTAGAACCGAGTATGGCGATACGTTTCATGGATGACAAAGATAAGTATCCCATGAAAGGGAGGGCCTTCGCGCCCTGATAGTTCGTTGCGGTGCTAGCGGAATAGGTATTGCAGGCTTGCCTGGCAGAACAGCCATCCAACCGGTAGGGCAAACAGCAAGGCGTCGATGCGATCAAGAACGCCGCCGTGACCCGGCAGCAGCGTTCCCGAGTCTTTCATCCCCGCGCCGCGCTTCAACGCCGACTCGACCAGATCTCCGAACTGGGCAGCGATATTCACGCACAGCGCGAAGGCCACGACAATCCATAGCGGCCCGATGTAGGCACGCGCAAGAATTTCCGTTTGTGGTCTCGGTTCATACGACGTGATGCCGGGAGCTGCGTACAGATGGAGGCGAACCAGAAAAGTCTGAATAGGGACGCTGAAGTGAAAAAGCAAGACTCCCACTACAATCGAGCCGATCGCTGATGCGATTGCGCCCTCACGCGTTTTTCCCGGACTAATGCGAGGGGCGAGCTTGTTCTTGCCGATGGCGCGGCCTACATAGTAAGCGGCAACATCTCCTGACCAAACGATCAACATGAGATAAAGCAACAACAGGGCGCCGTTCTGGTTGAGCTCGCGCTGCACCAGGATCAGCGCCAGCGGAATTCCGATGTACGGCAGCACCAAAAACGACGAAGCTGCATCGGGCAGCGCCTGGGCGAGCGGCTCGCGCTTCATGCCGAATGCCAGCATCACGAAAGCCAGCACAACCAGCGGGCCGATCAACAGCATTAGAAGCAGCTGCAGAAATTCGGCCGGATTAAGCGCAGCAAAGAGGAACGGAATCGCCACGAACAGCCATATCACCAGCGAGTAACTTATCCCGCGTATCGGACGAAGCCCGGTCTTCTTCGCTATTTCCAGATATTCCGTTGACGCCAGTAGCGCCACCCCCAGCACCAAAAGCGCGAACAGCCACAGTGGCGCCCGGAAGAGGGCCAGAACAACGATGGGAACCAGGATGACAGCGGTGAGAACGCGCTTCACGAAAGGTGTCCGTTGTTTTCGATCAGGCCTCCGAAGCGGCGCTCGCGCTTCTGAAAAGCCTCAATTGCTTCCAGCAGACTGGTGCCACGGAAGTCGGGCCACAGCGTCTCGGTGACGTAGATCTCGGCGTAGGCGGCCTGCCACAACAGGAAATTGCTGAGCCGCATCTCGCCGCTGGTGCGGATGACCAGATCGAGTTCAGGAAGTCCGCTGGTGTAGAGGTGTTTCGCGATGGAGCGTTCGTCGATGTCCAGGTGCTCGACGCCGCCGTTGCGCGAAGCTTCGCTGACCAGCGCTTTGAAGCAGTCGACCAGCTCGGTGCGCGAGCCGTAGTTCAGCGCCAGCGTCAACACCATGCCGGTGTTACGCTCGGTGACCTCGCGCGCCCACGACATGCGCTCCTGTACTTCCTGCGGAAGCTCATACTGCCGCCCGATGTACTGCAGGCGGATATTGTTCTCCATCAGCGTGGGCAGCTCCATCTTCAGATAGCGGCGGAGCAGGTTCATGAGGAACTGGATCTCGGTTTTGGGGCGTTTCCAGTTCTCGGCCGAGAAGGAATAGAGCGTCAGGGCAGGAATGTTCAGGCGCGCAGCGGTCTCGACCGTCGAGCGCACGGCGGCCACACCGGAACGATGTCCCGCAATGCGGGGCAGGTGGCGGCGTTTGGCCCAGCGGCCGTTGCCGTCCATGATGATGGCGATGTGGTGGGGCAGCCGTTCCGGATCGAGGCGGGAGTATATCTCGGCCTCTTTGCGGTTTAGCCCAACAGGCACTTGTGCGCGCAAAGCGTACCTCGAATCAACCTTGAAAGTAGCATACGCGGCAGGGGGTTGCAAAGAAACGAAACGAGCTTCGAGTAGTGGACTGTACCCTTATGGAATTGACGGTAGAGGAGGATTTTGGGATAGCACGAGAGTTTGAGAAACTAAATAAGAGGTAAAGCTTTGTACCCTGATGAAGAACAGTCGTCGGCTGCGCAGGAAGGCGCGGCGACGACGCACCATGAGCTCCGCTACCGCCTGGTCGATCGCCTGAACAACGGCATTAAGAAGCTACCGGGCGTCCATCGCGTGCTGCGTTTCCTGGCAGATAAGCTACTGCCTGGCAAGAGTCAGCCGGCGAAGTCACCGGCCGCAATTCATGATGCGCGTGCGCAGAGCGCGTTGAAACAGGATGCACCGGTGAGCCCCGTCCAGGAAGAACCGGCCCTCGCGCCCATTAGTCTCGATGCGCTGCCGTATCCGCCGGTCGAGATGCGCAAGCTCATTGGAACCACCGAGCAAATGCATTTTGAAAATTCCGAAGGGAAGCTGATTTTCGGTTATCTGGACTTCCAATTTGGCCCCGAAGTCTACGACAGAGTCTTCGACTTCGGCTGCGGATGTGGACGCCTGGCGCGACAGTTGATTTTGCAAAAGCCCCAACCCAGGCGATACGTGGGAATCGATCTTCACCCTGGCCTGATTCGCTGGTGCCAGCGAAACCTGCATCCGGCGGCGACCAACTTCGACTTTTTCTACCACGACGTTTTCAATCTGACGTTCAATCCGAAGCCGGGAAGTCCAGGGGTTGCGCCGTTTCCTGTGGGCGATTCGGAGTTCAGTCTGGTGATTGCGCATTCCGTGTTCACTCATGTCACCGAGGAACAGGCAATCTTTTATCTGCGCGAGTGCGCGCGGATTATCGACCAGAACGGATTTCTCTACACCTCGTGGTTTCTTTTCGAGAAACAGGAATTCCCCATGATGCAGGAGGTGTGCAATGCGCTCTATGTCTCCTATCATGACCCAACCGCTGCCGTGATCTTTGACAGGCAATGGTTGATCGACAAGGCTCACGAGATGGGTTTAAGGATTTGTGCGCCGCTCCCGCCAAGTGTGCGCGGGCATCAATGGACGATTATCATGACGCGCCGGACAGATTTGCCGGAGCCCGAGTTCCCCGTAGACAATGCGCCGCGCGGTTGGGTCAGGCCTCCGCTGGTCGATGGGGCGCAAAAGATCGGACTTGAGTGATCGATGAAGTTGGAAGTGGAATGCTACTCCGGGCGCACGGGTGATGAGCGCCCGGTACGGTTTAGGCTGGACGGGCGGGAGTATCTGGTGGAAGCTGTAATCGATCGCTGGTACGAGCCTGACGCAGTGTTGTACAAGCTTCAGGCCGACGACGGCAATCTCTACATCGTGCGCCAGCAGACGTCGACGCCGGAGAGCGCTTGGGAGCTGATTTCGTTCCGCCGCCTGTGAAGAGCACCGCCGAGAAACGTAGCGCCAAGTTGTTTGAACTACCTCACTTGCCGGCGCTGGCGGTTTTTGCTTTCGGTTTGGCCTGCGATTTACTGCGCATCGCTCGTTTGAACTTCTCGAAGTCTGTATCGGCTTGGTTGGCGTAAACCATGGCGAACCTGGCAATCCCGCGATCGAATTTTGGACTGTTGCCCATATAGCCATATATCACGCACGGATCGCCAGCGCGCGCGTGGCCTTTGGCCAGCAACTCTCCGCAAACCCGCGCATATTCCGCCAGCCCTTCGCCCTTCAGTTCGTCGTCTTCAATGCTCGCCTTGTGATCGCGTAGCTGGCGAACGAGGTAGTCGCGGTCACCCATCGAAGTCCAGCCGAGGAAGATGTCCGACTGCATCTGCATGGCGCGTTGGCCCTCGGCGACGCGCTCGCCTTGATTCGCGGGAACGCGTGCGTCAGGAAGATAAGGAGCATAGGCCGACTTTGTGGCCTGCTTGACCTGGAGGAAGAGGGGGTCGTCTGGTCCTCCGCCGAGCATGAGTGCAACGTAGTCGCGCATGCCCACGCTACCGCAGCCGACAACGCGAAATCCGACGTGCTCGACGTGATACTGGTCGAAGAAGTGACGGCGTTCGGGAAGCAAAGTCAGTGAGTAATCGTGAATGGCCTGCTTTACCTTGGATGTGACGCTAGGCGGTGCGGCAAACTGGAGCGGCTTCTGTTCGCGCAAGTAGTGCTTGCCTTCGCGTTCGACCGTCAGCTTCGAGAAGCTTTTCTGATTCGTGATGCGCTCGGCCTTTTGCAGAACCATAGCCACCGGCGACTTCCTGGCAAAGCGCGTCACCTGGAACCGCGCCAGATCGAGGACCGCCATCTGGGAGAACTGGCGCATGGAGTCGCGATAGCTGGCGACGAACTGCAGCACCGCGTCCTTGCATTGCCGGTCACTGTCGCCGGCGGTGCGTCCGGCGAGTACGAGACTGGCGGCCATGCGCTTCACGTCCCATTCGAACGGCCCCTGGATGGTCTCGTCAAAATCGTTGAGGTCGAAGATGACCCGGCCGTCGGGTGCGGCGTAGGAGCCCAGGTTGTGTACGTGAGCGTCGCCGCAGAGTTGCGTGATGATCTCGGTCCGCGGATGAAGTGCAAGGTCGGCTGCCATCAGGGGCACCGCGCCGCGATAGAACGAGAATGGCGTCAGGCACATCCTCTGATGCTTGATGGACAGCAGATCCGAGACGCGGCCTTCTTCTGAAGCTAGTAACAGTTCGACGAGGTCGAAATTGCGGGCGGAGGGATTCCACTCCGCCTGTCCGATGCGGCTGGCCTGGGTGCGCGCCCGGCGGCCAATCTGCCGCCGCTCTTCACGGGTGAGAACACGATTGCGGGTGATTGGCATGATCTTGCTCGCGGTAGGGAATTAACGGTAACGAGAACTCAAGTTCTGGTTCAACAATGTATACCCAACCGGCGGATTTGGCGCTGGATTCTTTTCGCCGGCTAGAAGCAGGACCCGGGCAATGGTAGCCGCTCAGGTTGGTAAGGGGATCGGGCAGAAAAATGCCGAGGCGAAGTCGCCTCGGCGTGGTGTGTTGGAGGTGGACCGATGGTCGTGAAAGAGCCCTGGTTCTTAAGCTCCGCGCCGCGGATGCATTACCATGTCGCGGACTTGCGCGAGGACGCTTGATAGCTGCATGGTGTTCAGCTTGGAGGTGAATTCCACCAGCTCGGCGATGAACGGATCAGCCAGCAAGTCTTTGATCTCCTCTTCCCGTGAAGGCCCGCATTCGTGCAGCAGGTCGGGCACGGTGACTTCCAATGCGTTCGCCAGGCGAGCGAGCGACGACAGAGTAGGCGTGGCCTTCTCGTTCTCGATCTTCGAGACGTACGTACGTGGCACGCCCATCCGCAGCGCCAGCTGACGCTGGCTCAGGCCAGAGCGCTGACGCAGACTGCGGATCGCTTTGGCTACTTGTACCTCGGAGCGGCTGGTGTGCTCCGCTTCCACCATCGGCAGTACTGGAGCGAGGATTGGCTCAGGCTCGTCCTCATCCAGTGACGCACGGCACCGACGGCAAAGATTATTGGCGGTTTTGAACTGGACAAGATGGCAATCGTCGCATCTGACCACTTCCCGAGAATCGACGGGTGCGAGAGTGGTAGCCATTCAGGTTCGAGGAGTGCCAGAGCAAGGCACAACAACTTATGCGTACTTTGCGGGATTGATATCATCGTGTCAAGTAGGTTGTCGGTGGAAAACGAGGATGAAACTCGGAGATTCACGAACCTCTGCCTAAAGCACCGGAAGAAAACCGGCAATTTCAGGAGAAACTCGGAATGAGTCGGGCCGACGCGTGGTGTTTACTAACTGAGTTCACCCAGTCAGAAAGTTTACGCAAGCATGCTTTGGCTGTGGAAGCGTGCATGCGAGCCTATGCTCGTAAGTTCGGCGGCGACGAAGAGCAATGGGGCACGGTTGGACTCATTCATGACTTCGATTACGAGAAATATCCGAGCGCAGAGGAGCATCCGTACAAAGGCAACGAGATCCTGAAGGAACGTGGCTACTCGGAGGAGGTGCGGCGGGCGATCATGTCGCACGCCGAGTACACGGGCGTGACGCGCGAGTCGCCGATGGAGAAGGCGCTGTTCGCCTGCGATGAGTTGGCCGGGTTTATTACGGCGACGGCCTTGATCAAGCCGAACAAGTCCCTGGCCGAGGTCGATGCCAAGTCAGTCCGAAAGCGGATGAAGGACAAAGCCTTCGCGCGCTCAGTAAGCCGGGAGGATATCGTCAATGGTACCGCTGCCCTTGGAGTTGATCTCGATGAGCACATCACCTTCTGCATCGAGGCGATGAAGAGCGTGGCGGGGGTGTTGGGGCTGGCGGGGCGGTGAAGACCGCCTCGCCGCTTTTGGCTCTTCGCTTTTCGCCAGAGCTCGCGTGGAAGATGCCTTGCTCTGCGGGACTTGGATCCGCTGCAGGCCAACCGCAGCTCCCTCCACTTCGGCTGAAGCCGTCGTTCGGGATGACAATTCAATAGCATCTGGCCAAAAGCGAGAGGCGAAGAGCGACTCCCCGAAAAGCGGCTTCAAAAGCAAAAGCGGCCCGTTGCGGCGGACCGCTTCACTACGAGAGCTTCCGACCCGATTAAGAAGCCCTCGAAATCTGCAAGAGCGTTACTGCTGCGCCGGGGCTGCGCCGGACGAGTTCTGTATATGCTCGTTGATCTGGGCAATCTCGTTCTGCCGCATCTGATCCACCGTCGCCTTCTGCTGCGACGTCAGCACCTGGTTGTAAATCTGGCTCTTCAGCGATGCGCGCTGCACCTCAAGCTGGGCCATAATCTGCGCCTTCTGGGTGGCAAGCTGCTGGATCGTCGCCTGGTTGAAGGCGCCGCTGGCAGTGGCATTCAGCATGGAAAGCCGAATCTGCTGGAGTTGCTGGTGCAGCGGAGCGTTTGTAGCACGCTGGGCCTGCGCGAGCGTCTTAATCTGCTGCTTCTGAGCTGAGGTCAGATTCAGCAGGGTCGCCATGCCGTGAAATCCGCCACCGTGTCCACCCCACTCGGCCGGACCGCCCTGCGCATAAGAAAGTGCTCCAGTACCGCAGAGGGTCAAGGCCAGCAATGCAACGCCTAAAAACTTGTTCTTCATTCTCAATCTTCTCCTTCTCGACAGTTCGTCTGTCAAATGTTCAAACCCCGCATCCGACAAGTTGTCGGTAAACTCTGGTAACGCAGGGTTAAGTTTTGTAAAACCGATGGCTCAATCTCACAACGTGTCCAGAGACTAGTTCGTCCGGCGTCTCTGTAGACTATTTCAGCAAGGGCAGCGGAAAGTTCCCGAGAAAATGCAGAGCTCAATGTTACTGATGCTCGTGCTGGTTGCGGGCATTGTCCTCGTCATCCTACTGTTCTGGATATTGAACAAAGTTCTCCGAAGGCTCGGCGTTGGCGAGTACTGTGTAGATCACATGGGCAGCAGCTTGCTGGGGCGGGTCTCCGAGCGCTGATTCTGGAGCGATCAGGCATACTAAAATTCACTTCTGGCGGCCATTGCGTCATCCGATACTAAAGAGGGCAGCGCCGATGGTTTGCCGACGAGTCTTGATCCTGCTATTTGCTCTGAGTAGTTGCGCGGCTCTGAGCTGTGCCCAGCAGCTCCCGGCCGGAACGGTTCTTCCGGTGATGCTGCACACCACGCTCGACTCGCAACACGATAAGCCAGGGAAGGTGATATCCGGCGAGATTATGCAAGACGTCCGTGTCTCGGATGGCATGGTTATACCGAGAAGGACACGGCTGTTGGGCCGGGTGACTGCCAGCAGCCCGGGCGAGAACGGAGCGTCGTCCCGCATTTCTTTTGTCTTCGATCAACTTGAGTTGAAGGGCCGTACTGTTGCCTTACGAACCCACCTGCGTGCGCTCGCCTCGATGGGCCAGGTTTTCGAAGCGCAGATGCCAACGAACTCGATTGACGACTATGGGACTTCGGAGAGCGACTGGAACACAATTCAGATTGGCGGAGCGGGCGTGTTTCGCGGCAGTGGGGAAGTGGTTGCAGACGGAGCTGTTGTGGGCAGCACGACTGACTACGGAGCGGTAACGGCTAAACTGGTTCCCGCCGGCAAACGAGGTTGCACGGGAGAAAGCGAACAGACGCAGGCTTTGTGGCTGTTCTCTCCTTCTGCTTGTGGCGTGTACGGATTCGAAGACTTGAAGGTCTCGCACACAGGAAACGCGGCGCCTAACGGTGAGATAACCCTGGAGTCAGATCGCAGGATCCATATCTCCGGCGGAAGCGGCTGGCTGCTGAGAGTCGACGCGGCGCAACCATAACGGCGGCTAGGAAGCGATATGAAGACACTCGGAGTTGTCGGCGGCCTTGGTCCGGAATCAACCATCGAGTATTATCGCCTGCTCATCTCCAGCTACCAGAAGCGGGCGGGCGACAAGGCACTTCCGTCGATCCTCATTAAGAGTGTCGATGTTTATCGTGGTCTGGCTTTCCTGGAGGCCGATCAACTGGATCAGCTTGCCGACTATCTTGCCGAAGCAGTAAGCAAGTTAGCCGATGGCGGAGCGGATTTCGGGATCATCAGCGCCAACACACCGCACTTGGTTTTCGATCAGGTGCAGGCTCGAACATCGCTACCACTGATCAGCATTGTGGAAGCTGCGTCTGCCGAGGTCCGGGCGAAAGGCATCGCGCGAATCGGTCTGCTGGGAACTCGCTTCACCATGCAGGC
The DNA here is from genome assembly GCA_035482295.1 of Verrucomicrobiia bacterium. Lineage (GTDB taxonomy): Bacteria > Acidobacteriota > Terriglobia > Terriglobales > Acidobacteriaceae > Bog-257. The sequence goes on from DATHQX010000115.1 coordinate 16,184, forward strand.
AAAGTTCTATCCCGATGTGTTTTCTCGAAATGGCATCGCTCTGGTTAATCCGAAGCCGGACGAGGTCGCCTACATCCACGACAAGTACGTCAATGAACTGCTCAAGGGCTTAGCGCTGTCGGATACACGTGTGGGGTTGGAGCGAATCATTGCGCGAATGAAGTCGGAAGATCAAATCGAAGCTATTCTGCTTGCCGGTACAGAGCTGCCCGTGATCCTGAAGGAAGACACCGCCGCGGGCGTCCTGCTACTCGACACTACGAAAATCCACGTTGAGGCCGCAGTCGCACAACTGCTCGAATAGCCGGTCCTCGAGCTTGCGCGGATTTGTTCAAACATTGAGTTTTGAATGCGACAGCATTCATCGCTTCGTGATATCTCTGCAACGCCAGCGCAACATGCAGCTGCCAACATAGGGTAGAACCCAGGATTGTCAACGGGTTCAGCTCATCGAGAAAAACTTAAGGAGAGTTTCTGTGACAGCGAATATGCTGACGAAACAAGACCGCCTGCGAGCGCTCTTGTTAATCTCTGCCACGTTGGCCGGCAGTGCACTCACTGCTTCTGCACAAACTTACTTTTCGCCCGGCAACCTTGTGGTCAGCCGCAGCGTGTATGATCCCAATCCCAATAATGTGAATGTGAAGGTTGGTCAGATGCTGCCGCCCAACTGCATCGCTACCCAGGGAGGCTGCTCCGGGCCGGCAACTAACGATGGCACCTATCCCACCGTGTTTAACAATGTCCTGGTCGACCCGAGCTTCGGCGTTTCTTCCATGATTGTGCTCGACCAGTTCACCACGGCCGGGTCGCTGGTGAATTCGCTGGAGGTTCCCAACAGCAACCACGTGGGACGCGTGCTGCTCGGAGACCAGATGGTCACCAGCTTCTCCTCAAAGTCGGAGGTGGCGCTGAACCTTTCGACGGATGGTCAGTATCTGACCTTCATGGGATATGTCGCTCCCATCGACGACGTTGATGTTTCCAACTCCAACACTAACCAGGACGTCGATCCCACGAATCCGGTGGGTCGCAGCTACTATCGCGCGGTGGCCCAGGTCGACGTGAACGGCAACTTCAACTTCACCGAGACCAACGCCTACAGCGGTAATAACGGTCGCGCCGCCATCCTGAACAATTCCAACGGCGCGAACTTCTTCTATACAGCCGGCAATGCCGGTAACGGCTCGAACCCCCAGCCCGACGGCATCATCATCGGAGCGGGTGCGCAGATCATCAATCCCCTGATGCAGCCGTTAGTCTCGCAGCAGCCGCAACAGCCCACCCCAGTCGGTAGCTTTAACGTGACCCAGATCGGCCAGCCGCAGGACAAGATCGGCAAAGACGATAATTTTCGCGGCCTGACGATCTTCAACAATGTCCTGTACTTCACCAAGGGAAGCGGCAGCAACGGCGTCAACACCGTTTACTTCCTCGACCCGACGCTGACGATTTGTAACGACAGCAACGGCGTTGGCGTGCCGCCGACGAATGCAACTTTGCCGACCGCTCCTTTGGCTTACGATCCGACGCTGCTTCAGACCAAAGGACTCGATCCGAACAATATGTGCATTCTGAACGGATTTCCCGTTGCGTTGAAGTCGAAGACGTCGTTTCCGTTCGGCGTCTGGTTTGCGAACTCGACCACGCTCTACGTCGCCGATGAGGGCGATGGCGACAATACCTACGCCAACGGGCAGTACACCAAGGCTGCGTCGAACCCGCTGTCGGGACTGCAGAAATGGATCTTCGATTCGACTTCGGGGCAGTGGAACATGGCGTATGTGATTCAGTCAGGATTGAATCTGGGCGTACCGTACACCGTCGCGAATTATCCGCCTGGCAATAACCCGGCGACGGGATTGCCGTGGGCTCCTGGAACCGACGGCCTGCGCAACCTGACCGGCGTGGTTAATGGCGACGGCACGGTGACCATCTACGCGATCACCTCCACGGTGAGTGGAGGCGGCGACGAGGGTGCCGATCCGAACATGCTGATGGTTATCAACGATCAGCTGAGCGCGACCAGCCTTCCCCCGGGAGAGAGCTTCTCGACCTTCGACGCAGCGAACTCCGGCGAAGTGTTGCGCGGCGTTTCCTTCACTCCCCAGGTGGCCTCAAAGTAACAGAGCTGGTTGCTTCTCACCTCGTATCCCCGCTCCGGTCCTGTGCCGGGGCGGGATTCTTTTTGTACCAATTTTTTCTCTGTAACCACAAAAGTCTCTTTCGTTGCAGACCTGGTTGGGCTAATGTTTAGGGCAGAGAAGCGGGTATGAGGATGCGACGCCATCTTGTTTGGGGGTCAATGCTGGCGGTGGCCTGCGTCGCGCCGTCGGTTGCGTCCGCGCAGTCGGTCGCGGGCAAACCGCCTGGTGCAACTCGGCCGACCGCTTACAACCTCCCGCTCCAGCATCAGTCCATTGCTCTCTACGCAATCACGCCGCGGATCAGCTCGCCGCTGGCGCCGCTGGTGAACTTTCAGAACGCCGAGATCAAATTCAACCTGCAGACCCTGATGAATACCCTGCGTGACAACCGTCATGAGGGTTGGGTGCTGGCGGCATATCCCGATCCAAAGACGACTCGGCCGCTCATCGGCGCCGGCTTCAGTCTGGACCTGGAGGCAAGGGAACACCTGCAACGGGACCCGCTGAATACGATGCCGTTCCTTGAGCCATCGTCGGCGCAACTGTGGCAAGCCGCGGGACTGCAACCGGCGCAGCTGGACTCGATGCTCGATCAGTACGATCGCGAGCTGGAGACTTGGAAGAAGGCACAGTTTCGCCGCAAGATTCGCACGAATTCGCTCTTCCCGGAGATCAGCGAAGAAGATGCCACTGCCTTACTGCGGATCTCGGCCATCCAGGCGGTACACAACGCGCGCGCGTACTGCCGCTATTTCGATGAATGGAATGGTCCGCAGCAGATGGCACTCAGCCAGATGGTTTTCCAGATGGGCGTCAATCTTGAGGAGTTCACAAACTTCCTCTCGGCGGTCAATAATCCTCCGAACTACGGCGCGCCGCTGGCCGGCAGCTTTGCTTCGGACGCAGATTACTGGAAGTCTGTGCAGGATACGCTGATCCACACCGACTGGGCGCGTCGGTACAGCACGCGCGCGGTGTCAGTCATCGCGATGTTCGATCCCATCTATGCCAGCGACCCTTACGAAGCTGAGTCTCGCGTGCGGGCCGAAGTACATCCCCTTCACAGCCGTCATCGCCGCCGTGCCGCCACGCTGCGGACTGCGAGCGTGAGCCACAAGAAATCGTCTGCACGCCGTACCCATAAGAGCTAGTCAGCAGCACTGATTGAGAGCTCAATCTTGAGCGACGTAATCTACCGCCAAGCCACGCTTGACGATGTTCCCGCGATGGCCGACATTCGCGCGGGCGACTGGGGCACGGTAGAGCACTGGACGGATTCGATCCGTTCTTATCTTGCGGGTGAACGCCATCCGCGAGAGGCGAAGAAGCCGCGCGTGGCTTACGTCGCCGTTCACGATGATTTGATCGTCGGGCTAGTAGCAGGTCATCTCACACGGCGCTTTCAGTGCGACGGCGAGCTGGAGTGGATTTCGGTGCGGCCGGAGTATCGCCGTCGCGGTGTTTCAGACCAACTTCTGCGATTGCTGGCGCAGTGGTTCGCCGAACAAAACGCCGCTCGTGTGTGTGTCGACGTCGTGCCGACCAACGAAGCAGCCAGGCGCTTCTACAGTCGAAACGGAGCCGTGGATTTAAAGCCGAGCTGGATGGTGTGGGATGACATCCGATCATTGGCGAACCCCGAGAACAAGACAGAATAGTAGTCTCACGCTGAATGCGCGGTTTGCGTTGATGCGCTCATTTCCATAAGCTGAGAATCCATGTCCCGGCCGTACCTTCTTTGCCTCATTGTTTTCCTGATGGCAGTCTCCAGCACTGCAACTCCTCCCGCCGTCGAGACCCAGGGATACGAGATTGTTCGCGCCTATCCGCACGATCCTCATGCTTTTACGCAGGGACTCGTGTACGTGGATGGGCATCTTTATGAAAGCACCGGACTACGTGGGCAATCCTCGCTTCGCATGGTGGATCTGAACACAGGACGCACACTGCAAAAATACGATTTGCCGGGGGAGTACTTCGGCGAGGGCCTGACCGATTGGGGCGCCACGCTGGTGCAGCTGACGTGGGAGGCGCACAAGGGATTTGTTTACGATCGATTTACGTTTTCTTTGATCAAGACGTTTTCTTACGAAGGCGAGGGCTGGGGAATCACGCATGATGACAAGCAACTCATCATGAGCGATGGGACGTCGTACCTGCGTTTCCTGGATCCGACGACGTTTCGCGAGACCCGCCGCATTCACGTCGTTGGCCCCAACGGGCAGGGAATCGAAGACCTGAACGAGCTGGAGTATGTACATGGCGAGATCTATGCGAACGTCTGGCACAGCGACCGGATCGCACGCATCTCGCCCAAGAACGGTAAGCTTCTGGGATGGATCGACCTGAGCGGCCTGCGGGACCAGAGCACGATGAGCAATCCCGACGCGGTGCTGAACGGCATCGCCTACGACGCGAAGGACAATCGTCTGTTCGTCACCGGCAAACTCTGGCCGAAGCTGTACGAGATCAAGGTCAAGCCGTAGTCCGTCTACTGGCGTTCTAACGTTCGTCGGTTTTGGAATGGAGAGTTAGTCGAATTGGTCAGCCGGCCTCTCAAGAACGCAACGTGCGTCGTCGTTCACACCGTCGACATGCGCTCCGCAGCGGCTTTCTGTTGCTTTGCCTCGCAGCTACTCCGTCCAGCTCCCGGGCAGAATAGAATCCGGCGATGGATTGCATCGCGCCCGCAAACACCGCTACAAAATTCAATCTGTTCTTAGTCATCCTTACGATCTGTCTACTAACCTCGGCTCAAAATCTCTTCGCGAGTCAGGTGTCGTCCGGGAAAACAATTGCCATTGTCGGTGGAACGTTGGTCGATGTGAGCAACTTCGGGCACTCGACAAATGACATCGCCGATTCCGTGGTGCTGATTCGCAATGGCACGATCGCAGCCGCCGGTCCCGCATCGCAGATCAGTATCCCAGCGGGCGCTAACCGCATGGATGCTCACGGAAAATTCGTAACGCCCGGCCTGATAGACGGTTTCGGCGCGTTGCGCAATCAGGCCTTCGCGAATGCGTCTCTCTACGACGGCGTCACCACGGTTTACGTTGCGACAATCCTGCCCGACGGCGGTGGGGATGGCGAAACCAAGATCCTGCGGGATGCGTCCCCAAGTCCGCGTTTGTTCCTGGGCGCGGCGATAACCGGATATTCGGAGGAGGGGAAAGATCCGTCGAACAAGCCGATGACGGAACACCGGTTGCACGATCTGCGCCTCACGAACCAGCAGTTGATCGCACGCGTGGACAAGCTTGCGGACGAAGGTTTCCGCGGGGTGACCATCAGCTACGATGTCTGGCCTGATCAGGTTGACGTGGTTGTCGCCGAAGCCAAGCGTCGTGGTCTGGCCACCATCGGGGAACTCGGATTCACCAGTTATCCTTACGCGATTCGGGCAGGCGTCGACGCGCTGCTGAGAAATGATCAGTACCAGATGGAGCTGGCGCCGGAGACTGCCAAATTTGCCCGAGGAGACAATCTGGCTGGCGCAGCCGATGCCTATCATGCGATTTGCGCTATGGATCCCGCGTCCGTCAACGTCAAGAATTACGGCGAGCAATTGGCTCATTCACAGACAGCGTTGATGCCCACTCTAGCGCTGGAAGCGACAGCGGACTCGCTGGACGTCCCCAATCCCTGGAGCGCACCGTCGGTGGTCATCATCAAGGCGGCCGATCTGGATGTCCCTGTCGATCAGAAAACGGGTGCCTCCGGTTATCTGGCGAGCTTGCCGGCGCAGCGACGCGATTATGTCCGCAACTGCGGCTGGCATAAGGAAGCGCTCGATGCGGCGCTGTATAAGGCAGGCGCGAGATTTCTGGCCGGGAGTCTTGCCCCTTCTTACGGCGTTATGCCCGGCAGCGGCATGCACCTTGAAATTGCATTGCTGAACCGAATTGGACTTTCGCCACGCGAAGCCCTCGCCGCGGCTACCAGCAACTTCGCGGACTTTTACGGCTGGAAGGATGTTGGACGAATTGAGCCTGGACGCCAGGCTGACCTGCTGATTCTTGACGCCGATCCCCGCGTATCGGCGTCTGCGGTCGATCACATTCACGCTGTCATTCTTGGAGGGTCGGTAATCGACAGAGAACGGCTGCTGAAGAGCGTTGCCACGCCGTAGTTTAGGCCGTTTGCATCGCACACAGAACAGGCTTGATATCGACGACGGGTGTGCCGTCGATTGCTTCCATGGGCCCAATCCGCAAACGGCTTCCGTCAACATCGCGGATAGTGACCTGATGCAGCCCCAGCGGATTCGGACGGTCAGGAGAACGCGTGGCAAAGACTCCGGTGATCGCGTTGTTCGGGTCTGATCGCGGGCGAACTTTGCGCACGTCGCGCTTGGCCTGATGGAACCACGTTATGACGATGATCTCGTGACCGGCGGTCAAACCATCCAGACACTCCGCGAATTCTGGATCTACTTCAAGCCATGCATCGGGACCGCCCTCGACGCCCTGCTTGGGAGCCTCGGCACGCGTTTTGATCGAGGAGCGAATATGGCCGATGGTAATCAGCTGCGGCTCGTGAAGGCCGGCATTCTTGTCTGTGCTTGACACAGCATTGTTCCGATCTACTTAACGATGGATATTTGCTAGCGGAGCAGGCATTTTGCCGTTTGCGGGCAATGCATGCTATCCTAAGTACCGTAACAAGATACGATTAAAAAGAGTAGGAGCGCAGCCGATTCAGTGTTAGCCCGAGAGAAAAAAACCGCCTTGATTGACCAGTATCGCACGCACGCGACCGACACCGGTTCGCCGGAGGTGCAGATCGCCATCCTAAGCGAGCGGATTGGTGAATTAACGGAACACTTTAAGGCCCATAAGAAGGATCACGCCTCCCGGCGCGGGCTTCTCATGATGGTGAGCAAGCGTCGCAGTTTGCTCGATTACCTTAGAAAATCCGACACCGAACGCTACAAGGTTGTCATTCAGAAGCTCGGCATCCGTAAGTAACGGCTGTCCGTGGCTCTGAGCACTACGCTTGGGGCGTATTGCATCCGCGAGGGTGCAAGTCGTGCTTTTCGGGAGCCGGCTCAGCCGTTCTGAGTCGGCCGCTTCGGATTACACCAGCATCTGGGCGCGGGGTGCGCCCGCAGCATTTGTTCAGCTTCTCTCGGCTGACCTTAGTTCACTCCACTTCCGTGTCGGGCTACAACTGCCGGGGTTCGGCCAAAATGGCCACGAGTTCCGACGTGTATCAGCCAACGGAATCGGTTGCGTTCACACAGAAGGAACTTGAAACATGCACGAAGAAATGACGGCCACTCTTCACGGCGTCCATAAGCACGAAATCAGCGTCGATCTCCCTGGCGGGAAGTCCATCCACTTTGAAACCGGAAAGTTAGCCAAGCAGGCCCACGGCTCCTGCATCGTTCGCATGGGCGACAATGTCGTCCTGGCCACCGCATGTGCCAATCCCGAGCCGCGGGAAGGCATCGACTTCTTTCCGCTTACCGTCGATTACCGCGAGTACACCTATGCCGCCGGACGCATTCCGGGCGGCTTCATCAAGCGTGAAGGACGTCCCAGCGAGCGCGAAATTCTGACCAGCCGCCAGATTGACCGTCCTATCCGTCCGCTGTTTCCCGAAGGCTTCCGTTGCGAGACCCAGGTTATCGCCATGGTGCTCTCAGCCGACACTGAGAACGATCCGGATGTCTCCGGCATCAACGGCGCTTCGGTAGCGCTCAGCGTCTCTGATATTCCGTTCCATGGCCCGATCGGCGCAGTGCGCGTCGGCCGCGTTAATGGCGAGTTCGTCATCAACCCCACCTACGACGAGCAGCGCTCGGGCGACTTGAATCTGATGGTCGTGGGCACCTCCGAAGGCATCGTGATGATCGAGTCCGGTGCGAAGGAGGTCACCGAAGACGTGGTGGTTGACGCCATCGAATTCGGACACGCGCAGATCAAGAAGATCTGTGCCGCCATCAGTGAATTGGCGAAGAAGGTTGGCAAGGAAAAGCGCAAGGTCGAGCCGCCGATGGTCGATCAGGATTACCTCGACGATCTGCGTACTCGTCTTGGCGATGCGCTGAAAGATGCCGCCAACGCGGAAAAGTATCCCAAGAACGAGAGCTATGGGCTCATTAAGAAGTTGAAGGACGAGCTGAAGGCGACCATTGACGAAGAGGACATGGAAGCCCGCAAGAAGGCTACCTCGTACTTCGAGCTTCTGCGCGAGCAGGTCTTCCGTGAGCAGGTGATCAAGGAGCGTCGTCGTCCGGACGGCCGCAAGTTCAATCAGATCCGCGATATCTGGATTGAAGTCGGCGTGCTGCCCCGTACGCACGGCTCGGCGATCTTCACCCGCGGCGAGACCCAGGCTCTAGTTACCACGACTTTGGGCACGGGCGAAGACATGCAGCGACTGGAGGCATTCGAAGGCGAAGCCAAGAAGCGCTTCATGCTTCACTATAACTTCCCGCCGTTTAGCGTTGGAGAAGTGGCATTTCTGCGTGGCGCTGGTCGTCGCGAGATTGGCCATGGAGCCCTCGCCGAGCGGGCGCTTTTCGCAGTGCTGCCCAGTGATACCGACTGGCCCTATGCGATGCGTGTGGTCTCCGACATCCTGGAGTCCAACGGATCGTCTTCGATGGCGACTGTCTGCGGAGCTTCTCTCAGCATGATGGACGCTGGTGTTCCGCTCAAAGCTTCGGTTGCGGGCGTGGCAATGGGTCTGGTGAAGGAAGGCGACGAGTACGCCATCCTGACCGACATCGCCGGCGCGGAAGATCACTATGGCGACATGGACTTCAAGGTTGCCGGAACGCGTGACGGTATCACCGCCTTGCAGATGGATATCAAGGTGATGGGTATCACGCCGCAGATCATGCGCGAGGCGCTAAACCAGGCGCGCGAAGGCCGTCTGTTCATCCTCGACAAGATGACCGAAATCATCGGCGAACCGCGCACCAAGCTCAGTGAGTTCGCACCGCGCTTCTACACCCTGCAGATTCCGACCGACAAGATCCGCGATCTGATCGGACCGGGCGGGAAGGTCATCCGCGGCATCGTGGAAGCCACCGGCGTCAAGATCGATGTAGAGGACAGCGGCAAGGTCAACGTTTCGTCCAGCGATCAGGCTGCGGCGGCAAAGGCCCTGCAGATGATCGGCGACATCACTGCGACTGCCGAAGTAGGGAAGACCTATCTCGGCAAAGTCACGCGGCTGGCGGATTTCGGCGCATTTGTCGAGATCATCCCCGGTACCGATGGCCTGCTGCACATCAGTGAAGTTGCCGAACATCGCATCAATGATGTTCGCGATGAGCTGAAAGAAGGCGACCAGGTGCTGGTGAAGGTGCTGGCGGTTGACGGCAACCGTATCAAGCTGTCGCGCAAGGCCATCCTGAAGGAACAGCGCGCCAAGATGGGCGGAGGCGAAACGGCTGCGGAAGGCGGCGACGGCAGTGGAAGCGGAGGCTCCGAACCAGCAGTTACCTTCGAGGGCGGACATGAGCGGGCCGACGAGCCCAGCTCGGAGCCGAACTTCAATCGCGAAGGCGGCAGCGAGCGTCGCCCCGATCGCGGTGGGCGTCCCGGTGGTGGCGGCCGTCCCGGTGGTCGTGGTGGACGTCCCGGCGGTGGTGGGGGAGGCCGTGGCGGACCTCGTCGCGGCGGCGGACGCTAGAACTTCGTTAGTGGTAAAAGAATAGGGAGGGGTAGAAATACCTCTCCCATTTCTTTGTCTTGTGAGATGGATGTGTTGGACTCTGCTGTGGCAGGAGCAAGCTTTGGCAACCAAGACCGTTGTGATCACGGGGGGCGCCGGCTTCATCGGCGTGAATGCCGCGGAAGGCTTTATCCGCGACGGATGGCAGGTCATCCTCTTCGATAATCTCTCCCGCAAAGGTACCGATCTAAACCTCCGCTATCTTCGCCAGAAATACCCCGACACCTGTGAATTCATTCACGGGGATGTGCGCTACGACTCCCTGGCGCTGCTCCATGCCGTGTCGCGCGCTGATCTGGTGCTGCATCTGGCGGCGCAGGTTGCCGTTACGACGTCGATTGTGCGGCCGATCGAAGATTTCGAGATAAATGCGCACGGTACGTTTAACGTCCTGGAGGCTGTACGCGAGTCGGGCAAAAAGCCGATGGTAATCTACTCTTCCACGAACAAGGTTTACGGAGGAATGCCCGATATCGTCTGCATGAAAGGCCCGACGCGCTGGAGCTTCCGGGATTTTCCAGATGGAATTCCAGAAAGCCAGCCGCTCGATTTTCATTCTCCTTATGGATGCAGCAAGGGCGCGGCCGATCAATACGTTCACGACTACGGTCGCATCTATGGAATCCCGACCGTCGTCTTTCGGCAATCGTGTATTTACGGGCAGCGGCAGTTTGGCGTGGAAGATCAGGGATGGGTGGCTTGGTTCTCGATTGCAGCGATGCTCGAGCGTCCGATCACGGTCTACGGTGATGGGCTGCAGATACGCGATCTTTTGCACGTCGACGATCTTGTGAATGCATACAGGTCGGCAGCGGGAAAGCCTGATCGCTCTGCCGGCCAGATCTTCAACATGGGCGGTGGGCCGACGCGAACGCTTTCGCTGGTTGAGTTGCTAGCCTTCCTCGAGAAGCGCTTCAATAAGAAAATTCCAGTAGGTCGCTCCGAACCGCGCGCCGGGGATCAGCCCGTCTTTGTGGCGGATATTCGCAAGGCCGAGCGCGAACTGGGTTGGCGTCCGCAGATCGATCCGCTGCCGGGTATCGGCATGCTGATCGACTGGATTGAGGCGAATCGCACCGATGTCGAACGGGTTGTGGCGACGTTCTGAGCAAGCAGCCCGAGATCGGCGAGGGACGTTCCGGCATCAAGCGCCAGTCGCATCTCTGCTATTGTTGTAGCGTCGTCCATCTGACCTGATGCCCCAGAGCTACGTCATCATTCCCGCCTACAACGAAGGGCAGAATCTCCCGGTTGTCCTGGAGCAACTGAAGGAATTGTCGTCGACCCTGCCGCTGAGCGTCGTCGTCGTAAACGACGGCAGTCGCGACAATACGCTGGAGGCGGCCGAGAGCTTTCGCGACAAGATGGATCTGGAAATCGTGAACCATCCCGTGAACATGGGCGTCCCCATGACCTTCTACGACGGCCTGGTCGCGGCCGCAAAACGCGCTCAGCCCGGGGATTGCATCTTCATCATCGAGGGCGATGGCACCAGCGACTTGAAGTGCATGCCGGAAATGGCCAGGCGAGTTTACGGTGGCGATGACGTGGTGGTGGCATCGCGTTACATCGAGGGTGGAGGATACGTCAACTTTCCCTGGCAGCGAACCTCGGGCAGCTGGGGCGTCAACATGGTGCTGTCCGTTTTCTTTCACGTTCGCGGCCTCACCGACTACACCATCTTCTATCGCGCCTATCGCGCCGAGATTGTACAAAGGGCGCTCGAGCATTTCGGTAGCGGTTTTACGACCACCAAATCGTTTGCGGCTAACCTCGAGGTGTTGTTACGTGTCCTGCCCTTTAGCCACCGCTTCAGCGAGGTGCCCTTGCTCTACGACTACGGCCTTAAGAAGAGCCAGAGCAAGATGAATCCTGTCAAGACCCTCCGCGAGTATCAAGGGCTGATTGTGAAGCGGCTCCTGCGCCGGATTTGAATCTAGCAATCCCTACCCGATTCGGCATGCGTTCTGGAAATTGTGGGCGTAGCTGTACGCCAAAGATCCCATATGGCGATAATTGCATGTACAATACACACGCATACGGGGCGAAAACACTTTCCCGAAGGTACTCGTTTACATCCAAGACGTCCAAGGGGCGGGAGCCAGGAATGCGCATTTCAGTCATCGGGTCCGGGTATGTGGGATTGGTCACGGCAGTGTGCTTTGCGGAACTGGGTCATGAAGTCACGCTGTACGATAACGACCCGGCCAAGCAGCATGCATTGCAGCAAGGCCTGTCTCCCATCCATGAACGCTATGTACCCGAGCTGCTGAAACGTCATCTTGGCGGCAAGCTTAACCTATCCAACTCGCTGGCGGACTCGGTGGGACAATCGGTAGCCATTTTTGTCGCGGTAGGTACACCGCCTACAGTGAACGGAGAAGCCGATCTTTCCTACGTAGAGTCAGTGGCGCGCGAGATCGCGGCCAATATCAAGGATTACAAAATCGTGGTCGGCAAAAGCACCGTCCCCGTCTACACCAGCGAATGGGTGCGTCGGGTGATGCTTCTTAACGGGGCGCCTGCTGACCTGTTCGACGTTGCCTCTAATCCCGAGTTTCTGCGGGAAGGAACAGCCGTAACTGACTTTCTCTACCCCGACCGAATCGTGATCGGCACTGACAACCTGCGATGCACCGAAACTCTGCAGCAGATTTATCGGCCGTTGACCGATGGCAGCTATTATCAACGCGGTGACGCCATTCCGGCTCCCAAGCCGATGACGGGCGCGGTGCGGTTGATTGCTACCACCGCGAAGAGCGCCGAGCTGATTAAGTATGCGTCGAACGCATTTTTGGCGATGAAGATCAGCTTCATCAATGCCGTCGCCACGCTCTGCGAATCGGTAGGAGCAGATGTCGACCAGGTTAAGGAAGGCATTGGTTCCGATTCGCGAATCGGTCGCCAGTTCCTGAACCCCGGCTTAGGGTACGGCGGGTCATGCTTCCCCAAGGATCTGTCCGCCTATCGCGCCGTCGCTCGGGAGTGTGGTTACGACTTCCGCCTGCTGGAAGAGGTGATGCACATCAACAACGAGCAGCGTGAGCGCTTCCTGCGCAAGGTGCGTCATGCCTTGTGGACGCTGAAAGGGAAGCGGCTGGGAGTGCTTGGTCTGGCGTTCAAAGGCGGCACCGATGACGTCCGCGAGTCGCCGGCTGTCGCGGTAGTGAAGTCACTGATCGATGAGGGCTGCAGGATTCAGGCCTATGACCCAGCGGCGGTGACGAATGCTCGCGAGATCCTGGGCAGCCAGAACATCGAGTATGTCGCGTCGGCGCTCGATGCCGCCAAAGATGCCGATGCCCTGCTGGTGCTCACCGATTGGGAAGAGTTCCGCACGCTGGATCTGGTGGAATTGCACAAACGTCTGCACTATCCCATCGTGATTGACGGTCGCAACATGTTCAATCCTGATGCCATGGCCGAGCGCGGTTTCATCTATACGAGCGTTGGGCGCCCGGATGTTCCCCATGAAATTCCAGGAGCGACGAATGGTTCTCCGCGTCAGAAGCCGAACTTCCGGACTCCTGCCTCGCCGACAGTAAAGGTTCCCTAGGGCACGCGGACATATCCCATCGGCCCGGTTCGCTCCAGCAGGACCGTGGTTTCATCCTGATAATCGGTTTTCCATCCTGTCGTGTTCATGAGCAGATAAGCGATCGGGCTTTCTTTCCGGAATAGCACATACCGGATGCCGTACTTGTTCAGAACATCTACCGTATTGTCGATGCCGATGGCGTTGAGGTAATCGGCGAAGACGCCGTTGTCTTCGAAGATGTCGATGCGCGAGTCGATGAAGACGGGGATGTCGCGGACATTCCAGAGCAAGTAGCCACCCCACAGGCAATCGTTGAATACCGATCCTTGTGGGCGGAAGTTCTGAAGATACCCCAGCGCCTTGACTGGGTAATTCCGGACTGTGTCTCGCATCAGGAAATCGGGGGAAGGGAATCGCCACACGACGCCGGCCACGATGGCAGCAATAAGCGCGACATTCAGCCAGACCTTGTCGATGGAAGCTCGGTAGGGTGGAAGGAAATCCAACTCCTTGGCCAGAATAGGGGTGAAGACGATGGCTGCGAGGAAGAGAAAGCGACTATAAGTCATCGCGCCGTAGAAGCCGATCAGCGTGAAGGCCAGCTCCTGCAATGTCCAGCGGCGTTTACGCACCAGCGCCATCACGATAGTGGCTGCCAGCATTACGAAAACGATCTTGCCGCGTAGGCCGTGGAAGTCAAGGCTCATCCACTCGTCTATATGGTTGACGTTCAGCTTTTGCTGAAATGCGAAATTGAACGGATAGAAAACGAGATGGTAGCCGTAGGGATTCAAAAAGAGGGCAGCAACGCAGCCGCTTAAAACGAGAGCCAGTTTGTTGCGCTGCGGCGAGGTCCGGCGTTTGGCTTCGATTCTTCCCCAGGCACCGTCAACGAGTCCACATGCGCAGAAAACCACGAGGAGCGATAGTCCAATCAGCCAGGAACCGTGCAGATTGACCCAGAGCACGAAGAGCGGCACCAGCCACCACGTGTGATCTCTGCCGTGCGAAAAGCGCTCAAGGATCAGGAGCTCTATGACCAGACACATCCAGCCGGCCAGCAGTGTCCGGGGTCCGAAGGAGACAGTTGCCAGCCAGAGCGCCAGCCATGAGCTTATGAATGCCGCTTTGACGTTCCGGCTGGCAAGCCAGGAAAGCGCAAAGACTCCCATCAGAATGAGCTCGGTCTCAACCAGCATGACGAGATAGATTCCGCGGATTCCGAAGCTGCGCCAGGCAAGATAATAGGGAACCTCACTCAGCCATGCCTCGTTGATCCAGCGCGAGCCTGCGGCGGTGAAGGAATAAAAGTCCTGGCGAACGAAAACATGTTGCTGGACCAACGCTTCGGCGTTGCGCAGGTGCCACCAGATGTCGGGATCGGCGATGCTGCCGCTATCGAAAACGAAGACCGAGGCGGCGAGAGCGCAGGCCAGCAGAAGCGGGAAGGAGAAGATCGTGACCAAAAGCGGCCTTGCCCCTGTGCGAGTGGCGACAGCAGTCGTGGGGGGTGGCAAAGTCGGCGCGGAGATGGAGGTCACCTGAAGCTGCACACCTCACACTATCGGCTCGGAACTGCCACTCGTGATGCGTTGGCGACATCGAGGTGTTGTTAGAAGGATTGCGCTGTTTCGTTCTGGAACCTGCACACAATGGGGAAATCCAGTGATCAATGAGTGCGGATTCGTCTTGGATTCGCCGCCGGCGACGCCGTAGCATTTTCCTGGAGGCAGATGCTTCGCATGAGAGTGTTGGCAACATCGCGTAGCCTGCAACAGAGTTCAAGCGGCTCAAGCATGATTGAGACCGCGCTGGTGCTGCCCATCCTTGTCCTCATGTTGTGTTTCGCGGTCGACATCGGATACTTCTTCATCGTGGCCGCGAACCTGGCTTCGTCGTCCCGTAACGCGGTGCTGTATTCGGGCCAGGGTTTCGTCGCTCCTGGCCAGCAGCTTCTGCCCTCGGCCGGAACCTCGGGATCGCTGGTGGATACCGCTGGAGTGGCAGGGCTGGCGGGAGGCGATCTTTCTGGTCTGACCAGCATGGCCAGCAAGACCACGATCGAGGTTTGCTCGAAGAAGATCGGCGTGGCCCAGACCTCGGATGGCTACATCACGAAGTGCAGTACGTTTCCTTCCGGCACGCTGAACTTTATCCCTGACGAAGACCCGAGTTCGAACTACGGCATGCTGACCCAACGCGTGGACGTGGTGTATACGGTCAGCCCGCCAATCCCAGTGAATTTCTTTACCTTCACGATGCCGCCTCTCACTGTGCACTGGCAGGCAGAGATGCGGGCCCTCGACTGATGACAATGTCTTCCAAACTCGACAAGAGGTTCGTGCGGCTTCGCGAAGAGCAAGGGTCGATTCTGCTCGAATTCTCCTTGTCGATCTGGACGCTCTTTCTGGTCACCTTTCTCATCTTTGAGTTTTGCATGACGGTTTATACGTACAGTGTGCTGGGAAATGCGGCGCGCGAGGGCGTTCGTTATGCCATTGTTCATGGCAGTGACAGCAGCGTTTGCAGCGGACCTGGACCAGGTTGCAGCGACTCTAGCGGCAGCAACGTCACCAATGTAGTTACTGGCTACGCCGTATTGTCGTTTCATGACCTTAGCGGGATGACGGTGACCCCATCCTGGCCCGACGGAGCGTCCACTCCCTCCAGCCGGGTGCTCGTCACCATCTCCTATCCGTATGTGTCATATCTGACGGTGCCGGGATTCAGCCCGCCGGCCATGCATGTGACCGCAGAGGGGCGCATCGTCTTTTAGGGGGACGGTTTAGGTAAGCAAAATGCTTTACGCGCAACGCATGCGATGGGAGAGAGGACAAGTCAGCATCGTGGTCTTGCTGATGCTCAGCTTGTTCCTGCTGGCAGTACTGGCGTTTGCGGTGGACTACACCAATCTCTGGTTCCAGCGACAGCAGCTGCAGACCGCGGCCGATGCTGCCTGTCAGGCGGGCGCGATGGATATGTACCAGCTCATCAGCGGCGCCAGCTACCCACCCATCAATTTCATTCCCGGCACGGCGGGTACCTGCAGTGCGTACTCTTCTGGTGGACCGAGCATGTGCTGGTACGCCAGCAAGAACGGTTCGAACGGCTATAGCGGGGGGGCGGCGACAGTGTCGTGGAGCTTTCCCAGCTCTGTGACGGGAGTTACGGCGCCACCGAATTCGCTGGTGCCGTATCCGTATCTCCGCGTCAATGTCTCGTTGCCAGTGAAGACCTACTTCAGCACGCTGCTTACTGGGAGCTCAACCCAGCAGGTGGCCGCCACATCGACCTGCGGCCTCACGCAGATCATGCAAGGTGCGCCAATCATGATTCTCAATCCCAGAATTTCGGGAGCGCTGTACTACAGCGGCGGCAGCTCGCTCACCATCATTGGTGGACCGCCGCGCAGCATTGTAGTCAACTCGAGCAGCGCGACAGCGGTACAGTGTGACTCCAGCGGGGTGATCGACACGAGCAAGGGAGGTCCCAATGTTACGGGTTCGGACGTGGGCACATACGGTGGGCCGCATGTCGCGCCTGGCAGCGCTACCGGCTGCTACGGAACAAATCAGAACACCGGTCTGGCTGCGGGATTTAACGGCGGCACGACCGGGAACTGGGTTTGGCCGGCGACGCCCGTGGCTGATCCTTACGCAACGGTGCCGGCTCCGGCGAGCGTGAGGAATATTACGCCGGCTACCAAGGCCACACACAGCGACGGAACCAAGTATTACAATCTTGCGGCGCCTGAGATGGACGGCTGTCCCGACACCTCTCCAACCAATTACGGGAGCTACAACGACAGCACGTACTGGACCTGCAATTACGCAAAGTACGGGAGCCAGTCATGGTACTGCCGCGGCTGTAAAGAGTACGCGCCTGGCTATTACCCCAACGGCATCTCGGAAAACGGCAGCGATGTCATCTCATTCTTGCCTGGCGTCTATTACCTGGACGGCGATCTGGCCATTGGAGGCAGCGATTCGATTCGGATGGCGAAGCCCTGCGCGAATTCGCAGGGGGTGGTGAACACAAATACCAACACCGGATATTGCAGTCCGTTGACTCAAACAGCAGGCCCTAACGGCAATGGGGGCGGAGGTGCGTGGACCTGGCACCAGACCGACGGTGTGATGTTCTTTTTCCACGGTACCGCCAAGCCGGTGATCAGCGGCGCTTCGGGCGCGCCGGCTTATCCGCGTGTCGATAAGGTGCCGGTCACGGATCTGACGTGTGACGGCAGCACGCCACCCTCATATTTGAATTTTGCGGCTTCGCTGGACACGAACATCATGCTGGCGCAATGTACCACCGGTGGTTCGTACTACGACAACGGTGGCGACACCACGGATTCGGCGGGCAGCATCCGCGGACTGCTGATGTTCATGGATCACGCCGACACAGCGTCACCCCAGCTACAAGGGTCGGGCACACTGGCGTACTCCGGAACCCTGTATTTCCACTCGTCGAACTACGCGACCGTTTTTCAGATTCCCGGAGGAACCACCAATGGCACGCTGATTTGGGGCAACGTAGTAACCGATCAGATGCAGTTGACGGGTAGCGGCGCTCTAACCATGGCCCTTAATCCCGCGGCAACGACGCCGATCCTCAAGGTGTCACTGCTCCAGTGAGATCCCGCAGTTCAATCTTCGTTCCTCATCTACGGTCCAACCGGCAGTGCTTCCACCAGTAATTCTTCGGTGGCTGGGACGGACTCGCGGGGTGCATCTTCTGCGGGAATCTCTGCCTGTTCAGAATTCGGACGTTTCGTTTCGTTCTCTGCGAGTTCTCGTAGAACGACAACGGATCGCCCCGCGACCTCCAACATCCCATCCAGTGACTTCTCGCCGAAGGGATTGTCGAGATCGTAGGTATTCATTAGTAGCTTCCAGCCACGGTTTCTCGGGGATTGGGGCAGGGTATAGGTGACGCTGTCGCCCGAAGAGTTCATCATCACCAGGAAGGTATCGTCGGTGATCGGCTCGCCTGCCGGGTCGACCTGGTCTAATGTGGTGCCATTGAGCATGACAGCCAGACTCCGCATCCAACCGGTGTTCCACTGCTCCTGGGTCATTTCCTGCCCGTCGGTTCGATACCACGCGATGTCACGGGAGGACGGATGATAGACGTCGCGATCCTGGAAGAACCTGCGGCGTCGGAGATTCGGATGCTGCTTGCGGAATTCGATCAGCCTGCAGGTGAACTCGAGTAACTTCTTGCGTGGCTCATCGAGCTTCCAGTCATACCAGCTGATCTCGTTGTCCTGACAGTAGGCATTATTGTTACCGTGCTGTGTCCGGCAGATCTCGTCTCCGCCGCAAATCATCGGCACACCTTGCGACATTAGAAGCGTGGCAAGGAAGTTGCGTTTCTGGCGCTCGCGTGTGGCCAGGATGTCTGGATTGTCCGTCGGTCCTTCGACCCCCATGTTCCACGAGTTGTTGTCGTTAGCGCCGTCCTGATTGTTTTCCCCGTTAACTTCGTTGTGTTTGTCGTTGTAACTGACGAGATCTTCGAGCGAAAAGCCGTCATGCGCCGTGACGAAATTAATGCTGGCGTAAGGCCGGCGTCCGTCGTTCTGATACAAGTCGCTGCTGCCGGTCAGGCGATAGCCCAAATCCGAGAGCTGGCCTTCATCGCCTTTCCAATAACGGCGGACGGTGTCGCGATACTTGCCATTCCACTCGGCCCAGAGCACGGGGAAGTTACCGACCTGGTAACCACCGCTGCCGACGTCCCACGGCTCGGCAATCAGCTTCACCTGCGAGATGATCGGATCCTGGTGGATGATGTCGAAGAAGGCCGACAGGCGATCGACATCGTGCAGCTCGCGCGCCAGGGTCGCCGCCAAATCAAACCGAAAGCCGTCGACGTGCATCTCGGTGACCCAATAACGAAGGCTGTCCATGATGAGCTTGAGCACCTGAGGATGGCGAACGTTCAGGCTGTTGCCGGTTCCGGTGTAGTCCATGTAATAGCGCGGATTGTCGGGCACCAGCTTGTAATAGGTGGGATTGTCGATACCCCGGAAGCTGAGCATGGGGCCGAGTTGATTGCCTTCCGCGGTGTGGTTGTAAACCACGTCGAGAATTACCTCAATGCCGTCACGATGCAGCGCCTTCACCATGGCTTTGAACTCGGGCACCTGCGACCCTAGGTCGCCGGAGGAACAGTACTGCGACTCGGGGCTGAAGTAATTGAGAGTGTTGTAGCCCCAATAGTTGCGAAGGCCGCGGTCGACGAGAACTTTATCGTGGATAAACTGGTGAACTGGCATCAGCTCCACGGCCGTCACGCCTAGGCGTTTCAGGTATTTCAGAGCGGCGGGCGATGCCAGGCCCGCGTACGTACCGCGGAGTTCCGGATGGACCTGCTCGTTGAGCATGCTGAAGCCGCGAACATGCATTTCGTAGATAATCGAATCGCTGAGGGGAATGCGCGGGGGGCGATCATGCTCCCAATCGAAGTACGGACTGGTGACGATACCCTTGGGCATGCCGGAGGCGCTGTCGCGGCGGTCGATAACCAGGTCGGCATTGTCGCTTCCAAAGCGATACGGATAGATCGGCTTGTCCCAGTCGATGCGGCCGGCGATGGCCTTAGCATAGGGGTCAATCAGCAACTTCGCGGGGTTGTAGCGCAATCCGCGTGCCGGTTCCCACGGTCCGTGGACCCGATAACCGTACAGCTGGCCCGGTTGCAGATTGGCCACGTATCCATGCCAGACGAAAGCCGTCTGTTCTGGCAGTTGTATCCGATCGCTTTCGCGACGGTTCCGGCCGTCATACAGGCACAATTCAACCTTGGTTGCGTTTTCTGAATAAAGAGCAAAGTTAACCCCGGTCCCGTCCCAGGTTGCGCCTAAGGGATACGGTTTGCCGGGCAAGCAGGGTCTTGCCATCCGTCCTCCAGCAAAGTAGGAGAGCCGCTAGCTTGGATGCAAAATCGTAACGTTCGGCGCTGAAATGACGGTAAAACGCACCAGCTATACCTTTGGGGCTCAGACTGCATCTTACTGATTGTTATGCGTGTTTCCGGGTTGGGCAAGTGTGTGAATCCAGGCTGCTCCACAGAATTCAAGCGGCTGGGAACCGGCAAGATCTACACGCTTCCGGTGAAGCTTCCCCAAGCGTGGGGACTGCCCCCGCACGTCAAGCAGAAGGTGGTGTGGCTCTGCGGCAAATGCTCAATGAACAAGCGAGTGGAGTTTGACATGCAACGCTGCCAGGTACTGGTGGTCAGCCGCGAACAGGCGCATCAGCGATCTGCCTAGTTCTCCTTACAATTCTTCAACAGGTATACTGCTGCAACGTCGCCCCATTGGGGGCATCGAAAGCCCATGGTTTCCCGAGCCGAACCCCTAAACGAGCAGGACCTTCGCGATCTTGGCTTTGGTGCGGTTGTATCGCGCGAGAGCCACCAACGGCTGCTGAACCGTGACGGCAGCTTCAACGTGGAGCGCAAGGGACTGACCCTGGTGGAGTCAATCAGCCCTTACCACCTGCTGCTCACCATGCCGTGGTGGCAGTTTTTCGCGCTTTGTTTTGGATGGTACGTTTTCGCCAACGTCGTTTTCGCCTTGGCGTACTTGGCCTGCGGGTCGGGAGCGCTGGTGAGCACCAGTGCCGGGATCTCCGAGCACCCATTCTGGCGCGCGTTTTTCTTCAGCGTCGAGACGATTTCGACGATCGGCTACGGCAACGTGGTGCCTACGGGACTCGCGGCGAATTTTGTGGTGGCCGTAGAGGCACTGGCGGGGCTGGCAGGATTCGCCATTGTGACCGGCTTGTTGTTCGCACGCATCTCGCGTCCAACGGCGAACGTGTTGTTCAGCAGTCATGCGGTGGTAGCGCCGTACCAGGGGATGACCGCGCTTGAATTTCGCGTGGCCAATGCGCGATCAAATGAGTTGATCGAGGTCTCCGCCAAAGTCATCGTCAGTCGGTTTGAAGAGGTCGATGGCGTCCACACACGACGCTATTATCCCTGCAAACTGGAACGTGATGGTGTGGTGTTTCTGCCGCTAACCTGGACCGTCGTCCACCCAATCGATCAGGACAGCATTCTGCATGGCGAAACGTCGGAGTCGCTGCGCACGTCGAACATGGAAGTCCTGGTTCTGCTAAAAGCGTTTGACGAGACGTTTTCGACGATTGTGCAGACCCGAACCTCTTACGCCTTCGACGATATCGTCTGGGGAGCACGCTTCGCCAACGCTTTTATGGCCGACGCGGCTAAGCGTTTTGCGCAAGGGCGGGGTAAGAATCGCAAGGTCGCGGTCGATATGCGGCTTTTCGACATTATCGAGCCGGTCGTGGATCGATTAAATCGTTGAATATCGTCCGCCGCTCACGCAAAATACTTTAGACTCTCAACGCAGTCCTCTCAGTCGTCGGCAATATTGCGGTTCGGCTTCAGCGCCGGCAATTGTGTCTGCCTGCGCCACAAACACAACGGAGGAATTATGGCTGAAGCAGTGCTGAAAAGGGCTTCTAGTTGGTCGATCGTGCTTGGAATTCTCATGATCATCGCGGGAATCGTCGCGATGGTGGAACCAGGAATCTCTGGGCTATTCATCACGATCGTCGTAGGATGGTCCGCCATTTTCAACGGCGTCGCACAGATTATCTTCGGCGTGCGCACCCATGGTGGCTGGCATGTCCTGTTGGAAGTCCTTCTGGGCATCATCTACATCATCGCTGGAATTTACCTGCTGATGCACCCCGTCGGCGGACTGCTGGCGCTGACTCTGATCCTGGCGTCCTTCCTGCTGGTGTACGGGATATTCGCTGTGGTCCTGGCGTTTCAGATCAAACCCCGCGGTGGCTGGGGATGGGTGCTGTTCGACGGCATCGTCACCCTGCTGCTTGGTGTGCTGATCTGGGCGCACTGGCCGTTCAACTCGGATTGGGTGGTCGGAACCCTGTTCGGCATCAGCATTTTCATGTCGGGCGTTACCCGTTTGATGATGTCGATTGCGCTACGCAAGGTGGCCAGCGCTTCGTAAGGTTTCTTACCAGTAAGACGGTAAGATCAGTAAGATTCAAGCCCTGAATCATACTGGTCTTACCCAGTCTGAGACACTCCCCCTTGTCTTGACGTCCTTCTGAGCACGAACCACCACCGACTAATTCTCTCTGCGCGTGACCAAAGTCATAGGAGAACCTTCGACGTCGCCATAGAGTGCCGATGTGGCGGTGATCCGACCTCCTGAATGAGCAACATCCCCGGCCGGTGCGACGGCCGGGGAAGCCACCAGCGGAATCGCCCTTCGAGGAGAATGAAATGTCCATTGACATGATGCAGACGGTTGGCCAACTGGCGGCCCATGTGCCCGGAGCCACTCGCGAGTTCGAGAAGCTGGGGATTGACTATTGCTGCGACGGCAACCGCAGTCTGGGAGAGGCTTGTGTTGATGCCAAACTTTCAGTCGATCAGGTACTGGCGCGCCTTAAAGGGCTGGCTGTGGCTGGTCCTGAACCGGACCGCCCCTGGACGAACGAATCGCTCAGCGGGCTAATTGAACATATCAGCAATAAACATCATATATTCATTTGCGAAGAAGGCCCGCACATTCAGGCGTCAGCGGCAAAGGTGGTGGGCGCGCACGGCCAGAATCATCCGGAACTGCTTGAGGCGAAGCAGATCTTCGACGACCTATCGAACGAATTGAGCGTGCACCTCATGAAAGAAGAGCAGATTCTGTTTCCGTTTGTTTTCCGGATGGAAGAGGCCGCGGCTGCGAACGAGCCCGCGCCGCTGGCGATGTTCGGTACGGTCGCCAATCCAGTGCGGATGATGATGCAGGAGCATGACGGCGCCGGAGAGGCACTGAGGAAACTACGCGCCCTGACCAACAACTACGCGGCTCCGGCCGACGCGTGCATCAGCTACAAGGCGCTGTACGACCCCCTAAAGGGTTTCGAGGCTGATCTGCACCAGCACATCCATCTGGAGAACAACATTCTGTTTCCGCGGGTGATTGCGCTTGAAGCGCGTCAGTAGTGGGGCATCGAATTTGATTACGACACTCGGCACTTCGGTGCCCAGCTTTTTCTACAACGCTTTGGCGGGGGAAAAGCATCTCTGTAGCCATGGCACGTCCGTCACGCAAACCTGATCCGATACAGCAGCCGCTCACCGTTTATCCAAATCTTGACTCGGCCAGGAAGGGAGCAAAAGATTGTCGCGACTGCGACCTTTGGCGACACGGCACGCAAACTGTGTTCGGCGAGGGAGCAAAGCACGCGCGCATCATGTTCGTGGGTGAGCAGCCGGGCGATAGAGAAGATCAGGAGGGCCGTCCGTTCGTAGGACCGGCCGGTGCATTGCTGGATAAGGCGCTACTTGAGGCGGGAATCGATCGCAAGCAAACCTACGTTACCAATGCGGTGAAGCATTTCAAGTGGGTGCCGCGCGGCAAACGCCGGATCCACAAGAAGCCGAATTCTATCGAGATTGCCGCTTGCCGGCAGTGGTTGGATGCTGAGATGGAATTGGTACGCCCGGAGTTAATCGTGTGCCTGGGAGCCACGGCGGCGCAGGCGCTTCTGGGACGGGCCTTTCGGGTCACAAAGCAGCGTGGACAACTGCTACAGTTCGCCGACGGCAGCAAAATTCTGGCAACGGTGCATCCGTCATCGATTCTCCGGGCGCCTGATGAGGAAACGCGCCACCAAGACTTTGGAAAGTTTGTTTCGGACTTACGGGTAGTTGCAGCGGGTTTGCAACGTCACAAGGCGGCTTGATGAAATGGTGATTGAACAATTTCGACAATTCTGTTGAGATGTCTCCCATTAGAGCTACGGACGCTTCCTGTAGCGGCGAGGTACTTGTGGCTCCCGAACTTGAGCAGATACGACAAGAGGTGGAAAACGCAATCCGCGGCTGGTCTGGTCCGGAGTGGCAACGGGCTCCGGAGGGTAAGTGGTCGGCGGCGCAAATCCTCGAGCACCTGCTTCTCACCTATACGGGAACAACTAAGGGCTTACGACGTGTTATGGACAGCGGGGAACCAACCAATAAGAATCCGAACGTGCCACACCGCCTGAGAAAGTTCGTGGTGATTCAGCTGGGTTTCATGCCGGGGGGGCGAGAAGCTTTCAAGCAAATTATCCCGAGGGATGGTCTGAGCGCCGACTCCATGCGCCGATTCTACGACGCTTTGGTGGCCATGGACTCAACGCTGCAGGATGCGGAGCGGCGATTTGGCAAGACCACGAAGCTGCTGGATCATCCATTTCTTGGTCCGCTAAATGCGCAGGAGTGGCGAATCTTTCATCGCACACACACTCGACATCATCTGCAGCAAGTGGCCGAACGAGTGCGCGGGACCAAAGCTTCTGCGGGCCGCCGGATGTCGGCTTAGAACATTCCCAGATACCACTTCCACACCGACTCGCCGGCAAAAATCGCAAACAGGGAACAAGCGCCCAGAAACACGCCGAAGGGAATTTCACGTTTCAAGAACGGCCGAGTGTCATAGGCTTCGTCAACTTTGGCAGGGTGAGGTCGAAAGGAGTCGCGAGTCAGTAGCGCCCCAACATAAATAACGCTGAAGAGTGGAGCCAAAACGGTGACCAGTACGATCAGCTTCAATCCGAGAAAGGCCCCAGACATAGCCATGAGTGAGATGTCGCCGAAACCCAGCCCGTGGGCCTTGCGCACCAGGTAATACAAGGCCCATGCGAGGTAGAAGAAGCCTGCACCGACAGCTGCGCCGACGAATGCATCGACTAAAGAGAGTACGTCCGGATCGGTGATAGTTTTGCCGAAGGTGCGAAGTAGAAACACCGTGGCGACAGAATCCGTATGTGCTGTCCAGGAGAGGACCAACCCGATCACAATGCCGGAATAGGTGAATTCGCGTGGCAGCAGACCGGTCTCGGCGTCCATGAAGATTAATCCGATCAACAGAAACGCAAATATGCAGAACTTTAATGCGATCCAGCTCAGACCGAATGACGCTGCACAAGCGACAAACGCGATCGCGGTCAGCAGCTCGACTGCGGGATAATGCGCCGGGATTCGCTGCTTGCAGTCGCGACAGCGGCCGCGCAGCAATATCCAACTCAGAAGCGGAATATTGTCGTACCAGCGGAGGCGGGCGCCGCAAGATTGGCAATGCGAGGGCGGGGAAATGATGGATTCGTCGCGCGGGATACGGCTGATGCAAACATTCAGGAAGCTCCCGAATATCAGACCAACCACGAACAGCGCGTATTCCAGGAGTCGATCCAAGTCGGCTTTCGAGATCCTTGCAAAATATGATTAAGGCTCGCGGAAGCTCAAGAGATCGCCGCCCAGCACCGCACCGCAAGGCTGCTCGGGCGGTACGTCACCAACCCAATTCATACGCTTGCGATTGATCAGGCGTACTTCGGGTGGGTGTTTTTCCCACCCCGATCCGTTTTCCGCGCGGATGGGGACACTATAACAGGCGAGGCTTTCGTCGGGCTCGGTCTCCTTCCACTCAATCAGCGACGCTTCCAGATCGTCAGAGAGCGCCTCATTAGCGCGTAGACACAGAATCCATTCATGCGAGGCGTCCATGGCGTAGGCGCCCGAAGTCACTCCAGGAATCGCGGTCTTGAACGTGGCGCCGTGCTCCCGCGCCACTTTCTCAGTTTCGTCGTCCGAACACTCGTCGATAATCAGGACCTCGTCGCAGGGGCGCAGGGAATCGAGAATGCGACCGAGGCGCAGGGCGTCATTGTGGGTGTAGAGCAGAGCGCTGATTTTCGGCATACGTTCTTCCTGGCGAAGGTATCGCAATAGCAAAAAGCTGTGTAGAAGAAGAGATGCAAAAAGGCGCAGCGGAGTCTAGTCGCTGCGCCTGTGGAACGGTTAATTTCGTTACGACAGCGGGGTACGGGTGGCGTCGCGGTTGTTATTGTTCTGCGGAATTACCGTAAGCGTGTTGATTGTCTGGAAGTTCAACACCGCCTCTGGCGCCAGCTTGATTTGCTCGCCTTTCTTGGCTGCGGCGACGCCGGTTCCAGCGCCCGCACCGCTGGCAGCGCCGATCGCAGCGCCCTTTCCGCCACCGATCAGGCCACCAAGGACGGCGCCGGCCGCCGTACCGATACCGACCTTGGTTGCGGTGTTCTTGCCTTCGCCCTTACCTTGCCGGGACCACTGGTTGGTCTGGACGTTGTAGGTCTTCCCATTTACCGCGAGCGAGGTCAGCTCAAGCGTCAGCAGAGAACTTCCCGCGAATCGGCCGGCACTCTGCACATTCGCAACCCGTCCGACGACGTCGGCGCCGGAAGGGATGACAGTCTCGCCACCAATCACGATTGGGGCACTTAACGTCGCATGGAAGCTGTCGCCGACCTTATTCGTCTCGGAGTCCAATGAATCGGTGAGGCGAATTGACAGCTGTGTTCCTGCCGGGATGGTGACCTTCTGTGGTGGCGGAGGAGGCGGAGGGGGTGGCGGCGGCGTAGGCTGCACTTCCGGCTGGGGTGCTACAGGCTGCGGCGGGGGCATGCTGTTCGCCAGGGTCGCATCACTTGTCTGCTCCTCGTTCTGATTGTGCCGATGATGACGCGTGCTGGCTTTCGCGGATCGCTCTTCTTTCTTCGGGACCCGCTGTTCGGATGGCTGACGAGGCGGGACCGCTGTCGGAGGCGGAGTCGCTTGTGCCTGCTGTACCTCCAGGTTGTTGATGACGGTGCGCACGCCTTCGATCGCGCCAGCGTCATTTGCGGCGGCGGTGCGTTCGACGTCCGAACGGACTGTACCGTTTAAGCTAACCACACCACTGGCCGCCTGAACACTGATCTGTCGACTTTGAATTCCGGGATCACCGTAAATCTTGTTCTGTACGTCGCTGGCAACCTGGGCGTCAGTACGCTCGATCTTGCGCGAGCAACCCGCCAACACGGCGAGGCTCAACACAGCTGCCAACGTGACATACAAAGGGCCTTTGGTCCGCATTGCTACTCCTCGAGGTGAAATCCTGAGTAATTGAACACTGTTATGACACACTTGTCGCTCTATCCAAGCCGAGATGCTCACGAACGAAGTGACGTTGCAGATTGCGAAACGAAAGCAAAACAGGCGAGGCGGCGCGCACCTACGTAGTTGTCACACAAACATTGTGGACCTTTTGAAGATGGAGGAAAAGGGCGCAGCGATTGCTTCTTTCGATGCGCACGAAAGATGGCACCAAAGAAATTGGAACCAGCCACGAACCGCCTATGCTGGCGGTTCCGTGAGCCGGTTATTGATGGCGAACAGCGCCAGTTCCAGACGACTGGCTACGCCGACCTTGTCAAAAATATTCGTCAGGTGATGCTTGACCGTGTCTTCGCTGAGCGAAAACTTGCGCGCGATCTCCTTGTTGCTGAGACCGGCGACGATGGTCGTCAGGATATCCATTTCGCGCTTCGTGAGGCCGAAATTGCGTGGCGGCTTGTCGCCCGACGGATTCGTGCGCATGAATTCTACGATATCGCCCACCGCTTCGCGTCCGATCCAGTATTGGCCCGACATGACGGTGCGGATGGCCTTCATGAGCAATTGCGTGGCGGCTTCTTTCATCACCACACCGCGAGCGCCCATCTGCAAAGCCTGCACAATTTCCATGCGCTCGACGGCCGCGGTAAGCACGATGATTTTGGTGTTCAGCTTCTCACCATCGCTGGAAAGCTCGCGCAACACGTCCATTCCCGGAACGCGCGGCATGGCCAAGTCGAGGAGGAGAACATCCGGCCGCAACTCCCTCGTCTGGGCAACAGCCTCGGCGCCATCGCCGGCCTCGCCTGCAACCTCCAGTTCCGGCTCCGCCTCAAGCAGGCGGCGCAAACCATCGCGGAAGATCGTGTGATCGTCCGCAATGACGATGCGTACTGACGACTCCTTCTTATCCATAGGACTCGTATCCTTTCTGCGGAATGGTAATCTCCAACCTCGATCCGTGCCCTGGAGTCGATTCCATAACCATGTCTCCTCCTATCGCACGAACCCGCTCCTTGATGACGGCCGGCCCCCGGCGTATTGCATCCAGTTCGGTCAGGGTCAAACGTCCGGCAAAAGGGAATCCTTTTCCGTCATCATTAATCACCAGCTTCCACAGACCATCCTGCGAGCCGAAGCGGACCACGGCCGATTGCGCCCCACTGTGCTTGCGGATATTCACCAGGCTCTCCTGCACGATACGCACCAATTCGCGACAGGTGCCCGCTGGAAGCGTCACTTCCTGCAACTCTGAGATAAAGCGTACAGATATGCCAGTGTCTCTTGAGAAACGTTCCACGAGATCGGCAATAAAGTCAAGAAATTGATGAGGGCTGACGTCGACCGGCCGCATCGCCTGCATGAGTTCCCGTAGGTTCAGGACCTCCTGCCGAAGCAGTACCTGAATGCGCTCGAGTTCGGATGACAAGTGCCCATCGCTGCTGCGGCGACGCAAAACGTCGACTTGCATCTCGATGCCGATCAGCGATTGAATCGTGGTGTCGTGTAACTCACGGGCGACCCGGGCGCGCTCGGTTGCCCCGGCTCGTCGTCGGAAACCCCACAGCAGATATACGGAATAAAGAGCCGGAGCGATTTGCCTCAACACCTCCTGCACGAATCGCAGTTGCAGCTCGCGACGACGTCCCAAACGAGGATTCACCAGGACGAAGCGGCCCGACCAGTCCCGTCCCATATCGTGGCCAACGACCAGCACCGATTCGGCCTCGGGCAGCGGCATCTTCAATTCGACGGTCTGCGCGGCCGCCAGGCTGCGGCCTTCTTCATCGATCGCGGTCATCGAACAGGTATGGGCCGTGCCATTACGCTGCATGAAAAACGTGTGCGGATACGTCGCCATCAGGTCGGTCGTTTTCTCCGTGGGACTCAGCTCGGTGGAGTGAATGCTGGGACGTACCAGGGAAGGTACTTCCCAGCGATACGCACGCCCCGTGCTGCTTTGTGAAACAACTTCATAGACGGCGGTGCCTTCGAAGACGCGACCCAGTTCTGTCAGCACGTTTTGGAGGACAGAAGAGAACCGGTCGCCGCCCCGAGCCAGAGACAGCAGGCGATTCGTCAAAGCGATCTCGGCGCGCAAGCCTTTTTCGGCTTCGCCAAGCACGCCAAGAAGTATTCCCCCGGTTATCAGAAACACGCATCGCATTGTCAATTGCACCGGATCTACTGGACCACGAAAAAACTCGCGAAAAACCTCCGGCCCGTGAAATGCCAGCGCCGCGTGTAACAGAAGAACCAGGACGCTCAAAAGGGCCGACGCAAACGTCTCAAAGAATCCCGAGCGGAAAGCTCCGGCGATGATGGCGAAAAGGAAAAGGACATAGAACGGCCGATGCGAGGCATTCGCAAAGATGCAAAGCAGGCTCGGCCAGGCGAGATCATTAATTTTCGCGCATAAGACGAAAGGGTTACCCACTTTTCGGTGTACCGCAAGCCACGCAAGCAAGATGACGTTGGCCGCGTTGTATGCGATGAGCATCGCCAGTCCAACCCGGTACTGCAGCTGAGATTGAACGGGGTAGACCAACCATGCTGCCAGACACGTTAGTGACAGAACAAGGCGGAAGATCGCTAGGACTCGCTCAACGCGCAAGTTCTCGTTGTCTTGCCCGGCGATGGGAAGCCGAGACAGAAAACCTGGAACGAATGGCGACCGGGCGAGCATCCTTGTCACAACAAACCTTAGGTTAGTGCCACGATTATGACACGAAAGCGCTATATGGCAAGCAAGATTCGGTTGCGTAATCGACAAAGGCGCTTCAAAGCGGTAAGAGGGCTGTCACGCCCACGGGTGACCCGCCTCACTGCGGGCGCTTCTGGACGGAAGTTACTTTAAGACTTGAGTTTCGAAGTTTTGAGGAGCAAGATTTAGTTATACAGCTCTGCTAAGCCGCTGATTTTAAAAGATGACCAGCTGTGTTAGGTTGCGCGCGCCGCAGGGGAGGCAGGATGATGAGATCAAAATGGAGCTTCTGGACTCTGCCGCTAATCTTCTCGCTGGGAGTGATAGCGATTGCCGCCAACACCCAGAAGGCGAGCAGCACTGGACCGAAGTATGACTCGTCGCAAGAGGTAAAAATCAAAGGCGTCGTCCAGGATATTCACGACTCGGCGGGAGAATTTGAAGGGACGCAATTGGTGGTCAAGACGGACACCGGCACGGCCTTAGTGTATGTTGCACCCGCCCAGTTCCTGAAGGAAATGGATACAGAATTCAAAAAGGGTGACCAGATCGAAGTTGTCGGGGCAAAGAACACAGCTGCGGCGGGCGAAGAGATTCTCGCCAAAGAAATCACGGTCGGCAACAACACGACGACCTTGCGCGACGATAAAGGCATCCCGGTCTGGTCTGGCTGGAAGTCTTCGAAGAAGTAGCCGACAGCTCGACAGTGCCAACGACGCGGCTTGGCCCATCATCGCAAGCCGCAATACTCTACTTTTCGACGCGCTCAAATTCTCCCGTGCTGGCATTTACGGCAATGCGCAGTTTCGCATCGTCTTGTGTGGTTCCATAGATCACGTGCCATAGCAGCAGATTCTTCTGCGAATCCCAATCCAAAATAAAAAATACCGGCTGCTTCGGATCCTTCTGAGTCAGTCTGCTGCCACCATTCTTCTGGGCGACGTCATAGGCTTTGTCGCTGTCGACCTTAACGAAACCCACTTCGAAAACGTGGGTGAAAGCATTTGTCGGATTCCATGAGTCTTCGGCGGAGAAGCTGATGCCTTGTTCGGGAGCATCAGGTCCAACCAGCCCCGACCAGATGAACATCTTCATCATACGGCGCGCCGGGGAGCCGAAGGAAGCGCGCCAGAGTCCTGCTTTGCCTTCGGTGGTTGGCGCGTCCGCCGTAAATTGCGATTGCAGCCGGAAGGGCGCGGCATCGCCGGCCCAGCCGCGGGCTGACAAATACATCTTCTGGAAGGCGACGCGACCGGTCGCATAATCGGCCTGCTTGGGAGCTTGTTGTGTCTGCTGCTCAGCAGGTTTGCTGGAGGAGCAGCCTGTCAGAGTAGCGGCGACAATGCAGAGTAGAGCGAGCTTTCTCATGAAAGTCCTTGCGTTTCGTAATTGGCCGTTGGCCCTGAGCCATACGCCTTGCACTTAGATTCAGAAGAGAAGCAAGAAGTCGGCCGCCCAAGTTGGCTGATGGCCGAGCGCTAATTGTTGTTCTTACCTCGATAACAGTGCGACGCCTCCGGCCACGAACAGAGCTGCCAGCCAGCGGCGATGATCGACGCGCTCTTTGAGAAAAATGCGGGCGGCGAAGGCATTCGCAATGAAGGTCAGTGACGCCGAGGCCGGACCCACCACGCTTACATCTTCCCACGACAAGGTTATCAGCAGGCTGAAGAATGCGAGGGCCATGAACAGCAAGCCCAGCATGAAGCGTCCGCTCGAAACCACACGTCGGACTACCGCCAGCACCCCGTAGGATTGCCGAATCTCGCCCAGATCGCCGACTTCTTTCATCGCACGGGCTTGCAGCACGTCGCCAGCGGTCGCCGTGACGACAATGGCGCCAATACCGCTCCAGATAGCAGCGGCGTTCACGCATCGCTCCTGTTGGCAGCGTCAGGCAGCTTGCCTGGTGCGGTGGAACTGGTCTCGACCGTTAACGATGGACCGGTTGCTACGAATCCCACGCCGGCAGTGATGAGGGCGATTCCCAGCCAGTGCTCCAGCGTGACGTTCTCGTGAAGAAAGATCTTTGCCAGAAGCGCCATCAGGACATAGCTCAGGGCAGTAGCGGGAAGAACGTAGGTGAGGTCGGCCCAGGAGAGAGCAGTGATATACGTGCAGAAAAAACCAATCAGAAAACAGATACCCAGGATGACCCAGGGATCGGCAACAGCGTGCAGAAGGAGGTGCCAATTAGAGGCAGTTACAGCTCCAAAATCCCGCATACCGCGGCCGAGACAGACATCGCCGCAAGAGCCGAAGATGACCACGGCCAGCAGCACCAGGTATTTGCGAACGGTCACTCCGGCCTCGTCTGGGGAATGGAAAAGGAGCCCCCTGGGTGGGGCTCCTTGAATAACTATGCGCTCACTGAACCTGTGGTCGGGTCCTGCGAAGGGGCCGTTGCGGATTGCTTGCGGGTTTCCTTAACAGCACGATTTCGAGCCGCGCGCAGCTTGAGGAACGACTTGGCCTCGGTATAAAGACGCTTGCGGTCGGTGGAATTGAACGCCGCCTTGCGAACGATGCGGAAGATCGCCTTGGGACGGAAATAGTACTCATCGTAGAAGCGATGCACCATTTCCATGATGTAGTCGCGCGAGATGTTCGGGTATTCGATCATCGCGACCTGATGTCCGCCCTCGTCGACCATTTGCGTGCCTTCATTCAGAATGAACCCGTTGGACTTGGCGTAATCGTAGAGTTCGGTGCCGGGATAGGCGTGAGCCAACGACACCTGGATGGTCTCGCAGTCCAGTTCCTTGGCGAAGTCAATTGTCTTGCGGATCGACTCCTTCGTCTCGCCCGGAAGACCCAGGATGAAGTCGCCGTGAATCACCAGTCCAAGCTTCTTGCAATCCCGCGTGAAGTCGCGAGCGCGCTCGACGGTGGCACCCTTCTTGATGTTTTTCAAAATCTGCGGGTCGCCCGACTCATAGCCGACGATGAGCAGGCGGCAGCCGGCTTCCTTCATCGCCTTCAAGGTCTCATAGTCGGTGGTGACGCGCGAGGTGCACGACCACGTCAGCCCGAGCGGCTTCAACTTGGCGCAGAGCTCGATGGTGCGCGCCTTCTGAATGTTGAAGGTATCGTCATCAAAGAAGAATTCCTTGACCCAAGGCCAGTATTCCTTCGCCTTGGCCATTTCGGCTGCGACAGCGTCGCTCGAGCGCTTCCGCCACGGATGTCCGCTGAGGGTCTGCGGCCACAGGCAGAAGGTACACTGCGCAGGGCAGCCGCGTGTGGTGTACAGCGAGACAAACGGGTACAGCAGGAACGGCACGTTGTAGCGACGCGGATCCAGATCGCGCTTATAAACGTCGACCACATCGGGCATGGCGTCGAGGTTGTCGACAGCCGGACGATCAGGATTGTGAATGACCTTCCCGTTCGGGCCCCGATAGGAGATCCCGAGTATCTCGTCCAGCGGCTTGCCATTGGCGTACTCGACGGCGGCGTAGTCGAATTCCCGACGAACTACGAAGTCGATGGCCGCCCCTTCCTGCAGAGAAGCCTCCGGCAGGGTAGTGACGTGCGGTCCAACGAAAGCAATCTTTAGCTTGGGATTTGCCGCCTTCATGGCGGCAGCCAGCTTGATGTCCCCCTGGAATCCCGGCGTGGAGGTAAACAGCACCAGGAACTCGTACTGTTTGCCGATCTCGATGGTCTCTTGCGCATTGATCTTGTGCGGGGAGGCGTCGAGCAGGCGTGAGCCCTCCAGCAGTCCTGCCGGATAGGCGAGCCAGACCGGATACCAGTACGACTCAATTTCGCGAGTGGCCGGCCAGCGCGAACTGGCGCCGCCATCGTAGTTTTCGAAAGAAGGGGGGTTCAGAAATAAAGTTTTCAAAGGCATAAGTCTATCTACTTATCTATCGTAACATCCTTAGGCCCACGCGGAACTACTTGTAATAACGAAAGTTAGGTGCGTTGTGTGGTTCGCAGCGAACGGTAGTCTAGTGGGATGGAATGGCCCAATCCTCCAGTTCACCGGTAAGTCTCAGAAGCTGCAACTCACCCCGGGCTAGCTCGAACTCGGCATCCAAGTACGCGGCGTGCTTGTCGTGGGTGTCCAGCTCCGCATTCTGTTCGTCTCGAACGTTGGCTTGGCCGTTCTGCACTCGTCCTTGTACGGCGTCCAGATCACCTTGCGAGACCTCCCATTCCAGCTTGGCCACGTCGCGAGCAGCCGAGAGTTGCCGGAGCGAGCGCTGGAGCTGAAGCGCATCCTCGCGAACCTTCTCCTTGACGCTATCTTCCGATTTTGTCGCCAGCATGGCGTCAGCCTTAGCTTCTTGAGCCTTCGCCTTCTGCACGGCATTAAAGAAGGGGAATCTGACATTCAGACCGACCGCGAGATTATTGGGCGTATAGTTCTTGAAATAATTATCGTAGTTGTTGAACTTTGCCAGGTAGGAATATTGCGAAGCAAAGTCGGCAACCGGCATTTTGGTAGCCTTCTGTTCACCCTCCGCTCGTAATTTCGCTGAAGCAGTCTTTTCCTGCGCCTGTTTCACCGCTAAACTGTTTTCGACGGCGCGTGCCGGCAAATCGTCAGTCTGGGAGATGTCCGGCAATGCCGGCATCGAGCTCGGGACCGTCTGGATGGAATCAGCGGGAATGCCGATCAAGCTAGCGAGATGCTGACGGAGAACGTCGGCCTGTCCCTGGGACTCGGCGATACGTAGTCGGATTCGGGCCGCGACCAGCTGACTCTTGGTAACCTCGAGTTTGCTGTCGACGCCTTCCTGAAAGCGCTGCTCGCTAACGGATTGCGCCTTATCTGCGGCTGACTGCGCCCCCGCCAGAGTCGACAGCTTCTCCGAGATTTGATTCAGCTGCGCATAGGTCAGGGCCGTATCAAGAATCACGGTGTCGCGCTTGTCGCGCACATCAAGTGATGTTGCCTGCCAGTCAATCTTGGCCGCCTTCAAATACTTTTGCAGGGAAATATTGAACAGCGACTGCAACGAGTTGAAGTTCACCACTGAGGGCGCAGACCCTTCGAGGGTGAGAGGAAACCCATACGAGTAGCCAAGCGCCGATCCTACGGTGAGTTGCGGTATGTAGTTGGCCTTCAGCTCCTGGTAGGCAGCCTGCGCGCGCCATTGATTGATGGCGGCAACGGCCATCACGCCGCTGTGTTGCAGCGCCATGTCTACCGCGTTCGGGAACGAGATTGTTGTAGGTGTGGTAGCGTCGGCGGCAAGACACAGGCTGGCGCTAGAAAACGCGATGCAAGCGAAGGCTAGAAGCTTCGCGCGCCGCCAAATCGAATTAATCTTGTTTCTGGAATGCCGGGTTTTCGAGAACATCCCGTGCTCTACATTACATGCCAAGACACGCTTCACTGCACGCGGCTGAGAGCCTTCTGGGCAGGTATGAATCCAGAAGCTAACGCCAGCGAGGCCTGGTATTCCGATGCTGCTGCTCCGTTATGCCCCATCTTTTCCTGGAGCTGGCCCATGAGATAGTGCGCCCGGAATGCCGGCGCGGATTCTACCAGTTCTCCCGAAGTCAGATACTTCTGCAAGTAGTCGACAGCGGCGGGATAGTCACGGCTACCCAGCAGCAACTCGCTCCCGGCATCGAAATAAGATTCCGCAGGTTTACGCGGTAGGGCGATTGCCGAGCGAACGGCGCTCTGCATATCGTCAACCCGTCCGTGCTCGCGGTAGAAGCTGGCCAGTTGCAACCACATGTCAGCCGGGTTCTCGGCCTGCTGAATTGCCGCGCGATATTCGGACTCAGCGTCCGAGTAGCGTCTTTCCTTATCGGCGACGCGCGCCAGGATCAAGTGCGCTGCACCTGGGTTAGAAGCCTGAATAGCCGCGGCCTGAGCTCGTGCCTTGTCGACTCCGCCGCCCATGAATCCGGGAGCTTCGGTGTAATACTGGGCCAGATCGAGACGGGCAGGAATGTTCGAAGGATCGAGCTGGACTGCACGCTCAAACTCGTTCTTAGTTTTCTTGGCGAGCCCGGCAGCGCTCAGCGGATTTACCGCGCCCGCCTTGCGCCCGTACTCGCGCCCCAGCCAAAGATGGTAGGTGGCGTTCTGCGGCTCAAGGCTGACTGCCTTCTCTCCGTACTTCACCGCTTCATCCCAAAGCTCCATAGCAAAGTACGCGCGCGACAACAGGTTCAGCGACTGCGCGTCCTGGTGGCTCGTCAACAGGCTTACCGCTTCATTCACGTGTCCCGTCGACAGGAGCTGGCTCGCCTCGGGGTCAGCGAGGCTGGCTGTCGCGAAGACGAACAGCAGCGCGAAGAGAACAGATAATTTTGAGAACAAATATTTCATGGAGCTGCTGGTTTTACCGCCATCCCGCTTTTCAGCGATTGCATATTGAGCGCACCCAACGCGAGCATCGCGTTGTCGGAGAGGCCATTCGTCACCTCAACCCGGGTCAAATTTGATACCGAAGTCTTCACATTTCGGCGCTTTAACTCGCCATTCACAACCTGGAAGACGTATTGTCCGTCGGCGTCCTGGTGTATTGCTTCACGGGGCACGGTTAGCGCATTTTGCTGGCGCATGGTGACGATCGCGACGCTGACATTCGTATTGGGCAACAGCTTGAGATCGTCGTTCTGCACCACGCAGGTCACCTCGCCGACCATACGCGTGCCGTGTTGCACAACCGTGGTCGGCAGCGTCTCTAGCGTGCCCTGCCAAACCCGACCGGGTAGCGCATCCCACGTAATCTCGACCAGTTGACCGGACTGCAGTTTGCCGATCTCGGGTTCGTCAACAAACGCTCGAACGCGGACCTTGTGCAAGTCTGCCACCTGTACCAGCAGATCCCCAGTGTTGACGAAGGCACCGTCGCGCACCGGCAGGGAATAGACCATGCCTTCGTTCGGAGCGGAAACATTGGCGTTTTTTAGAACATCCTGAGCCGCTTGGAGAGCTGCTCGCGCCTCGGTTTGTTGGGCTTCGACGTGTCCGATCTCCTGCGTGGAGTAACGATCTTTCAACTTCTGCTCGAGCAGATTTACCTGCGACGCATCCACTTTCAACCGGTTCTGCGCGGTGTCAACTTCAGCCTGAGACGCAGCTCCGGTTTGGAGCAGCTTCTGCATAGCCTGGAGGTTGCGTTGCGCCGCGTCACGGTCGGTCTGGGCTTTCACAAGCGCGTTGCGAGTGTTGAGCAACTCTTCCTGAGTACCACCGCCCTGAACCGCCGTGAGGTTAGCGTCCGCACCTTTCAGTTGGGCTTCCGACTTGGCCGCCTGCAGGCGGGCGTCGGCATCGTCCAAGCGCAGCAAATTCTGTCCTGGCTTCACCCATTGGCCCTGCTGGACATAAATCTTCTTGACCGTGGTGGCCATAGGAGCGTAGGCCTGAAAATTGTTCAGCGCCTCAATCTTGCCGTTGGTGGCGATGCTGGCTGTAATGGTCTCCCGCTCGGCCTGACCGACGCGAACCGTAACTTGTGAGCGACGCAGCGAGATGAACGCAGCTAGGAGAATGACGGCGATTACGACACCAAGAACTACAAGTCCGGTGCGCTTGCCATTTGCGGGTCTCAAGCCGTTGTCAGATGCTGCTGCCATTTTATTCGAGGCTATAAGTATAACGTAGGACGGAACTTCGGGTTTATTACGCTTACGTCATTCACACCCGGAAGCTAACGACATGCCCCGGTAAATAGGGAAAGCCGCTTCCAGCAAACCAACCCTTTTCATCTGATGACTCAGGGGCGAATTGGACGCAAACCGAACCGCCGCTCAACCTTCCTCATGCATTCTTCATCCGAATAGACGCAGGCACGTCAGGGTTCTCGGGGTCCACGATGTCTCCAGTGCGGGTCAGGCGAGTGATCGTCGGCACGATTAAGGATGTCGACCTGAATCACATTCTCGCCTTTGCAGCTGCTCTTTCCTACTACTTTGTAATGGCGTTCTTTCCGGCGCTGATTGCCCTTGCCGCCATTGTCGCTTATCTGCCGGTCCCGAACCTGTTCGACAGCGTAATCGGCACCCTGGCGCGCGTGGTTCCACCTGAGAGTATGGGCCTGATTCGGAAGATTGTTGCCGATGTAATCTCGCCCAGCCGCGGAGCGCTGCTGTCATTCGGACTCATCGGCACACTCTGGACTTGCTCCAGCGGCTTTGCGGCAATGATCGAAGCACTGAACGTCGCTTACGACGTCCCCGAAACTCGGCCGCTCTGGAAGACTCGACTCCTGGCCATCCAACTGCTCTTTCTTGTCGGAACGCTGGTCACCTTCGCTTTCACCTTCATGATCCTGGGACCGCGCTTCGGCGAATTTCTTGCCAGTCAGCTTGGGATGGGCCAGATCTACGCGGTGATCTGGCCAGTGCTGCGTTATCTGCTGGCGATTACTTTTATCGTGCTCGCCGTGACCGGCCTGTACTACATGGGACCGAATTTGAAGCAGCCGTTCAACGCGCTGGTGCCCGGAGCGCTGCTTGCAGTGGTTGGCTGGATTCTTCTCTCGGACGGCCTCAGCATTTACTTCCATCGTTTCGCGCACCTCAACAGAACCTACGGGGTGCTGGGAGGGGGAATCGCGTTTCTGACATGGCTGTACTGGTCGGGATTTCTGATTCTCCTTGGCGCAGAGTTGAACTCGGAGATCATTCAGCAGCGTGGCGATGGAACATTGCCGTTGAAGCAGCCTCCTCCTCGTAAAGTCAGACCAACTGCTGCTACGACAGGCGACGTGGCCAAGTCGGCCGACGATGAAGACGATTCGCGACGGCGCACGGCTTGAGCGGGGAGCCAGCCCGTTGCCGTTACAATAAGTAGATGGCAAAAAGTCAGCGCTATACTCCGGAGCACGCAGAGGCCGGCCTGAATACGAAGTTCCCCGATATCGAAACCTGGCCTAACCAGTTTCCAAACTACGAGATTGTGATCGATGTTCCGGAGTTTACCTCGGTCTGCCCGAAGACCGGATTGCCTGATTTTGGCGTCCTCTGGATACGCTACATGCCCGCCAAGGTCTGCCTGGAGTTGAAGTCGTTGAAGGAATATCTCACCTGCTATCGCAATCTCGGCATTTTTCAGGAGAACATCGTTAACCGGGTGCTCGAGGATGTAGTCCGCGCGACGAAGCCGAAGTGGGCAGAGGTGAAAGGCGAATTTCGTCCCCGCGGCGGTATTGGGACCGTGGTCATCGCGCGCTATCCGAGACCGAAAAAATAAGCGGAAACCTGCTTACCGGTTGCCGTCGCCCCGCGTCCTAATCCGACAGGAGGGTCCGATGAAGCCGTTCTACCTCGCTCTGGTCCTCTTCCTAGTGGTCGCAACGGGCGCCGTAATCTCACTTGAGTCGGCGTCAACGCCAATAAACGTAGGTACCGTCACTGCTGCTGTTCCCATGTTGGCGCCGCGCTCGGGACATTCCGCGACGCTGCTGCCGAATGGCAAGGTTTTAATTGCCGGCGGTATGCGCCGCAATCACGACTTCTACAAATCAGCGGAAATTTACGATCCGGCAACCGGCAAGTTTCAGCCGACCGGAGACATGAATCTCGCACGGGTGGGGCAAGCGGCCGTGCTGCTGCGTTCCGGCAAAGTTCTGATTGCTGGAGGCTGGGCCAACGGCGCCACCGACTCGGCAGAGCTGTATGACCCCGGAACAGGGAAGTTCTCGCAGATCGGCAAGATGACAAGCCTTCGGGGACGGCCATCCGCCACTCTGCTGGATAACGGAGATGTACTGATCGCCGGCGGCGCCGATCATGACAGCTCCGGCGGCATCGCCTCGGCCGAGCTTTTTCACACCGATACCTTGAAGTTTGAAGCGATTGGATCGATGCACTACGCGCGCATCGCGCACACGGCGACGTTATTGCGCGATGGGCGGGTGCTCATCGCCGGGGGAAGAGGCGAGGCCGTTAACAATTTCGCTGAGCTTTACGATCCCAAGACGAGGCACTTTGTTCTGACCGGCAACCTGCTGACCGCGCGATACAAACATACTGCCGGACTCCTGCCCGACGGCCGAGTGTTGCTCGCTGGAGGGTCAGACGAGCGCGATTGGAACGGCACGCTGAGCAGCGCCGAGATCTACGATCCCCACACCGGCAGATTCACGGCAGCAGCTTCGCTGAATGACGACCGTTTCAAGTTACCGGACGAGTCAGCTCTGGTCGGCTCGAATGAGCTGCTCATCGCAGGTGGAAGCAAGGAAGTTGAAGTCTACGATGCGCGCACCGGAAAGTTCCTGGTTGTTTCCGGACAGCTGAGCGGGTCGTGGCATTTCATGAGCGAGACGCGCCTGAACGATGGAAGCGTCCTGCTGGCGGGCGGATACGCTAACAACGATAAGGCAACGGCAGACGCGTGGATTTACCGGCCGTGATCTAGACGCCTTGCGGGCAGTAAGCTGTCGCCTCTTCGGTCTGCATTATTGCAACTCCATCCAGTGCAAATCATCGTGACACGGAAAGGCAGTTCACGCTGGTGACGGCTTCGAATTATCATTACGAGCGCCCGCCCGCCTTTTGGGCGCGAGGAATCTGCTTTTCTGTCATTCTCCGAAAAGCGGTTCCCACACCCGCTGAAGCGGGCTGTGATGACAATTCGCTGAATTTGACAATGCATTGCGGAACCCTCAGACTCCGGTGCGGGCCCGGCGCGACGCCGTAGAAGGAGGCGCTGTGAACAAACCTACGTTGTTGAAGATCGCTAGCATCCTCTTCGGGTTTTGCGCCGCGACCGCCATTGCCTCGCCGGCACAAGTCTTGACCACGCTCCACGATTTTCAGGGACCGCCAAGCGACGGCGCTAATCCTCAGGCCGGGCTGGTGCGGGCCAGCGACGGGAACTTCTACGGGACAACCTTTGGGGGCGGGGCTCACACCAATGGCAATTGCCTCAGCAACGACGGCTGCGGCACGGTCTTCAAGATCACCCCCACCGGAACGCTCACCGTGCTCTACAGCTTTTGCTCGCAGAACAACTGCAGCGACGGTGCTGACCCTCAGGCCGGGCTGGTGCAGGGCAGCGACGGGAACTTCTATGGAACAACTGAGGTGGGCGGGACCGGCACCGAATGCTTCTACAGGACCTGTGGTACCGTCTTCAAAATCACCCCCCAAGGTACGCTGACCACACTGTACAGCTTCTGTTCGCAAAGCCACTGCGACGACGGAGCTAACCCTTCTGCCCCGGTGGTGCAGGCCAGCGATGGGAATTTCTACGGGACAACCTTCGAGGGTGGGATCTTATGCCACCCGGTTGGGTGCGGCACAGTATTCAAAATCACGACCGGCGGCGTCCTGACCACGCTGCACAGGTTCAACGCCGATGACGGCTACTGGCCTTTCAGCGGGCTGGTGCAGGCCACCGATGGCAATCTCTACGGAACCACGAACCTCGGCGGGATCGACGGCCTCAATGGCCAGGGCACGGTCTTCAAAATCACGACCGGCGGCACGCTGACCACGCTCTACAGCTTTTGCTCGCAACCCAACTGCAGCGACGGCGGGGATCCTTATGGTGCGCTGGTGCAGGCCAGTGACGGCAATTTCTATGGAGTAGCGGTGGGCGGCGGGGCCAATGGCGACGGCACGGTCTTCAAAATCACGCTTAGCGGCACCTTTAGCACCTTGCACAGCTTTGCGGGATTGAGCGACGGCGCGTACCCTTACGCCGCGCTGGTGCAGGGCAGCGACGGCAACTTCTACAGCACAACCTTCGAGGGCGGGACCCACGACGCTGGCACGGTCTTCAAAATTACGCCCAGCGGCGTCCTGACCACGCTGCACAACTTTGCCGGACACCCGACTGACGGCGCTCTGTCCAGCGCCCCGCTGGTGCAGACCGGCGAGGGGAGCTTGTACGGCACAACCGCAAGTGGCGGGAACTCAAACTATGGGACGGTCTTTCGTCTGACCCTCCCGCGTACGTGCGCGCTTTGCCCAAACGTCGAGTAGAGGTGAGCAGCAAGGCAATGTGAGGCTAGTCGGTCACTAGTCGGTCCCTTCGCGGCGCGTACCAAAGTACTTGCGAATACCAATCGTGTTGTATTGGCCCCAAGGTCCATTCGGGCCAAGCCAGGCTGGACCCAGCGGCTGGTCGCGCGATCCAAAGCGAGCCATGTTGGGATGCTGGGTGAAGCGGAACTCGAAGCGCTTCGGCAAGTCCACTCCAACACCCCACTTGTACTCCATGCCGATGCCATCCCAGGACCAGGTGTAGAGGGTCTGGGGAACATTCCGGCCGAAGAGGAAATTCGGTGTGAAGAAGAAATTCAGGCGGCGCGCGATCGTCCGGCCGATGGGACGAATCTCGATATTCCCTGCCAACTGGTAGCGCGCAAATGCACTGCACTGAGCGTTAACGCCGCCGTACTGCCCGGCGTTCGCAGCGCAAAGGTTGGGATCGATCTCATTGTGTGGCGGCGCCAGATCGAGTTCCGCCCATCCCCAATACCAATCCTTGGGAAAGAAGAGCCTCTCCTGGGGCAGTGATGCGGGAGCAGGAGCGGGTTGTGCCGCCGGGGCGGATTGGGTCACCGTCGCCGACGTGGACGGCGCGGTCTCGGATGTCTGGGCGATTGCGATGCAGGAAAACAGAACCAACAGAAGAAACGGCAGGACGCTCTTCATGGAATCTCCGCGATAAATTTGAGTGCCGGAACGCTCTAGCTGAGAAGGGTAGACAAGAATCGCTGGGCAGATACAACGACCCGTCGCCGCGACGACGCGGGCTGGGTTTCCGTCTTGGCTGACCGGTTTCTCCTCGCCGTAACCCAGCATATTCGTTCGTCAGACGATTCGGAAGTGTTTTTACATGACGAATACGCCACCGCAGAATGTGGCATGTTATTCTCCGCGCACCGATGCCTTCCAGCAAGAGTGCGAAAGCGGCCCTACTTCTTCTGACGGCCCTGAACTTCCTCAACTACATCGACCGCAATGTGCTCTACGCTGTTCAGCCGCTGATCCAGAAGGAATTTCACGTAGACGATGCCAAGATCGGGTTTCTGACGTCGGCGTTCTTCATTTGCTACATGGTGGCCGCGCCGCTGGTTGGACCGCTCGCCGACCGATATTCTCGCAGAGTCATCATGGCTGCTGGAGCTTTTGTGTGGAGTGCCGCGACGCTGCTGAGCGGTATCACCCATAACTACGACGAGCTGCTGCTGCGGCATGTCATCGTCGGCATCGGAGAGGCCACGTTCGTTGCGATTTCTCCGGCCTTCTTGGCGGACTTGTTTCCGGAAAATATTCGTGGGCGCGTAATGGGTTTCTTCTATCTGGCCACGCCGGTCGGCAGCGCCTTGGGATTCATCATCGGCGGCTACATAGGCCATCACTATGGCTGGCGAATGCCGTTCATGATCTGCGGAGTGCCTGGATTTCTGCTGGGCCTAGGAGTGTTGGGCTTGCGCGAACCGGTTCGCGGAGCGAGCGATATCCTTGCCGACACCGCAGAGCGCGGTTCGATCAGGGGTCTACTTCGGAACAAAGCCTACTGGACCATCACGCTTGGCGCGGCCATGATGACGTTCGCAATCGGCGGCTTGCAGGTGTGGATGCCGACGTTCCTGGTGCGCATGCGTCAGCTGCGGCTGGACGAAGCCAACACGATTTTCGGCGGCATGACCGTGGTCTCAGGAATTGGTGCGACGCTGCTCGGAGGCTGGCTGGGAGATCGCCTGTTGCGCCGAACGCCGGCGGCTTATCAGTTGGTATCGGCTGTGGGCATGGCGCTATCGATACCCGCGGTCATTGTGGCGATTTTCTGGCATGGGCCGGTGATGTACCCTGCAATCTTCCTCGGCGAGTTCTTCCTGCTGCTAAACACCGCTCCGCTCAACGCCGCGTTGGTCAACTCAGTTAGCGCACGAATCCGTGCCACGGCGTTGGCGGTGAACGTGTTCATGATTCATCTTCTGGGGGACGCATTCTCACCGACGCTCATCGGATACATCTCTGATCGAAGCAATCTGGAGACAGGGCTGAGTTCGATGGTGGTAGCCGTAGCACTCTCGGCGACGGTGCTGTTTTACGGAATGAGATTCGCACCCAAGATCAGCAGCGAGCACTTAGTGACAGCGCATTAATCGCGCAAGCAGCAAGTGCGCGATCCGGCGCGAGCGTGCCTATTGCCAGCTCACTTCGTCGGCTCCATGTGCAGTGCATTGTTGAACCGGTTGAAATAGTTGAAAAGGCCGATTGCTGCCAGCAGTTCGATAATTTCGCCCTCGTCGTAGAACTTGCGCAGCTCCTTCCAGAACTCGTCGTCGACCCGGTTGGAGTCGATGGTGGCCCGTTCGGCCAACTCGAGCGCGGCCTTTTCAGCGTCGGTGAAATCTGAGCGATTGCGGAAGTTCGCCAAATCGTTCAGTTGCTCCTCGCTCCATCCGTGCCGCCTTGCCAAGGCGGTGTGCGAGGCCAGTCAATACTCGCAGGTATTCAGCTGCGAAGTTCGCACGATGGCCAGCTCTTTCAGCTTCTGTGACACCGTGCCGGTATTCATCACCGCGCGGAGGTGCGCGATCATCGTCCGGAAAATCTCCGGGCGATGGGCCACAGTGCGGAACATGTTGGGCACGTTGCCGCGCTCCTGCAAATAGGTGTCGTAGATTTTGCCGGTTTCCTGGTCAACCTCATGCTTTTCGAGGCGCGAGATACGAGGTGTCATGATTGCATTTTAGCGCTGTTTGTCGGAACGGCTCTGTGATGTCCAGTTTGGAGTCGGAGGGGACTTGAGC
Source organism: Verrucomicrobiia bacterium (assembly GCA_035482295.1). GTDB lineage: Bacteria > Acidobacteriota > Terriglobia > Terriglobales > Acidobacteriaceae > Bog-257. The sequence goes on from DATHQX010000115.1 coordinate 60,932, forward strand.
TATTCGGCTGCAGTTTCGCTGAGAACCTGAGCCAGAAGTTGCGGATCGACATTACCTCCGCTGACAACAGCGACAGCTTTCCGGGATTCCGGCAGTTCCTTGGCGTGGAAGAGCCATGCCGCGAAGGGAACGGCGCCGCTTGGCTCCGCCACAATGCGCGCTCCCATGGCCATCTGACGCATGGCTGCGCGGATTTCGTCTTCGGTGACGGTGATGATGTCGTCGACGTAGCGGCGGATGTGCTCGAAGTTAATCGGCCCGATCGACTGGGTCCGCAGGCCGTCGGCCAGCGTGCTGGAAACGCGCTCGGCTGAGAGATCGACAATCTCGCCTTTGCGAAAGCTCTGCTGCGTATCATTGGCCAGTTCCGGCTCGACTCCAATGACCTTGGCTTTCGAGCCGCTCAACTTGAAGGCTGCGGAAACGCCACTGGTCAACCCGCCGCCGCCGCAGGGTACGAGAACAAGATCCACATCGGGGCAATCTTCGAGAATTTCGAGTCCGACCGTGCCTTGGCCAGCGATGATCTGCTCGTCGTTATAAGGCGGCACGATGACATAGCCGTGTTCACGCGCGAGCTCCTCGGCTTTCTTCAAGCGATCGTTCGATGCCGGGCCGACACTGACGATCTCCGCGCCGAGAGCTGCGGTGGCTTCGACCTTCAGTCGCGGGGCATTACGCGGCATCACGATGACAGCCTTCGCTCCCATTGCGCGGGCGGCGTAAGCAACTCCCTGCGCATGGTTCCCGCTGGAATAGGTGATGACGCCACGCTGCCGTTCCTCGTCGCTCAGAGAGGCCACCTTGTTGTAAGCGCCACGAATCTTGAATGCGCCAATCGGTTGCAGGCTCTCGGGCTTCAGCCACAGCTGTCCGCGCGATTCCGTGTGATCGGCGGCAGGAGGGAAGTAGGCGATGAGGGGAGTACGCACGGCCACGCCGCGAATGCGTTGTTGCGCCTTTTGAATGTCAGCAAGTGTCACCATGACATGAACCAGCTGCCTGCCGGAAGATTCTTGAGCCCACCACTCGCCGCGCTGCTGCGAGCCGTGTGGATCATCATCGCCATCCAGTGTACTAGCGCTAGTCGATCCCGCCAGCTGCTCTTGGCTCCGATGTCGACGTGGCCCAGCACTGGGCTTTCGAGGGCATCGACGAGATTGCCGGATGGGATGTCGCGCTTAAGCCAGAGCATTTCGGTCGGCGGAATGATGGTGTCATCCGATCCGTGCAGGAGCAAGACCGGAGCTTGCAGGAATCGTAAATGTCCGGCGGGAGAAGCAGCGGCGAGTTCTTCACTCCGCTTCTGAATCTCGGCCAGAATCGCGGGCGCTAAACTTTCGCGCTGCTTGTGGTAGAGGTCCTGCATAATCTGCTGGCCCGGCGGAGACATGGTTCGCATCAGCGCCTCAGAGCCCTTGCCGTCGTCGTGCAATAGCAACTTCAAGGATTCGTGCGCAATAGACGCGTCCTGCGGCGAGAAGAAATCCTGCGGCTCGTCGTAGATGACGATGAGCGGTCCATACTCATGAGCTTGAAGATGTTCAACGCTTCCGTCTGGCCGGCGTGCATCTCCAGTGGCGAAGAACCGAAGCACATGCCCGAGGTCGTAGTAGCCACCGATGGAAGCCACCCATCCGATCGAGGGCGCATACTGGGGGTCGCTAGCGGCAAGTAGCGCAAGCCCTCCCGAGAAGCTGATGGCGAACACTCCAACCTTGGGCACATCGAGCTGCTGCGCGAAATCTCGGGCGGCAGTGCCAATCACGTCGGCCGATTCAGCTTGCACCCGATAGTCGGCGATGCCGGGCACCAGTGGCGTCATGACGAAGAAGCCGCTGGCCGCCAACGAGCGGGCGAAGCTCACCAGCCGAGGTTCATCGATCCCGAGTTCGTGCATGCCGTGAACAACGACGATTCCGGGCGCGAAGGCGACGCCTCGGGGGAGATAGGTTCTCGCCGGTATGGTTTTTCCGCGAAAATCAAAGGTCGAATCCGCGACCTCCACCGGATGAACATCGTAGTTAGCGATCCATCCAGATGCGTGCGGGTCGGAGACTCGTTCCAGTAGGGACGCCGCGCGCAGATAGTTCTGCGCGACGGGATAAATCAGGGCAACAACAATCGGCAGCAACAGCAAGAGCCACGCCAGCAGGCGCGTCTTCCGCGTTGGGGTGCTCTTCTGCCAAGGTACGATCGTCATGCGTGGGTGAGCGTCTCAGACTTAAGGCGTGGCTTGAGCAATACAACTCACATCCATCATAGCCATCCGCACCTCAAACCAATCTCCTTCGATGAGCTGCGCTCAATACTCTTCTCGACATTGACGCGCAGGAACCGGATTTATCGCTGATCCAGCAACTCGATAGTCTCCATGACGACGTCAGCGCTGATAGCCAGCGACTGCGGGCTCAGCTTGTCGATCGTATCTTCGGGGGAATGATGGAAAACATTGTCGTAGCCGTAGGTGAAGTCAATCAGGTCCACCACCGGCACGCCGATTCTCGCGAAAGGAATGTGGTCGTCGTCCATGCCGACCGTCTGCTGGAAGAAGTGCGACTGGTAACCCAGGTTGGTCGCCGCCTGTAGAACCAAGTCAGTGAGCCAGGGAGTGGAATTGCTGTCGCGCTGAATATCGAGATCGGCATCCCCGATCATGTCGACAAGAATAAATGCCTTGATCTTGCCGGCCGTGCCGTCACCCTTCCATTTCTGCGCCAGCTGTTTTGTGCCGTACAGGCTGTCGCTTTCCGTCCACTTCACGAAGGCTTCTTCTGCGTCGGTCCAGACCAGCCATACGCTGTAGCCATCGCGTTCGTGCCCGCGAAACTGATCGGCAAGCGCGAGAAGCAGAGCCGTCGACGAACCGCCATCGTTAGCTCCGACGTAGGTTTTGGGTAGCGGGTAGTTGGTGTCGTAATGTCCGGCGACGACAATGATGCCGTTTTTCTTACCTGGAAATTTCGCAATGATGTTGTTAACAGGGAACTGGCCTGCCGGGGTCTGCGCAGTGAATTTGTCCTGTTCAACCTCGACGCCTTTCAACTGAGAGACGATGTACTGCTCCAATTTCACGTGGGCTGGGCTTCCGGGCGGGCGCGACCCGAAGGCTACCACTTCCTTGGTGTACTGCATGATCTTGTTGCCATCGAGGTTCGGCTTCGGAACATTGTTGGAACTCGCCGACGGTATTGCGGAACTGGCCGCTGCGGGTTGAAGCGCTGCTGAGTTGTCGGATTCCGATGGTTGCGATTTATTGCAGCCGACAAGAGTGCCGGACAACATCAGAGCGAGCGCGATGCCGAAAATCGTCAGGGGCGGCTTCATTGTGCACATCATTGTAAATGGCAATCTGGCGTAAACGGTTTTTTGCTGGTCAGCGCTGATCTGACCCGTATTGCATTTAGAATCATGGAAAAGCAGTTCACGTTTTGTGAATTGTGGGGCCCTTTCATCCGCGCGGTATCTCGCGCCAGCAGCTAAATAGAAATCGGGAGAGTCTTGACATGCGGAAGACCTTGACCAGCATCCTCGTGCTTTACTGCCTCTGTTCGGCCTTGAATGCAGAACAAGTCACGCTAAAAAACGGAGACAAGATAACCGGCACGATCGTCAGCGTGGGAGACAAGAAGCTGACGGTTAAGACCGATTATGCCGGACCCATCACGATCGACCTCGCCGCAGTAGCTGAGTTCACTTCGGCCCAGCCTATGGTGGTGACGCGCAGCAACAATCAGGTGGTGTCGGGCCCGGTCACCGCGCAAGACTCAACCGTGGTGGTAAACGCCGCCAATGGCGAACAGACGATCCCTGACAGTGACATCATTTTCATTCGCTCGACGGCGGATCAGGCCGCGTACGAGAAATCGCTGCACCCAGGGCCGCTTCAGGGGTGGGCGGGAGGAGGTAATTTTGGAGTGGCACTGGCGCGCGGCAACTCGGATACGACAAACATTGCGCTCGGATTCAACGCCGATCGCAAGACGACCACCGACGAATGGAACATTACGGCAGCGCAGTTGTTCTCAACCAGTACTGTTAACAATGTGACCAGCACGACAGCGAACGCCCTGGGTGGAACGGTTCGATACGACCGCAACATCACGAAGAGACTTTTCGCCTTCGGATTGCTGACCGGAATGTACGACCACTTCCAGGACCTTGACGCTCGCCTCAGTCCGAACGGCGGTCTTGGATACCATGTCATCGCCACCAAGACGACGACCTTCGACGTGCTGGGCGGTTTTGGTTACACGTATGAGAGCTACTCGACTGGTTTGGTGAATAACTTTGTGAACGCCAACGTCGGTGAGGAACTGACGCACAACTTCACCGCCAACACCTCAATGTACGAGCGATTGTACTTTTTCCCGTATCTCAACGACGCAGGAAATTATCGCGGCACATTCGACTTCGGACTGGCCAGCAAGATCTATGGCGCGCTGACTTGGAACCTGGTCTTCGGCGACATCTATAACAGTGCCCCCGTGGCGGGAAAGAAGAACAACGATCTTGTGTTGACGACGGGTTTGGGCATCACCTTCGGTCAGAAGCCGAAATAGTGGCCGTGAACTTGGTATAGGTTGTGCAGGGGCGCGCCGCGCCCCTTTTGCTATGCGTCGGCGGGCGGGAGCTCTGGACCCGGATCGCCGGGCGGCAGGGGCTCGGGGGAAATAATCTGCTCGGTCGCTACTGTCGTCTCTACCACGGCAACGACAGGCATTGGCTCGGCATTCCGCTGGTACCAGGTCATCGCGCTGGAAAGTTGCCATAGGCGGGTCAGCAACTCGGCGAAAATGATGAACTCGAGGACAAGGAACGTCAGAGCGGTAGTCGTAGGCGGAAGATGCGCCCAAATCACCATGCCGACCGCTAGGGCGACCCACGCGACCAGGCTGACGCAAAAGTAAATGCGATAGAGATGGCGCAAGCTGCGCCACGTGATCCTCCATGAGCGCCAGGTGTTGCGCCACATGCCGCGTTCATTCAGGACCACCGCGCGAACCTGAGCGATGTCGAACCACAGGCGCACCCACAGTGCCAGCAATAGGAAGACGATGAAGGCCGCCAGGCTAAGAAAAATTCCTACCTGATCCGCAATGGCGCGGTCCCCAACATGATCAGCGGCCTTGGATAACGCCTTATAAATCATGCTTACAGCGATGAAGGGGATAAGTGACAGCAGCGTCAGCCGTACGAAACGCCAGAAGAATGCTCCTGAGGCAGCGAAAAACTCGCCCGTACTAAGACGTCGGTCCTGCTGGTAACTTTCCAGGATCCCGCCGCTGACGAACAGCATGAACAACAGGAACAGGATGGCCATGATGTAGACGGTTACGGTCGAGCGCATGAGATTCACGCTCGGCACTCGTATCAATTCGCCCATCATGCCCAAATCGAATCCTTTGGTGAGGGTCTCGCCGGCCAGTGAATGACCGAGAACCCGGCTGAGCGTGACCATCGCAGGCATCGCGCCCAGGGCGCCGCATACCAGGTTCACCACGAATATCCACCACAAAACACTCTGCCGCCGCCACAGGAGGCCGAATCCGGCAGCCACCACACCCTTCTGTTCGTCTGCCATTTCCGTCTCCTCAGACCAGCCAGCTCAACATTTGACCGAGCAATTGCGTGAAGAACATCCAGTACATCCCGACCTTGTGCACTGCGCCGTGCTGCGATTCGGCGACACTGCTGTTGTTCAGGTAATCGTTGTCCATCGTCACCTGGTAAAGAGGATCGATCTGCACCGATTCGACCTGCGCCTTCTTGCGGTACACGTAGCGCATCCATCGCTCTTTGCCGTCCCAATGCTGATAGACCGTTTCACCGTTGTCGAACTTCACGACGGCATCGACCGGGAAGACGAAATCGCCTTTGCGATGAAGGATGACCTGCGTCTCGTACTCGGTCTCGCCTTTCTTTTCGTTCAGGTTCGGGTCCCACCAATTCACGGGGTTAGAGTCAGCCCGCAGCACCTCATAATCCAGCATCTGCGTTCCGTAGACAGCCTGGTTCCAGTACCAGCTCAGGTCCTGGCCGGCCACCTCGCTGATCGTCTTCATGAAGTCTTCCTGCGTGGGATGGGTGAAACGATAGCGCATGAAGTAGGTATGCAGGGCGCGTTGCATGGTCTGCTCGCCGACGATTTTCTCCAAGGTGATAAGCATGGTCGCCGTCTTGCCGTAGGTGATGTCCCCGTAACTGCCGACGCTCATGTTCTGGTAGCTCATCTTCGCCAGGGGATCGATGTCCGGCGATCCGAGATATCCCATGCGTTGGATCTCGCGCTCGCTTAATTGCCCGCCCAGCCAATTAATGACGCTGGCGTTTGGGCCATAGAAATTGTCCAGGACCTTCACTTCGGTGTAGCTGTTGATGCCCTCATCCAGCCAGCCATTTTCGAATTCGTTGGTTGCCACCATGCCGTACCAATATTGGTGTCCGAACTCGTGCTCGGTGACCAGATCGATGAGGTGGACACCACTAGGTATGAACCAGCCGCTGTCGCCGGTGATGAACGTGGGATATTCCATGCCCCCGGCCTCGCCCGCTCCGTGTGGCGGGTCGACTACCGTCAGCTGCGCGTAGGGATAAGGCCCATACCAGTCGTCGAAGCGCTTCATGCTATCGACGATGCATTTGATGTAGGGCTGCCACTCGTGCTCGTGACTGTCGTAGCTGAGCAAGCGGACCTTCACCGGACCAACGCTTCCGTCAAACTCGGCATTGAGGACTTTGAAATTGGGATCAGCAGTCCAGGCGAAATCGTGAACGTCCTCGGCGTGATAGCCGACGGTCTTGGTGCCATTCCCGTTGTCCTCCTCGGAGACCTGCACGCCGGTTGCGCCGATGACGTTATCCTTAGGCAAGGTGACCTTCACGTCGTAGGTCCCGAAATCGGCGAAGAACTCGGTCATGGCGTGAAACTGGTGACAGTTCCACTGACCGTGCCACCACACACCAACCTTTGGGAACCACTGGCCCGCGAGCAAGAACGTGCGTTTGTAGCCAGTTCTTGCGATCACTTCGGGGAATGTGGCCTTGAAAGAAATCTTGAACGTCACGTCTTGACCGGGCGCTATGGGCCTCGGCAGCTTCACCTGAAAGACTGTCTTGTCGTCGGGATTGCCGTCATCAGGAGAGATGAAATGCATCTGGTTGGTCAGGTCGCCCATGCCGACGACCTCAAACGACGACACTACATTCGAACCGAAGTCCGATTCCTTCCACTCTGCCAGGCTGCTGGAGCGAAAGTTGCCGTCGCGATGGGCCTCGTGCATCCAGGTTGACTTGGGCTGGAACGCGTTCAGGTATAGGTGGAACGGGAAGGTATCCAGAGCCTGGCCGGTCAGGTTGTGGTAGGTGAGCGTTTCGGTGGCCTCTACCACATGCTTCGGCGGATCGTACTTGGCGTCAATCTGGTAAGCGACTACCCGCTGGGAAAGTGGACCGCTGACCTTTGGCGCAAACGGGCTTTGGGCAGTTGCGATTGTCGATAACGATAAGATAAGCAGGCCAAACCGGATAACCAGGCGCTCTGTCATTGGCGACCTTTCGGAGATTTTGCGCCGCATGCGTGCTCTGAGGAGATAGGTTCGCGAAACCGCTGAATGCTGGCTCGGCAGTCAGTTTACACTCTGACGCCAACACTGACTACGCAGCCCAACCCGCCAAAGTTCCACTCGTACCAAGTAGCGAACTAGCGGCGAGCCTGCGTACCACGGGTAGTTACTGCCGATTTCACTGCCATGGGCAGATTCTCCTGCTACACTCGCCCCAATGCGAGTTCTCGGCGTCGACTGCGGAGGCGAATACACCGGCTACGGAGTAGTGGAGCAGGACGACCACGGCTCGCTTCATCATTTGTGTAGTGGAGCCGTCCGCTTGTCGCCGCGCGAGCCCCTGGAACTACGTCTCAAGCGAATCTGCGAAGGCCTGCATGAGATCATCGCCAAATATTTGCCGGAACAGGTCGCAATCGAAGATGTCTTCTACGCGGTGAATGCCAAATCAGCCCTGAAGCTGGGACATGTGCGCGGCGTCGCTATGTTGGTAGCGGCACAGGCTGGGCTCGAAGTCATAGCCTACTCGCCGCTCTCCATCAAGTCGGCCGTCGTGGGTTACGGCAGAGCTGAGAAGGTGCAGGTGCAATTAATGGTTGCGCGACTACTACACCTGCCGGAGGCTCCGCAGCCTGCTGACGCGGCCGACGCTTTGGCGATCGCGATCTGTCACCTGCATACTTCTGGAACCCTGCAACGCCAGGCTGCCGGTCGCTGATAGAATTTCTCTCCAGAATGAAGCGGCTGTTCCTCCTGGTTATTATCTTCGCGACGTCATCACTGCTTGCTCAGCAGCCGACCGCCGTTAATACTCCCACTAAAGGTGGAACGAAAGTCAGCTACAGTTTTGACTGGCCGCAAGGCATTCCCTGGACTAGCTTTTCAATCAGCATTCAGGCCGATGGCACAGCCAGCTTCCAAGGCACACCTCATCCGGAGGAGAACAACAGCGATACCGACCCGGTCACGCAAGAGTTCACCATCTCACCCTCGAATCGCGAGAAGATTTTCCAGCTGGCGGAGACGCTGAATTACTTCCGAGGCGATCTGGATTCGCATTTGAAGCACATCGCTCAAACCGGCAAGAAGACTTTGCGATATAACTCGTCTCAGATCGAGGGCTCGGCGACGTTCAACTGGTCGCAGAACCCGGACGTGCAACAACTGGTCCACCTCTTCACGGGAATTGCCACGACCATCGACTACGGGCGCAAGCTGGCGTTCCAATATCGGTTCGACAAACTGGGTATGGACCAACGACTGAAAGAACTGGAAGAGCTCCAAGCTAGCCACGATGCGGTCGAACTGAGGTTGATCGCGCCCATGTTGCGCAAGATCGCCGCCGATCCCAACCTGATGAACATCGCACGGCAAAGCGCCAAGCACCTGCTGGAGAACATGAATGAGCCGGCAGGGTCCGCGACGCCTGGCCAGCAGTGATTTGTGGCAAAGCTTTGACAACATCAACGCCTCAATTTTCGCGAACTTGCTCGCAAATTGGTGTTTAATAGACGTAACGGAGAGAGCATCGACGAGGCTCATCCAGCCGGCAGTCGTGGCGTCTCCAGAACCGCACCGGGGCCCAGGGAGTACATATCATGCAAAGGCACATCGGACTCGCCCGCGTTGTCGTAACGGCAATGGTGATCGCCGTTGGCTCGATCGCGGCTTCCGCTGACTCTCACGTCAGGATCGTTCGCCTCAGCTCCGCCGAAGGACAGGTGCAGGTTGACCGCGCCGGCCAAGGTCTGGAGCGCGCAATTCTAAACACTCCGATCGTCGAGGGAACGCGGGTTGTTACGGGGAACGATGGCCTGGCTGAAGTCGAGTTCGAGAATCAGAGTGCCGTGCGGCTCACCGAGAATTCGGAAATCAAGTTCTCGCAGCTACTAATGAATGACGCGGGCATGAAGATCAATCGCATCCGCGTCGACAATGGGCTGGTCTATATCGATACCGCCTCAAAGGGGAATGACAGCTACATCCTGAGCGCAGGTGATCGCAGCGTGATGGTGCCACGAGATTCACTGGTGCGGCTAACGGTTGATCCGGCGCACGTTCAGGTCGCGGTCTTCAAAGGAGAAGCGCAACTGGAAGGCCAGGCTGAGCCGGTCATTATCCACAAGAAAGAGACTTTGACGCTCGACCTTCAGCGGAATTCTAACGGTTACGACGTTGCGAAGGGAGTCGAAGAGGTCCGCTACGACAGCTGGAATAAAGAACGCGAGGCCTATGGCAAGGCCTATGGAGAAAACCAGGGTTACGGAGGACCGAACTCTGCCTACGGCCTACAGGACCTCAATTATTACGGTGACTTCTTCTACGCTAACGGTCTCGGATACGTTTGGCAGCCTTACGGATTCGCGGGCTCGATGTTGAATTGGGACCCATACAGCAACGGTGCGTGGATGTTCTATCCCGGCTTCGGATACTCGTGGGCATCGGCCTACCCCTGGGGATGGCTGCCGTTCCATTACGGCTCGTGGGCGTTCGTCAACGGGGCCGGCTGGGCGTGGGTCCCTGGTCGCTTCGCGGGGCAGTGGTCGACGAACGGATATCAAATCGTTCCTCGCGTGACCAATGCTCCTCCGGGTTGGACGGCTGCGACGCCGCCAATGTCGACTTCGTCGGCGACGTCCTCTCCTACCCTGCTAGTCGGCAAGGGCGGCGGGTTGCCATTGTCGATCCCAGGCGGACGCATTCCACCGAACTTCGCTAGCGTGGTTCGCAGCAGCGCAGTACTTCACGGGTCTACCAAGCCAAACTCAACGGCTGCGAACCGGGCTGCTTTCGCCTCGCCGCAAACAACCGCCGGTAACGCGCACGCCAATCCTGCAGGACACGTGTTTGCTTCTCCCGCATCGCGCTCCATCTTCGCTAGTGAAGACATGCATTCGATGTACGGGGGCAGCCGATCAGAGGGTGTATCCACAAGCAACACACACGGGTCTTCGGCCAGTCTTGGCCACGGAACATCGGCCGGAAGCTCAACGGGAACTGCCGCCCACAAGTGAGTAACGTAATAATGAGATTTTAGGGCGGCCCGCGCGGCCGCCTTTTTGCTGGAGCGACTGTAGCTGGCGTCAAACGTCCGGCTGCGAAACGCGTGTTACCATCGATTTTATCCAGCGCCTAAGGAAACAAGACCCTTGCGAATTCTCTTCGTCGGAGACATCTTCGGCAGGCCAGGCCGCACCATCGTGCACGAGCGCCTGCCCGAACTTCAAAAAGAGCACGCTGTTGATCTCACCATCGCCAACGGGGAAAATGCCGCCGGAGGCTTCGGTATAACTCCGCAGATCGCCGAGGAGTTATTTGAGCTCGGGGTCAACGTGATCACCACCGGCAATCACGTCTGGGATAAGCGCGAGATCATCGATTACATGAACTCTGCCGACGGCAACGAAGCTTCGCTGGCCCGCCGCGTTCTGCGTCCGGCGAATTATCCCGCCGGCTCTCCGGGATACGGTTGGTTCCAGGGGCGCACTAGAGATGGTGTGCCGTACGCTGTCATCAATCTGCAGGGCCGCGTCTTCATGACCAGCAATGACGATCCGTTCCGGCTTGCCGACGAGCTCCTGAAACAGATCACCGCGAAAGTGATCTTGGTCGATTTCCACGCTGAGGCCACATCGGAAAAGATCTCACTAGGTTGGTATCTGGAGGGGAGGGTAACGGCCGTTCTGGGTACGCACACGCACGTCCCTACCGCCGACGAGCAGGTGCTGGCAGGCGGCACAGCCGTGCAGACCGACGTTGGAATGACCGGTCCTTATAACGGCGTGATCGGCGTGCAGAAGGACCTTATCCTGCAACGATTCCTTACCAACATGCCCTCGCGCTTCGAGCCGGCCACGGATGACGTTCGCCTCTGCGCCACATTGATCGACTGCAACCCCGACACAGGCCGTGCGACGGCGGTGCAGCGGATCATGCTGCGACAAGATTAGACTGTCCTCGGCGGTTGGCTAGGCGGAACCATATACCGTCGAACGTACAAATCTCCGAACTGAACCTCATACGCCTTACCGAAGAATGACCGCTTTGACTGCTGTACCTTCTCGGCTATATTGGCGAGTTGTTGAAATCTGTTGGCTTACGGTTTTTGCATTTGCCAGCTGAGATCCGAAAGCGCACAGCCCATGGCGAGACCCGACGAGCTCTGGATGGAAGAAGCCCTCCGCGAGGCGCGGCGGGCGATCGCGCTCGGAGAGGTTCCGGTGGGTGCGGTGGTTGTGTATGAGGGCAGAGTCATTGGTCGCGGATGTAACCGGCCGGTCAGCGCTCATGACCCTACCGCTCATGCAGAGATTCTCGCACTTCGCGAAGCCGGTCAGACCATCGGCAATTATCGCCTGCTGCACTGTGATCTGTATGTCACGGTTGAGCCGTGCACGATGTGTGCCGGAGCTATCACCCACGCGCGGATTCGGCGGCTGGTGTATGGCTCCGACGACCCAAAGGCGGGAGCAGTGCACTCCATCCTGCAGATTCTGAACCATCCCAGGCTCAATCATCGGGTTGAGATAACGTCGGGGGTTCTGGCGGCGCGCTGCATGGATCTATTGCAAACCTTTTTCCGCGAGCGTCGCAATGCCACGCCTCAGGTGTAGCAGGGAATCGCAGCTACCGAGGGGCTAAACGTCGGCTCTGCATGACGCACTACCGAACCTTTGCTACACTGAGAGGGCTGGCAGCACCGGCCAGTTGCAACCGCGCGCGGAGAGGTGCGTGAGTGGTTGAAACGAGCCGCCTCGAAAGCGGCCATACCTTGACGGGTATCGGGGGTTCGAATCCCTCCCTCTCCGCCATCCCTCCTGTTCCTTCCGGCTGCACAGACCTTTCGAACATTCCTTTGTAAAGCCCGCAGCCAACTGCTGTTCGCTTTCGCACTTACTCTTCTGCCTCGCCCACTTGGCCGGCCCTTCGATAGGTAACTTACTATATATGGACAAGTAAGGTTACTAATTTACCCAACACATACGTCCTTCTTTCTAATTGTCGTTGAAAAGCGTGTGACCAATACTTGCGGCTTGTTCTCGGTTATATTCGTTACTTGGGGAACCGCCATAATCCCTAAGATCTATCGTTAATGAAATGTAAATAAACAAGTTAATTATTTGGCTTGAAAGGAGTATCCGATGTAGTAGGAGGGATGAGCCGTTGTATTTGTCGGTGCCAGAAGTAACTAAATAATTCCGCGAAAAGTAACATATAGCAAAGTTACTTTCGTGTCCGTAGAAGTCACTTTCCTTTGTTCACCTCGCCGATCCCGCGACGATACTGAGTCATCCCTTGCTGCCGAAGCTACTACCAGGTAACTGGTTCGAGAACGTATTGGCTACGTGCAGCATTGTTCCGCTTGAACAAGGAGAAGCACATGACATACGGACGCACCATCTTGGATTGGTTTCGCGTCGCGATGGCTCGGCGGCGTGCGCCAATGCTCCCTCTGGTGTTAGCCGTTATCGGAGTCTTTAGCGCCACTCCGCTTTTCGCTACCATCGATTCCGGGGAGATTTATAACGTCTCGGCCGTAGTCAGCGGCACGTACGATCCTATCAACGGGTACTCGGTCACCTTTACCTGGAGCACCAAGCACCCCGGCAACTCGATCGTAATCATCGAGAACTCGGTCGATTACTGGAGCAATAACAACACGCCCACCCGCCAGATCATTCAAAACGACAACACCATGACGCATACCGTGGTTGTCGATCATTTTCCTGCGTATAGCCCTTATGCAACCTGGGGATACTACGTCGCCAGCAATGTGGGAGTGCCACGCTGTTCGGTAAAAATGGCGATTTGTCCCGTCTTCGCTACCTACCCGGGACCGGTCACGGGTAGCGGCTACTACCTGACCTTCACTCTTCCGACTTCGCCCACCAATCCGAATGGACCACTCGCATTCACGATGTGGCCGATCGGCGGGATCAATGTCTACCAGGGCGATCCGACGCAATCTCCGGCCTGCACCCCGACGTCGAAGAGTTCGCGCGAGTGCAACGACCTTTATGTGAACCTGCAGGCGAACCTCATGAGTGGGCCGACCAACATGATGGTCGAGATGCAGAATGTCGCGATCACCAATACAGACAACGGTCAGGTGGTGAACGACAACAGCATTACCGCCCAATATCTTTGCGGATATGACGCGCCTTCGAATCCTCCGCCCAGCGGGTGGGACGGCGACTACGATCCCAGCAATCAGGACTGTTCGAACGGAACGTTGTACAGCATCAACGAGGCTCTTCGCTTGAGAGTGAACTCAGCCGCCGTCCCGGGGCACTATCAGTTCACTGGACAATTCCAGGCGGAGTACGGTGGCACGAATTACGGCAGCCCGTTCCCGGTGACGTATAACTTCGTCGTATTGCCGACCGCCAGCTTCACGCCGACTCCGCCCACGATTTTCCCGGCCATCGCCAACCAGGCCGCCTGGGAAAGCAACATGGTCAATGCGAATCCGTATCAGAACCAGGGCTTGCCATATCGTTCTGCTAATTGGTGGTGCACCAACAACACCGACACCAACCCCTGGTGGAGTCTGGATAACGGAAACTTTAGCGGCTACTTCGACCTGCCTTCCTCCAACTACTTTGAGGCATGGAATTACGACGGCCTCCGCGTCTTCCAGCAGATTGCCGATTACGACTGGAACGTGCAGGACTATCACAACCAGAACAATCTCACGCAATGGCAGCGCTGCGGTGAGCTGGCCATGGATCCGTATCGCAATACGATTCTCGGCACAGCCGGCAGCTTCATTCGCGAGCCGAACCAGTTCCCGTACGGAATGGAGATGAACCAGCTCCGCACAGGTAACCCTGCGAACCAGGCGGCCATCGACATCATGCAGCACGTCCCTGGCTACAATCTGTTTTTCAGCGGCAGCGCCTACGCCACCAGCGTCCGCCTGAGCGCCTATATGATGGACAACCGGCTAGCCGCAGAGATCCTGGGCGAGCCGCGGGACACCGCCTTCATCCTTCGGCAGGTCGACGTCATGCTCGGTTATCTTGACCAGAGCTACAACCTGAACCTGGCGAACCCGAACCAGCAGCAATACGACGTCCATCCCTTCCTGGTGGGTACCGCGATGGAGGCTTTGATCAACTACTACGAGCTGGATCTGGCCGAAGGGAACACTCCTGACGCTCGCATTCCGCTCGAAATCCAAAAGGTTCTGGACTGGTGGGAAAATACCCAGTACATTCCTTCGACCCATACCCTCTCTTATCAGCCTTATGACCTTCCGGTGAACCCGGGCCTGGTTTCGGGACTCTACAGCGCGACTGAGCTGAACGATCTGGTTGCGCCGGCCTATGCCTGGTATTGGAGCAAGACCGGCAACGCTACCTACCTGAACGAAGGGGATGATCTTTTCAACCACGTCTTCGACAGTGCCGGCACCGCCGGATCTCTTGTGGGCAATGGCTGGACGTGGTCAGTAAAGGAATTTAATCAGGTCTACAAGTGGAGCTTCGATTACGTGCGGTGGAGAACCGGACATAACCCCGACGGTTCGTCGCCCGCGATCCCAACTGTTCTGGCAGCAGCGAATCCGTGCGGAAACAATTCGAATCCCTGCAACGCTCCATGGACGGACTACACCACCCCAGTTACGTTTGAATGGTGGCCGGCGACTGGCGGCAGTCCGACAACCATTTATCCCAACACCATCAATGCCCCGACGGTTACGGCAACCACCGCGACCTTCTGGTTCAATGCGTTCAAACCGAACACCACCGGTACGATCTACTACGGCACCGGCACACCCCTCTATTGCAACCCCTATAACCCAACGGGGCCGCAGTGCATGCAACCGTGGCCGAACTTCGGGTTCCTGAACATGTTGACCGCTAGCTACCCAAATCAGTCCCAAAGCGTTCTGGATACGCAAGACCAGACGGCACTGGGGCTGGGAATCAGCAACATCTACGATTTCTCGATCACGATCACCGGGCTTTCACCAAACACGACGTACCACTGGCGGCCGTTAACCACCGATCCGCTGGGAAATCAGGCTGCTTTCTACGATCAGACGTTCACCACCGCAGCACAGTAACCGCTGGCTACGGAAATTGGGATGAGTTCACTGGAAATCTGGCCGGTGAACTCATCCTGATCGATTTCCTTCACCGCTCGATCCTTTTCGACTACAACTCCTCACACAGCACGACGTTCCGGGCTACGGATCAAACTGCCGCCGCACGAGTAAGCCTGGTGAACGAAAAGCGAGTCAACGCGATCTGATTGCGGAATGTCACGAAGGGAACTGAGCGTTGGTCGCAGCCCAAAGTTCGCCGCGCGCAAACGAAAAGCATTAAAGGAATTTGAAAGGGGGTTTTTCCGAAGAATTACTTTGCCACGAGCGACGACACGAGCGAATGGAAAACCTTGGCGCCGTCGGTCATTCCCAGTTCGCGTTCGGCAGCGCGCTCAGGATGCGGCATCATGCCCAGCACATTGCGGCCTGCACTGCAGATGCCGGCAATGTTCTCCAGCGATCCGTTCGGATTGGCTTCGATGGTCTCTTCGCCTGTGGGTGCGACGTAGCGCCAGACGATGCGGTCCTGATCTTTCAACTCGGCCAGCGTCCGTTCGTCGCAAAAGTAGTTGCCTTCCATGTGGCCGATGGGAATCTCGAGCACTTCCCCCTTGGTCAGCGCCTGCGTGTAGGGCGTGTTGGTCGTCTCGACGCGCACGTGGACCGGCTTGCAAACATATTTCAAGCCGGCGTTGCGCATGAGAGCGCCCGGCAACAAACCCGCCTCGCAAAGAATTTGAAAGCCGTTGCAGATGCCCATCACCAGCCCGCCATCGGCGGCGAATTTCTTCACCGACTCCATCACCGGCGAGAACTTTGCTATGGCGCCGGTACGGAGGTAGTCGCCGTAAGCGAATCCGCCGGGCACGATGATGGCGTCGCATCCTTGGAGATCGGGCGAGTCATGCCAGAGAAAGGTTACGGGCTGCTTGGCAACTTGCGAGACCACCCAGAAAGCGTCGTGGTCGCAGTTGGATCCGGGGAAGATGATGACGCCAAATTTCATAATGAGCCATCGGCCATCAGCTCTTAGTTGTTAGCAAAACCTTGCTCTCAGTGAGCGCTAACTGCTAAATGCCAAGTGCCTGCTTCGAGTGTAGCATGGGGTTGAGACAGGCTGAACGCGCCCGCATCTAAGTAGAAAATGCGATTTTCGCACCACATGAACATTACCGGCGACGCCCTCAAGCGCTGGTTCATCGCGCAGTGTTACAACTCGCTCGCGATTGGTGCGCTGTGGTGGGCCGGCCTCTGGTATCTGCAGGTACCGTTCGCGCCTTTCTGGGCGGTGCTTGCCGCGGGACTGCAATTCATCCCACACTTCGGGCCCGTACTCGCCTTCTTTGGCCCCGCAATCGCTGCTCTGTTCAACGAGGGTTTCGAAGGCC
The DNA here is from genome assembly GCA_035482295.1 of Verrucomicrobiia bacterium. Lineage (GTDB taxonomy): Bacteria > Acidobacteriota > Terriglobia > Terriglobales > Acidobacteriaceae > Bog-257. The sequence goes on from DATHQX010000115.1 coordinate 77,938, forward strand.
TGCTGTACGTGTTGATCCTTTACGGTGTCGTGGTCGTGGTGGACGGCCTGCTTCTGCAGCCGCTGATTATGCGGCGTACCGCGCGCGTTCCCATCTGGGCGTCGCTGATTGTGCCCATTCTGCTGAGCTTCATCTTCGGCTTCTGGGGATTGCTGCTGGCCGCCCCGCTGCTGGCCGTGCTGTACGCCTATCGCTCTTACAATCGGTCGCGGGGACAGCCCTCCATTCCGCGTCAGACGCCTCCTGGGCAAGCGATCACAGGCGGGCAGTTGATTTCGCCCGGCGAAGCCAGCGACGTTCAGCAGCGACCCTGAGTCGCCAACGCCAACTTCTTTTTTGATGTCACCCCGAGGGATGCCGAGGGACCTCCGGTAAGATCCTCGTGCGGATCGCGGTCATTAGATTCCGATTCGGCAGAAGACGCGAAGCTGTGCTCAAGGGTGGTGGCTCCTTGAAGCGTGCGGCCGAGACGCCATCAAGCACCCGGATGCGCCAGCATCCAGATCCCCAGCGCCAGAACGATGCCAGCAACCATCACTCTAAAGAAATTCTGGGGAATGCGGCTCAGCATCCACTTGCCGGACAGCGTTCCTATCAGCACGCCAACAGTCGCGATTAAAATCACCGGCCACTCCGCCACCATCTGACTGAATTGCGTGGTCGTATACACCGGCATCCGGCATACATCGACAAGCAGGGCAATCGCCGTCGCAGTCGCCACAAATTCGTCTCGCTGGAGGTCGAATCCGAGCAGGGCGGCCGAGCGGATGCCTCCCTGGTTGCCGACCAACCCGCCGAACGTGCCGGAGAGCGTACCCGCGATCCACGCCGTGGTGCGGCCGAAGCGGATCCGCGAAGCCAATCCCGTAAGGCCGGTGATTCCTGCAAATATCAGCAACACCCCCAGCACGTAGCCAAGTACGGCGCTGCGTAGCCAGACGTGCAGCAGCGCTCCAAGCAGTCCACCGATCGCCGAGGTGATACCGAAGCTCCATAGCACGCCCCGGTTCACATGCTGGCGAATCACAGCGAAACGCATCGCGGTTCCCAGAAAATGCGGGATGGAGACAAGCGCGACTGCCAGCTTCGTCCCCACCCATGCCGCCAGCAGAGGCGTAAGGATGCTGCCGATGCCGAAGCCTGAGATTGCTGCAATCGCTCCGGCAACCATTCCGGCAAGCGTAAGAAGCAGAGTGTGGTTCACGATCAAATCGTCGATGTTGGCATTATGCGCCGACTGGTGCTTGCGCCAACGCGGCTTCGTCCGGCAGAGATACCGCCGGTTTCAGAGCGGTGTGGTCCTGCTACCGGACGAGATGTTGCGGCATCTTATCACCAGAGCTCGCGAGTTCCACGAGATAGTTCCAAAGCGCGAGTTTCAGCCTTCTTTTCCACATCTTCCTCAGGACGCAGGAGCCTGAAGGAACGCATAAAATAGAAGCACGAATGGCACAACCTGAATTTGTCCATCTCCATCTGCATACGGATTTCTCCATGCTCGACGGCGCTTGCGAGATCGAGCGCCTGGTTGGTCGCGTCAAAGAGCTGAAGATGCCGGCGGTTGCCATGACCGATCACGGCAACATCTTCGGAGCGGTCTCGTTCATGAACGCCGCCAAAGAGGCGGGCGTCAAGCCGATCCTCGGCTGCGAACTTTACATCTGCAAAAAGGAAGACCACCGGGCCTCGCCCGAAGGCGACACCTACAATCACCTCATCGTTTTGGCTGAAAACGATCATGGCTATCGCAACCTGGTGAAGATCGTGTCTGAGGCCTCGCTGCACGGCTTCTATTACAAGCCGCGCATCAGCAAGAAATTTCTGGCCGAGCATTCGCAGGGACTCATCGGTCTGTCGGCGTGCTTGAAGGGCGAAGTTGCCGAAAGTCTCACGGAAGGGAAGTATGACGCCGCGCGCCATGCCGCGGCGTCCTTCACCGACATCTTTGGCAAAGGCAACTTCTATCTGGAGATTCAGGATCAGGGGCTGGAAGAAGAGAAGCGCATCCAATCCAACCTGCTGAAATTGGAGCAGGAGCTCGGCCTGCCGCTGGTCGCTACCAACGACAGCCACTACCTCTGCGAGGAGGACTCTCACGCGCAGGATGTAATGGTCTGTATACAGACGGGCAAGTCGATCCACGACACTAACCGCTTGAAGTTCACCGGCAATCAGTTCTTCGTGAAGAGTCCGGCCGAGATGTCCAAAGTATTTTCCGGCTACGAACGCGTTCTGGCGCGCACGATGGAGATCGCCGAGCGTTGCAACGTTCGTCTGGAGAAGGTCAAAGACCCGTTCCCGAAGTTCGAAGTGCCTGAAGGCTACAGCCTGCCCGACTACTTCGAGCATGTCGCGCGCGAAGGCTTCGCCAAACGCCTGAACATCCTTCGCGAGCTGCAGGCCATGGGTCGCCTCAAGCATTCCCTTGACGATTACGAGAGGCGGCTGGCGCGTGAGATCGAGATCATTCGCCAGATGCAGTTTCCGGGCTATTTCCTCATCGTCTGGGACTTCATTCGCTACGCCAAGGAGCACAGCATACCGGTGGGGCCGGGCCGCGGATCGGCTGCCGGATCTCTCGTAGCCTACGCGCTCTCCATTACCGACATCGATCCTCTGCAAAACGAGTTGCTGTTTGAGCGCTTCCTCAACCCGGAGCGCATCAGCATGCCCGATATCGATATCGACTTCTGTATGAACCGCCGCGGCGAGGTCATTCAGTACGTCACCGAGAAGTATGGCCGCGATCAGGTCGCCCAGATCATCACCTTCGGCACCATGGCCGCCAAGGCCGCGATGAAGGATTCCGGCCGCGCGATGGACATTCCATACGCCGACGTTGATCGCATCGTGAAGATGGTGCCGCCGACGCTGAATATCACGATCGACGGAGCACTTAAAGATTCGCCGGCCCTGTCGAGCGCGTATGAAAGCGAGCCGCAGACCAAAGAGTTGATCGACACCGCCAAGAAGCTCGAGGGTTTGGTCCGCAATTCCGGCGTGCATGCCGCCGGCGTGGTGATCGCGCCCTTGCCGCTGACGGACCTTGTGCCGCTGCATCGCACCAAGAACGAAGAAATCGTCACTGCCTACGACATGAAGGCGGTCGAAAAGCTGGGCCTGCTGAAGATGGACTTCCTCGGGCTCACTACGCTGACGATCATTGACGACGCGCTGAAGCTGATCGAGCAGACGCGCGGCGAGAAGCTCGATCTGCAGACGCTGACGCTCGACGATCAGGTCACTTATGAAAAGGTCTTCCACACCGGCCTGACCAGCGGTGTCTTCCAGTTTGAATCGCATGGCATGCGCGACGTGCTACGGCGCTACAAGCCGACGGCGGTCGAAGACCTTACCGCTCTCAACGCGCTCTACCGTCCGGGCCCGATTCAAGGCGGGATGATTGAAGACTTTATCGAGCGCAAGTGGGGACGTAAGAAGGTCGAGTACGAACTGCCTGAACTGGAGACGGTGCTGAAGGAGACGCTCGGGGTCATCGTCTATCAGGAGCAGGTAATGCAGATCGCCAACCGGCTTGCCGGCTATTCGCTTGGCGATGCCGACCTGCTGCGCCGCGCCATGGGCAAGAAAGATCCTGAGGCGATGGCCAAGCAGCGCCAGCGCTTCATCCAGGGCGCGACCGAGCGGAGCTTTCCGCCGAAGAAGGTCGAGAAGATCTTCGACCTGATGGAACAGTTTGCCGGTTACGGCTTTAACAAGTCGCACTCGGCGGCCTATGCCTTGCTCGCCTATCACACGGCGTATCTGAAGACGCACTATCCCGTCGAGTTTATGGCCGCGCTTCTGACTTCTGTCTCCGGAAGCACCGACGATGTGGTGAAGTACATCAACGAATGCCGCGAGATGGGTATCGCCGTTGAGCCCCCCGACATCAACGTCAGCGACGCGTACTTCACACCACATGGTGAAGCTATCCGCTTTGGTCTGGCCGCGGTAAAGAACGTCGGCCACAACGCGATTGAGTCGATTGTGAAAGGGCGCAAGGAGAAGAGCGCGTTCCGTTCGGTTTACCAGTTCTGCGAGAACGTTGATCTACACCTGCTTAACAAGCGCGTCGTTGAGTCGCTGATCAAGAGCGGCGCCATGGACGCGCTGGGACGACGCTCGCAGCTCATGGCGGTCATCGACGGAGCTATGGATAACGCGCAAAAGGCACAACGCGACGCGGCATTGGGGCAGCATGGCCTTTTCGGCGTCTTCCAGGAAGAAGAGCAGAACCACGCGACCGAGAAGCCACTTCCCAACATCCCTGACTGGGATGAGCATACGCGGCTTGGCTACGAGAAAGAGATTCTTGGCTTCTTCATCACCGGTCATCCGCTGGAGAAATATCAGGATAAGTTGGCCGACTTCCACGCGCTTTCCACAGCAGAGATTGCGGAGCTGAAATCCTCCACCGGCAGGGGTGAGGTAACCATCGGCGGCGTCCTCAAGGGTATTCGGGTGGCCAAGTCGAAACGCGGCGATCTCTACGCGCAGGGGCAGATCGAGGACATGAATGGCTCGGTCGACATGCTCTGCTTCGCAGACGCTTATAAGCGCCTGGCCGAGAAGCTGAAGCTCGCCGTACCCGTGCTGGTAAAAGGCGGCGTGCGCGTCGAAGAAGGCTCGAATCCCAAGCTGATGGTCGACGACATCACACCGCTGGAAGAAGCCAAGCCGAAGTTGCCCAGCCATCTGCGCATTAAGGTCTCGCTCGAGACGGCCTCGGCGGAGACTATCGACGCACTTCACACTATCTGCTCCGAGCGTAGAGGCGAAGCGCGAGTGCTCTTCGATCTGGAGCGCAAAGGCGACTTTACGGTGGTCATGGAGGCGGAAGGCTATAATGTCTTGCCGGACCGGGCATTCATTAATCGTGTAGAAGAGCTGTGCGGACGTGGCAGCGTGCGCGTCCTTGACTAAGCTCGGGCCCTTCAAACCATTGTGGCTGACGAACCGGAGCTAACGCCAAAACAGGCTGGATTGCTGTCCGCGCTGGACTTCTGGCTGTACGCGGCCGAAGCGATGTTCTGGGCTGCCAACCGACAAAACGACCCCAATATGGAAGCCGTCAGCAAAGCACAAGACGAGTTACAGAAGATCGAAACGCAGATCGAGCAACTGCAGAGCGCCGCCGGCGACAATCAGGAGGCGCAGAAGCAGTTGCAGGTGCTGCACGAACGCGTGGATGCTCTGCGTCGCCAGATGTCGGGCCAACTGACTGCCTGGGAGCGTACCGAACTGGCGCGCCATCCCAACCGCCCGTATCCGCTGGACTACATCGAGCGCATGTTCTCCGATTTCAGCGAAATCCATGGCGACCGCGGATTTGGCGACGATGCCGCCATGATTTGCGGTATGGCGCGCTTCCGCGGCAGGGAAGTGCTGGTGCTGGGAACGCAGAAGGGGCGCGACACTAAGCAACGGCTCTATCGCAACTTTGGCCAGCCCAATCCGGAGGGCTACCGCAAGGCGCTGCGAGCGATGAAGTTCGCGGAAAAGTGGAAGCGGCCGGTGATTTCGTTGGTCGACGTTGTGGGCGCTTATCCTGGACTGGGCGCGGAGGAACGCGGGCAGGCAGAGGCTATCGCTCGTAATCTCCGGGAGATGTCGCGCCTCGCAGTGCCATTCGTCGCTGTCATCACCGGTGAAGGGGGCAGCGGAGGCGCGCTGGCGATCGCTGTCGCCGACCGCGTGCTGATGCTGGAGAACAGCATCTACTCGGTCATCTCGCCCGAAGGCTGCGCGTCCATCATGTGGCGCGACTCGGCCAAGAAGGCCGTCGCGGCACAGGCGCTGCGAATCACCGCAAAGGATAACCTGGAACTCGGGATCTGCGATGAGGTGATTCCGGAGCCGCAAGGCGGCGCGCATCACGATCACGATGCCATGGCCAAGACCCTGGGCGACGTGCTGGAGAAGCAATTATCGGAGCTGGAGAAGATGTCCACCCAGGAGTTGCTTGGCGCGCGTTATAACAAGTTCCGCAATATGGCGCAGTACTTCGAGGTGGAACCGCTCCCGGCAACTTAGGCTCGCGTCTTTTCACAAATCAAATCTTGCTGCGTCCGCCGACTGGGACTATCTTGTTCGGACCCTGCCTTCTATAGAGTCTCCTATTCGGACGTTCAGAGGTCCATGCTATGTCTCGCATCGAAAAGAAAGCTGCCGAGAGTAAAGGCTTAAATGTAGGCCGCTGGGTCGCCACCGTTGCTGGCGCCGCCAGCATTCTCATCGGCTTGCTCAGCGTCTTCGACGTGCCCGGCTTCGCTTGGTTCCGGCAGAAGGATTACCTTACCGTCCTTGTCGTCATCCTGACGGGCTTCATTCTGGAGGCGCTGGCCTGGATCATCCTCCGTGTTGCCAAACTCGATGCTTATGTTCGCAGCGGAATTGTCGCGCAGATCGACCAGGCTCGTCGCGACATCGACCCCCGGCTTAAGAAGTTAGTAGGCGGAGAAATCAGCAAGTTCTTTGATCGCGTGCAAAAGCTGCTCACGGAGAACACATTCGAGCTGAATGATGTAGAGGACTTTCGCAGTTTCTATCTCAAGACCCTGCAGGCTTATGCTGGGCGAACGTTCTACGCCACCAGTATCCCGTCGACAAAGTTCTTCTGGCGCGATGACGAAGTCGAAAAGGCTATCGCCAAGTTCACCGCTGAGGGCGGGAAGATGAAGCGTATTTTCTTCGTTAACTCTCCGGAACATTTCGACGCGCCGGAGGTGCAGAAAATCATGTTTCGTCAAGACGAAGTCGGGGTGGACGTCTGGTACGTCAACATTAAGGACATCGCTCCTGACCTCTCCCGCGTGTACATGGTCGAGGAAGAAGGGGAGATTGCCTGGGAGGTGATTTACCGCCGTGTCGACGAAACGATTACCTCGGTGAGCGTAATTGGCGGCAGTAAGAATACGGAAAAATATCTGACGGACTTCAAGATTCTCGAGCCTCAGCCATGTGTACATCACTACAAACGAAATACCCGATTTGACCCGCATGGGAATGTCACTGACACAATGGATCCAGAGATGTTCCGGGACTTCGAACGCAACCAGTGGGAGAAAACTGCTTCCCTCTACGAGCGCTATTTCACGCCGCTCACGCGTCAGGCGAATTCCGCTTTGTTGGCCGCGGCCGATGTTCTCCCCGGCCAGAAAACCCTCGACTTGGCATGCGGCTTCGGACACTTATCGGCAGAAGCTACGCGGTTGGGCGCGCGTGTTGTCGGACTTGATTTTTCGGCGCAGATGCTGAATCGCGCTCACCGGGAGAATCCGAACATCGGATTCGTATTAGGCTACGCCGAGCAACTCCCGTTTGAGTCTGAGGTCTTCGATTGTGTGCTGATGGATTTCGGAATCTTACACTTTTCTCAGCCCAAGCTCTGCCTGAGCGAGTCTCATCGCGTATTGCAGAAGGGTGGAAAGTTGGCTTTCACAGTTTGGATGGAACCAACGGAGCACAGCGGATTTTCAGCCGTTTTGAATGCCATCGCGATTCACAACTCACCGCGCTTCCCATTACCGAGCGGGCCGCCGTTTTTCGACCTTGGCGCCGAAAGCCGTGCCCGAGCAGCAGTGGAAGCAGCGGGCTTCGAAGTTCTCCTGGTCAACCCGCTTCCATTGATTTGGAATTTGAAGTCTAAAGCTGATTTCTTCGAGGCATTTTACAGTGGTACCGCGCGAATCGGAGGAATGCTACGAGCGCAAACAGAGACTGCACTCAGCCGAATTAAAGCAGCGGCGCTAGTCAATGCTGAGGAGTTTGTAGATGGCAATGGATCTCTGCATGTTCCCATGCCAGCCCTGCTAGTTTGCGCCACCAAGCCGTCCTAGTCAGATCGAGCCGAGAACTCCATTCGCCCTGATTTTTCTGCCGATTAGTGTCTCTATCGGTACGACCGCTGCGCGCCGCGCACAGGGATTACATCATCTGCCCTATAATGAAACGTTAACCTCTCCGTCCTCATCCACTTAGTAAGGGGTATTGATGGCCACAACTGAATTTGCCGTGCACGGGGCTGAAGACGGCTCTGTGCGCGAGCCTGTCGTCAACGATTTCAGTGTCCAGGTTGCTACGGTCAACGGCTCGGGTTCCCAAAGCGCCAACACCGTCCTGCTGCGCAGCATCTTCCAGATGGGCGTGCCCGTCTCCGGCAAGAATATGTTCCCGTCGAACATCGCCGGATTGCCGACGTGGTACACCATCCGCGCCAGCAAGCAGGGCTACATCGCGCGCAAGAAGGAAATCGACTTCCTCATCGCCATGAATCCGGAGACGGCGAAGGAAGACGTGTTGTCGCTGGCTCCCGGTGCCGTCGCGCTTTACGACGAGCCGTTGAAGCTGAACGAGCTGCGCTCTGACCTCACCTTCTATGCCGTTCCCTACGACAAGATCACGGCTTCGGTTTGCCCGGAGGCGAAGCTCCGCAAGCTGGTCAAGAATATGGTGTACGTCGGCGTCGTAGCGCAGTTGCTGGGCCTCGACATGGCCGAGGTCGAGAAGGCGTTGCGCAGGCAATTCGCTAAGAAGGTCAAGGCCGCGGACCTGAACTGGGGCGCCGCCAAGGCCGGGTACGACTATGCCTCCACATCTCTGACCAAGGCCGACCCCTTCAAGATCGAGCACATGAACGAGACGGCGGGCAAGATCATCATCGACGGCAACTCGGCTGCCGCGATGGGAGCAATGTTTGGCGGAGTCACGGTGGTCACGTGGTATCCGATCACGCCGTCATCCTCGCTTGTCGAAAGTCTCATTGATTACATGAAGGAGTACCGCGTAGGCCCTGATGGCAAAGCTACTTTTGCTATTGTCCAAGCCGAGGATGAACTCGCCGCCATCGGCATGGTTTTGGGCGCTGGATGGGCTGGTGCACGCTCTATGACCGCCACGGCTGGACCCGGAATTTCGCTCATGGCAGAGTTCGCCGGCTTGGGCTATTACGTTGAGCTGCCGGCGGTGATTTGGGACGTTCAGCGCGTAGGACCCTCCACCGGCCTGCCGACGCGAACCGCGCAAGGCGACATCGGCTTCGTCGCCAAGCTGTCGCACGGAGATACGAAGCATCCCATGCTTCTGCCCAGTTCCCCGGCCGAGTGCTTCTCGATGGCGGGCGATGCCTTCGACCTGGCCGAACAGCTGCAGAGCCCGGTATTCGTCATGTCCGATCTCGATCTCGGCATGAACAACTGGATGTCTGACCCGTTTATATATCCCGACAAGCCAATGATCCGCGGCAAGGTACTGTCGAAAGAGGAGTTGGAGAAAGCCGGAGGCTTCTCGCGCTACAAGGACGTAGACGGCGACGCCGTTCCGTATCGCACGTTGCCTGGCACGGAACATCCCGGCGCTGCGTGGTTTGCCCGCGGCAGCGGTCACAATGAGAAGGGCCAGTACAGCGAGCGCGCCGACGACTACGCCAATAACATGGACCGGCTGGCGCGTAAGTTCGAGACGGCGCGCACTCTGGTTCCACGACCGGAACTCGTGCATAACGAGGGCAACGAGATTGGCATCATCGCCTACGGAACCTCGCATCACGCGCTGGTTGAAACTTTAGACCAACTCCGCAACGAATACGGCGTGAAAGTCGATTATCTGCGACTCCGCGCATATCCCTTCACGCGCGAGACGCACGACTTCATCGCCACACACAAACGCGTGTACATTGTCGATCAGAACCGCGACGGCCAGATGCATGAGCTGCTGAAGCTCGACGTCGCCGTACCAGAGATCGCCAAGCTGCGCAGCGTGCGCCACTACAACGGGCTGCCCATCGACGCCCGCTCCGTCACTGACGAGGTTATTTCCCAGGAGGGCAAATAATGGCGACTACGACTGCTCCGCCGCCCCAACCCGCACCAAAGACCAACCGTGTGGGGCTCACCGTTCTTGACTATCGTGGCGGCAAGACCACGCTCTGCGCCGGCTGCGGCCATAACGCCATCTCCGAGCGCATTATTGACGCCTTCTATGAGATGGGCATTGAGCCCGAGCGCGTCATCAAGATGTCGGGCATTGGCTGCTCGTCGAAGAGCCCGGCTTATTTCATGAGCCGCTCACACAGCTTCAACTCCGTGCACGGTCGCATGCCGTCCGTCACGACCGGCGCGGTGCTGGCGAACTCTAAGATGGTTGCTCTTGGCGTCAGCGGCGATGGCGATTCTGCTTCCATCGGAATCGGACAGTTTGTCCACCTCATGCGCCGCAATCTGCCGATGATCTACATCATCGAAGACAACGGCGTCTACGGCCTGACGAAGGGACAGTTTTCGGCGACCGCCGATATCGGCTCGAAGTTGAAGACCGGCGTCATCAACGATCTGCCGCCGATCGACACCTGCGCGTTGGCCATCATGATGGGCGCTACCTTTGTCGGCCGCTCCTTCTCGGGCGACAAGAAGCAGCTGCAAACGATGCTGAAGGCTGCACTGGCGCATCGCGGAACGGTGATGCTCGACGTTATCTCACCGTGCGTGACCTTCAACGATCACGAGGGTTCTACCAAGTCCTACAAGTTCATGAAGGACCACGAAGAACCGGTGCACGACTTGAACTTCGTACCGCACTTCGCCGAGATCGATGTTGAATACGATGCAGGCACCAGCGTCAATGTGACCATGCATGACGGCTCGACGCTCCGGCTGCGTAAGCTGGAGAAAGATTACGACCCCACTGACAAGATCGACGCTATCAAGCGCATCATGGAGTCGCACAAAGCGGATGAAGTGCTGACCGGTGTGCTCTATCTGGACACCAAGGCACCGAACTTCGTCGACATGATCAACATGACCGACGAGCCTCTCGCCTCGCTACCGGAAAGCCTCACGCGCCCATCACGCGAGGCCTTGGACGCATGTATGGACGAGCTTCGATAGGGCTGTTGTCCGTTGTCAGCTTGGGTTGTGGGCGTCGGAACTGGACATGACGTACCGGCCGACTCGATCTCGACGAGCGTGTCGCGGATTTTTCAGGCACCGCGCGAGAGGCTCCAACCACTCCTCCCCATGCCGCTCGCCGGTGCAATCGCTTGTGCTTGGTCGAAAACACCGCAACTTGCCTCACAAGCTTTTCACAGGTAAGCTGATTCGAAAACCAGCCGAATCCCTTGGGAGGCATACACTTTGAAATCCGATGCGGCCGAGTCGCCGCAGGCTCCTCCGTCCCTCCCAAGCCAAAAAACCTCCCCGACGATCGCGCAGCGCTTACTGATGATCTTTTTCACGCTGGCTTTGTGTCTGGCGTTGTTTCTGTTTCTCGACGCAGCTTACAGCGCCTTCGTTTTGCGCTCGCGACCGATCATCAATGCCCAGGCGACCTGTTTCAAGGCCGATGCGGTTCGTCATCATTCGCTTCAGCCTGACTGCCAGTGCGAGCGGCACTGGGGCAAGCAGTCGTATCCTTTCGCAACCAATAACCTGGGCTTCCGCGACCAGCAGACGCGTAGTGTGCCGCTCAGTGTCAGTCAGCCACGCATTCTCCTTCTCGGCGACTCCTTTACGGAAGGGATGAGCGCCTGGGATGAGACCTACGTCGGCCAGATTACGGCGAAGTTTCCGCAGTACGACTTCCTCAATGGCGGCGTGGAAAGCTATGCCCCGTCCAACTATCTAAACGTGACCCGGCAGTTGCTGGATCGCGGCGTGCAGTTCGACGAGGTCATCGTCTTCATCGACATGTCCGATGCCCAAGACGAAGCCGCTTTTTATCGCGACAAGGATCCATCGGGCGCGGTAACGGGTCCAGAAGAAATCAAGCACAACGACAGCTGGTATGCGACTCTGCGGGCATTTATTACAGCGCATCTGCTGGTGACGAATAGCATCTTCGACCGACTTGAGCACCTGGCGGTCAAGCATGGAATCTACTACCTCAACGTAGGACATGGGCAGCTTTTCGATTTGCCCCGCTCGGCGTGGACCTATCGCCAGGTGTCTGAGACCGAGCCCTATGAAATCGGATATGCGCCACTCGGCCTGGAAGCGGGGATTCGAAAAGAACAGTCGAAAATGACCGAGCTCTGGCAGTTGTTGCAGCAGCGAGGCATTCCGCTCAGCGCCGTGGTCTACCCGTGGCCTGCACAACTCGCCCACGACACCGTGGACTCTCGGCAGGTAACGATCTGGCGCGACTGGTGTAACGGCAAGTGCAAGCGCTTCATTTCCGTCTTTCCCGACTTTTTCGCCGTGAAGAATTCCTGCCCGGCAGCCGAGCCCGGATGCTGGTACATGCAGGACTTCATCTTTGGGGACGAGCACTACTCCCATGCCGGCAACTCCCTGGTCGCCCAAGCGGTGGGAAAGAGCCTGGAGGAGAATCCCCTTGTGAAACGAAATTAACGGATTGTTGCTGTCCGGAGTTGCTGCATCCCCTGTAACTTAAGGTAAAATCACAGCCAACGGCCGCCGTCCCGTATTCCAGAATACTGGGGTAATCAGCGCCAGCCAGCTCGAAAATGGGGAGATTGAGATGGGCTTCTTCAAAACAACAGGTCAACGTGTTGGAACAGCTGGACAGTTGTTCTCATTCTTCTGGAGCAATAAGCGCTGGTGGCTTACGCCCATCTTGATCACGCTGGCGATCTTCGCCGTGCTGTTGATCCTGGCTCAGAGCTCCGCGATCGCGCCGTTTATTTACTCGTTCTTCTAGGGGAAAACAGGGGATGTTGGCGCCAACGCACTTCGTGAGAGAACATTGGCGGACTGTAGCAGCGGTGGTCGCTGTCTCCGTCGCGGTGTGGTTCTGTTTGCCCGCTTCGCTGAGGGCGAAGCTGTCGGCGGGTTGGAAGAAAGTCGGACACGCGATCGGCAACTTCCAGGCCCGCATCCTGCTCACCCTAATCTACTCGGTGCTGATCCTGCCGTTCGGACTGGTGGTTCGCCTGTTTTCCGATTCAATGCACATGAAGAAACGGCCTGATAGGTGGTTCGATCATCCGGCCCTGCCCAACACATTGGACGAGGCTCGCCGCCAAGGCTGACATGAATATCCTGGGAATCTCCTGTTACTACCACGACGCCGCCGCCGCTTTGCTGCAGGACGGCCAGCTGATCGCTGCGGCCGAAGAAGAACGCTTCAGTCGTGTCAAACACGATTTCAACTGGCCTAAGCTGGCGATCCAGTTTTGTCTGGACAGCGCCGGCATCAAGGCTGGCGACCTGGACTATGCGGTCTTCTACGAGAAGCCGTTCCGCAAGTTCGATCGCATCCTGATGAGTGTGCTGCAGACCTATCCACAGTCGTACAAGGTGTTCCGCGAGTCGATGATCACCTGGATGATCGACAAACTGTGGGTAGGCTCAAAGATATCGGCTGAGTTGGGAATCCCAACGGAGAAGATCCTGTACGCCGAGCACCACATGTCGCATGCGGCCAGCGCCTTCCTGTGCTCGCCATTTGAAGAAGCCGCGATCATGACGGTGGACGGCGTGGGCGAGTGGGTCACGGGCACCTGGGGTGTGGGCAAGGGCAACCAGGTCGACATCAAGAAGCAGATGATGTTCCCGCACTCGCTGGGCCTGCTCTACTCGGCGTTCACAGCGTTTCTGGGCTTCGAGGTCAACGAAGGCGAGTACAAAGTGATGGGCATGGCGCCGTACGGCCAGCCCCGCTATGTCGACAAGGTATGGAAGCTGATCCGGCAGGAAGCCGATGGGTCTTTCTCGCTCGACATGGATTACTTCTCTTACCAGTACTCGACGACCAGGACTTTCAACAAGAAGTTCGAGCAGTTGTTTGGCGCGCCGCGTCCGCCGAAGATGCTGTTCTTCACCGCCGACTCAGGCTTCCCGGCGTACTTCGGCCAAGCCCCGTCGAACTTCAACGAACTGTGCAGGATGAACCAGCACTATGCCGACATCGCCGCCAGCATCCAGCAGGTGACCGAAGAGGTGCTGATCTGCATGGCGCGCCAGCTGCACAAAGAAACAGGGATGAGCAAGCTGTGCATCGCCGGCGGCGTTGGTCTGAACTCGGTAGCCAACTATCGCATCCTGCGCGAGACGCCGTTTGAAGACGTCTTCATCCAGCCGGCGGCAGGCGATGGCGGCGGCGCCTTGGGGGCAGCTCTGTGGGCGGACAACATGCTGCTGGGCAACAAGCGGCGCTTCCGCATGGACCATGCTTACTGGGGTCGCGCGTACTCGAATGACGAGACGCAGCAGTTCCTGGAAGACAATGGCATTCCGTATCAGCGGATCGAGAACGACGACCGGCTGCTGGACCTGGCAGTAGAACGGTTGCAACAGGGCAACGTGATCGGCTGGTATCAGGGACGGTTCGAGTGGGGGCCGCGTGCGCTGGGCAATCGCAGCATCATCGCTGACGCACGCAATCCCCGCATGAAGGACATCGTCAACACGAAAATTAAGTTTCGCGAACCGTATCGGCCGTTTGCACCGTCGGTGCTCGGGGAGCGTGCCGAAGAGTTCTTCGAGCTGCCGGATGCGGTGGAACATTATCCGGCGCGCTACATGCTTTATGTGGTGCCGGTGCGGCCATCGAAACATTCGGCGCTACCGGCGATCACGCATGTGGACGGCACGGGCCGCCTGCAGACGGTCTTCAAGGATGCCAATCCGCGCTATCACGGATTGATCTCACGCTTCGCACAAGCGACCGGGATCCCCGCCATTCTGAATACGTCCTTCAACCTGAAGGGCGAGCCGATCGTCACCACCCCAGCCAACGCGTTCAGCACCTTCTTCCGCAGCGAAATGGACATGCTCTTCCTGGGCAACTACGTCGTGGAGAAGGAACGGCTGCAACAGAGCAGGCACATGGTTCAGGCAGAGCCCGTAGCTGCGAAATAGATCTGGCTTGAGCAAGGCTTTGTGGCGGGCGCTGGGTTAGCCGCCTCGTTTCAATCCCGCCAGACTTGTCACGCTGAGCGCAGGGGGCGCGTCTTTGGCTCGCCGGAGTCGAGGCCCCAAGTACCCATCAGTGCTCTTTCCTGGCACACCTTCCCGCAACTGCGGTAAGATTCCGCCATGCCCAAACACTCCGCACCGTTTGAGGTGGCTTGTCCGTGCTGCGGCGCCAGTCTGAAGATCGATCCGGAAGTCAAAGCGGTCATCGCCCACACTCCTAAGGCCGTCCCCAAGACCTTCGAAGACCTGGAGGCGGCGGCGCGCGCCATGAAAGACCAGGATAGCCGCAAAGAGTCGATCTTCCGGCAGTCCGTGGAGGCGCAGAAGCATCAGGGCGATCTGCTGGAAAAGAAGTTCCAGGAAGCGCTAAAGCGAGCCAAGGAAACGCCGGATACGGGCAAGCCGCTTCGGGACTTCGATTTGGATTGAACAGGCTCTTCGCTTAGTATCGCTTTGGCCGTTTCGAATTCTGGCGAAAGGCGAAGAGCGAATGGCGCAGAGCTGCTCGGCTCACCGTACTCTGCTGTGAATGTGCAACCGCCACGCCCGCTTCTCCTAGGCCATCGCGGCGTCCGGCCGCTACCGCTGCTTGGAGTTCGATGGCGCAAGCCGCACCTTCCTTTTGAGAACACTCTGGCCGCATTCGACTATGCCCTGGCGCACGGCTGCGACGGCTTTGAATTCGATGTGCGCTACACGCGAGATCGCCGCTCGGTCCTCTGCCACGATGCCGAGTTCAAGCGTATGGAAGTTGCCACCACGGATCGCACCAGTTTGGAGCGGCGATGTGGAGTCACGCTCGCTTCGCTTAATGACGTCCTAAGTCGCTACCAGGCGACTGCGTGGCTGGACATTGAAGTCAAAGTCGCAGGAGAAGAGGAAGCGTTGGCGGAAGCATTGCGGGCTTGCCGGCCACAACTCGGCTTTGTCATCTCCTCGTTTCTGCCCGATGTTCTGCTGCGCCTGCATGAGATCGATTCGTCGCTGCCCCTGGGCTACATCTGTGACAAAGCGGACGCAGCATCCCATTGGATCCAACTGCCTATAACAACCTTCATCCCTCATTACTCGCTGGTCTCGAACTCTCTGATCGAAGAAGTTCACTTGCGAGAGAGGCGGCTTTTTACCTGGACCGTCAACCGCCGTGAGGACCTGTTGCGGCTCGCCGCGTGGGGAGTCGATGGCTTGATCTCCGACGATCCCAGGCTGTTGAACCAAGCCTTTGCTGGATCGAGTGCTACTCGTGCCTCCTAACGCTTGCGCCTTTACGAGGGACGGCGAGCAACGATTACAATCGTTCTGATGCCGACCACTGGTGAACGATTTGAGCGCGCTGTATCCATCATGGCGCGATTGCGCGGCCCTGGTGGTTGTCCGTGGGACCGCGAGCAGACCTTCGACACCATCAAGCCTTACACACTGGAAGAAGCCTATGAGGTCATCGAAGCCATCGACGCGCGCGATTGGGATGAGCTAACCGGCGAGCTCGGCGACCTGCTGCTGCAGGTGCTCTTCTACTCGGAGATGGCGCAGGAAGAAAAGCGCTTCACCATCGATGATGTACTCGACCGGCTTTCAAACAAGCTGGTCGACCGGCATCCGCACGTTTTCGGCGAAGTAAAGGCCGACACTCCAGGCGAAGTTCTGCGCAACTGGCAGGCATTGAAAGCCGAAGAGAAGAAAAAGCGCCAGCGGGAGTCGAGTGGCGACGCGAAGAGGGAAGATCATCCAGAGTCCTTGCTGGCCGGGGTTTCCACGGCCATGCCGTCTCTGATGGAGGCATACAAGATCAGCTCACGCGTGGCGAACGTCGGTTTCGATTGGCCGAACATAGAAGGTCTTTTTGAAAAACTGATTGAGGAAACTGGCGAGCTGCGCCGCAACTTGGATGAGTATCCTGAGCCTGGGCCGCAGCCAGAATCGAAGACCGCCGTGGCGGGAGCGCGTGGCGTAAAGATTTCGCCTGAATTACGCGCACGACTCGAAGACGAGGTCGGCGACCTGTTCTTCGTCCTGGTAAACCTTGCGCGCTATCTTGCGCTTGATCCTGAGTCAGCGCTGCGCAAGACGAATCGCAAGTTCCGACGCCGCTTCCAGTATCTTGAAGAGCGGCTGCGCGAGCAGGGTCGTAAGCCGGCACAGGCATCGCTGGAGGAAATGGAAGCTTTGTGGCAGGAATCCAAACAACAGGAAAGAGCGTGAGCGACGCCATCCAAGTGCGCAACCTTCACGAGGTGGAGGAGTTTCGTGCCTGCGTGTCGCTGCAGAAAGAGGTTTGGGGCTTCGCCGACAACGAGCTCGTGCCGTTGCGTATCTTTTCGCTGGCGCCCAAGATCGGCGGACAGGTGATCGGGGCTTGGGAGGGCGAGACTCTGGTTGGTTTTGCGTTCTCTATCCCGGGTACGCGAAGTGGGCACGCTTTTCTGCACTCGCACATGCTGGCGGTAAAGAGCGACTATCGGAATGCCGGCCTAGGTCGGAGACTTAAGCTGTTTCAGCGGGAAGACGCCATTAAGCTCGGCTATGAGCTGATGGAGTGGACCTTCGATCCGCTCGAAATCAAGAACGCGTATTTGAACCTGGAGCGACTGGGAGCAATTGCTCGCCGTTACAACATCAATCAGTACGGCGTAACATCGTCGCCGTTACAAGGATTTCTGCCGACCGACCGGCTGGTCGCGGAATGGTGGCTGAAATCGCGACGCGTCGAGGAATTGTTGTCGAATGGCCAGCTGCCGTCCCTCAAGGAAGAGATGTGTGTCGAGGTTCCGGCTGAAATCTACCAGTGGAAGGCCCAGCCTGAGACTCGGCAGAGGGCCGCTGAGATTCAACTTCGTAACCGCCAGCAGTTCCTGAAGGCATTTTCCGACGGATTGACCTGCCTGCGCTACGGGCGCGACGATAGCGGCGGCGGCGTGTTCGTTCTAGGCCGCTGGGATGAGCCGTGGTCGTACGCGAGCTGAGGGCATAGTGTTCCGATGAAGATCGAAGCCATCACCCTTCGCGAACTCCAAATCCCACTGGTCCATTTTTTCGAGACCAGCTTCGGGCGCACCTACACGCGCCGCGTCATGCTGGTGACGTTGCATTGCGAAGGCCTCGAGGGCTGGGGCGAGTGCGTGGCCGGCGAGGGTCCGTTCTACAGTGAGGAGTACATCGATGGCGCGTGGGACGTGATCACGCGCTACCTGGCGCCCACGCTGTGTGGCAAGGCATTGGGTGAAGGCAGGGAAGTCCCGACCCTGCTGGATCGTGTTCGTGAGCATCCGATGGCGAAAGCCGCTCTCGAGAACGCGGCCTGGGATGCCGAGGCACAGGAAAAGCAGATCCCGCTATGGAGGCTCCTGGGCGGCGCGCGTCGCGAGATTTCCTGCGGCGTGAGCATCGGCATTCAGGATTCCCACGAGCAGTTGCTGGAGAAGATCGAAACCGAGCTGGCCGCGGGCTATCAGCGCATCAAGGTCAAAGTAAAGCCCGGCTGGGATGTTGAAGTGCTTGAGAAAATCCGAGCACGATGGCCCAAAATCCTTCTGAGCTGCGACGCCAACTCAGCTTACACGTTAGAAGACGAACAGCACTTGAAGGCCTTCGATCAGTTCAAGCTTCTGATGGTCGAACAGCCGCTGTGGGCCGACGATTTCTACTTCCACGCCCGGCTTCAGAAGCAGTTGCAGACGGCCCTTTGTCTTGACGAGGCCATTCGTACTCCGCGTGACGCTGAAGCAGCTCTGGAACTAGGCGCTTGCCGCATCCTCAACGTCAAAGTAGGGCGCGTCGGCGGTTTCTCCAACGCACTTGCCATTCACGACGTCGCGCAGCGCGCCAATATTCCGGTTTGGTGTGGAGGCATGCTGGAATCGGGAGTAGGACGCGCGCACAATGTTGCACTCTCAACGCTACCCAACTTCAAGCTGCCAGGTGATGTCTCGGCCTCGAGGCGCTATTGGAAAGAAGACATCATCGAACCCGAGGTCAGGGTGTCACAGCAGGGAACGATCGCCATCAGCGACACGCCTGGACGCGGTTACGAACTGCGGCACGATTTGATTGAGGCGCTGACCGTCCGAAAAGAGACGGTCACGAAGTAGCCCAGTCTAAAGAGCAAAGGCGCAGCCTGGGCCGCGCCTTACTTGGAAATCCCGTGCAGCACTACTTGCGCGTGTTCTGCGCCTCTTTCACTCCGCCCCCACCGTTATCAGCGACTACATCGGCGCTTTTGCGCAACAGATCAAGCGCCTGCGCCGTAGTCAAGTTCGAGGATACGGGGCGAAAGTCGGTCATCGTTTCGGTCGACCAGATCGTGAGCGACTTCACCAGCAGGATCTTTCCATTGAACTGCAGCGTCTCTTCGACCTCTTCCCAATGACCATCGCCAACGTCTTTCTGGACAATGCGGAACTTGCCGCCTTTGTACAGCTTGCCTAGAATGCCCCAGCCAAAGTCGACATCCTTGAAGAGCGTGCCATCAATTTTCGCGATGCGCACGGCGTTGCGATCGATCAACATATCGCCTTGCATGCCCTGATAAACCGCAGTCTCGTGGTTCGGTGGATCGAATTTGGGATTCGGACGAAACTTCAGGTGTACCAGTTGCTCGCCGTTCGGGCCGCGATCTGTTCCGGCATACGTGTAAAGGAATGCGTCGGGCAGGCTGGTCAGCATCAGTTCGGCACGCTGGTCGTCGGCTTTATTCGACTCCCGCCGCTTGCTCCGGGCGTCTGGATCGTTGGCAAACTTCTCCAGCTTGGCATCTTCCTTCTGACGTTGATCGTGCGTGAGCGGCTTGCCGTTCAACAGCAGAGTAGTCGAGAGCCCGCCCTGCTTCGTCCGAACGATCTCCTTGGTGACGGAGTGGTCCTTGTACTCTGTCGTGTCCTTGAACATGTAGTACTGCTCGAGGTCGGTAGCCCTGATCTCGTTCTTGGCAGCTCGACGAACCAGTTCAATAGGATCTATATCCGATCCCGCTTGCGCCCATGACGGCATGGCGGCAAGCAGAAGAATAATGCCTGTGGCTAACACGCGTGCTATTCGGTACCGGTCCAATCGAGAGCCTCTTTGCTGGAGATTCGCTACTCCATACATTAGACGAGTCACTGAAATGGTCAGTTGCTTTTTTGAAAAACAAGGCGCACGATTTTGGCGCAGCTCGGAGGTATATTGCTGATTTGCTGTGATTTATCGAGAATACGGAACCAACAACTGTAAGCGTCGGTCCGGCAGAAAAACAGTCCCATTGATTACGCCATTCCGCACGAGCAAGACCGCTGTTCCCCTGGGTTCGGCCCTGCTCGTCCGGTCGGCACTCCGCCGGACCGACCTGTTTACTCATGTAGCAACTAAGCATCCAAAGTTTTGAATGTGATCGGAGCACGAACTCAGGGCGAGTTTTGAGATGAGTGTCCACATCTCGCACCAGAGTCTTTGATAAGGGCTCCTCTCACTTTCCAATTGTGAGACATGGGATGCCATCTCTGAGCAAGGTTCTTCCGATGACGCCGGAGCGATGATTGGAGAGTTTCGCACCCCTGACGGAACAAGATACCATCGGAAACGAGCGATGCCGATGCCCCGCAGAGTGATCCCGGAGCTTTTGGACGACGACCTGGGTACAGAAGCCGAGATCGCAGCGAGCCTCGTCGACCTTCGCCGCATCAATAACTGGTTTGGTGGTACGAAAACCACCGTAGCGCTTCTGCACCAAGTGGCCGAGAGGTCAGCGCGCAGGAGCCTTTCGCTGCTGGAAGTGGGAGCGGGAACCGGCGATGTTCCCGCCGGGGCTGCGAGCGCTCTGGAGCGGTCCGGGATTGAGCTCCGGATTACCCTGCTGGATCGCATGTGGACGCACCTGCCCACGAGGGGCATGCGGGTTTCAGGCGATGCGCTGCAATTGCCGTTTCGCGATGGCACCTTCGATGTCGTAAGTTGCACGCTGTTCGCCCACCACTTTGAACCAGACCAGTTGCGGCAGTTTACGACCGAAGCCTTGCGCGTTTGCCAGCGAGCAGTGTTGATCAACGACCTGATTCGTAGCCGCCTGCATCTTGCCCTGGTATACGCCGGGTTACCGCTGTTTCGCGGCCGCATCACCTGGCACGACGCCCCGGCATCTGTTCGCCGAGGCTACACATGCGAGGAGATGCAGGAAATTCTGTACGGCTTGCCAGCCACCCGCTTGAGTATGTCGAAGCATTATCTCTATCGAATGGGTGTGCTGGTTTGGAAAGAAAGTGACGCGCGCGATATGCGATCGTCCTAGCGCCATCGCCATATCCGATGTCCACGACCGACCCACATTTCGATCTTGCCGTCATAGGCGGTGGTCCGGCAGGCGCCTCGGCAGCCATCACGGCCGCCCGTAGTGGCGCACGAACCGTTCTATTTGAGGCAAAGGAGTTTCCGCGTCATAAGGTTTGCGGTGAGTTCGTCTCGGCGGAGTCCCTTGACGTGCTTTCGTCGCTGCTACAAGGTTCGCCCGTTGGGTATCAGCTCATACAATCGGCGCCGAGGGTTGGCCAGACGCGTCTGTTTCTAGGCGGCAGGATGATCGAGGCGCGGCTTGCTCCCCCAGCCGTCAGCATTACGCGCTATGACTTGGACGCTGCGTTATGGCAGGCAGCCAGTGCGCAGGGCGTTGAGGCGGTCCCATCCTGCGAAGTAGCGTCGCTGGCCGGCGAAGGTCCGTTTACGCTAGTTACATTACGGGGAACATACACTGCCAGGGCTGTGATCATTGCGGCTGGACGGTGGTCGCAGTTCACCCCTGAGCGCTCGTTGCCCGCCGGGCCCAAATGGATCGGACTAAAGGGTCACTTTCGCGAAAACAATCCGCCGCTAAGGACCGACCTTTATTTCTTCCAGCACGGATATTGTGGCGTTCAGCCCTTAGCGAATGACACCGTGAATGCCTGTGCAATGGTGCGTTCCGACGAAGCTACGTCTTTGACGGATGCGCTAAATCTGCATCCTCGCCTGGCCGAGCGCGCAACGAGATGGGTTCCGGCGACGCAGCCCATGAGCACCGCTCCGCTAGTTTACCGAGCGCCATTGCCAACGCAAGCCAATAAAATATTCGCCGGAGATGCTGCTGCGTTCATCGATCCTTTTGTCGGGGATGGGATTTCCATCGCACTAAGGAGTGGGCGCGCTGCGGCAGGGGCGCTGGACGACTTCTTTTTCGGCAAAACCGAACTCGTTACGTGCGTCTCCAAATACGCACGGGAGTACAACGAGCAGTTCGCGCCCCTCATCGCCACTGCCGCAAAAGTGCGCGGCCTATTGTCGCTGCCTGTTCGGGCGCGAGCTGTGGCCTTCGAACTCCTACGTTTCCCGGGTATCCTTCCCATAGTGATACGCAAAACGCGGCGAGCCTCCTGACAGCACTTTCACCGCAGTTATATTGTGAGTACAATTCGCTCAGAATCACCTTGCGCCGCGATGATTTCGTCAACGCCACAGCCTTCGTCATCAGCGAACCACTCTGCCGTCCTGGTCCGCAACACCCAACCGCGCGATTTTAGCGGTATCACCGACCTCTGCCGCCGCACGTACCCTGACGCTGCTCCATGGTCTGCCGAGCAGCTCTCGTCGCATCTGAGAGTCTTTCCGGAAGGACAATTCGTGGCCGTCTATGGGGACGAACAGCGAGTTGTGGGCATGTGCGCCAGCTTGATCGTCGATTGGGAAGACTACAACATGCTCGAAAACTGGGAGCAGTTCACGGCAGACGGCATGTTCACCAATCACGACCCGCAGCGCGGCCGCACGCTTTACGGCGCCGAAGTCATTGTGGATTGTTCGTTACAGCATCATGGCATTGGGGACAAGCTCTACCAGGCCCGACGGCAACTGACGGAATCGCACAATCTGCTGCGCATTCGTGCCGGCTCTCGGCTCCGAGGTTACTGGCACTGCTGTGAACGCCTGAAGCCCGAAGAATACGTCGCGGACGTGGTTGAGGGTTGCGAATACGATCCCACGCTGAGCTTTCAACTTAAGGAAGGTTTTCACGTACTGGCTGTAGTGCCGCATTATCTGAGGGACGACCCCGAGAGTCAGGGCTTCGCGGCGGTCATCGAGTGGGTGAATCCGCAACTCGTTCGGCCCGAGCACATCGCGAATCGTCCAACAAGATTTCTGCGAAGAGCCTTACGAGAAATTCATGCGCCCTAGTGACAATCGAGGATAGTTGAGAGCTATCTGGTCACGAGCACTTCGCGGATATTGTCTCGTCCCAGGAAAAACTTGATCGAAGAGTAGTCGTGGAACAGATTCTCCACGTGTCGGTTGTTGAAGACACGCTGCAGCTTGAAGCCGCGAACCTGCTGCAGTTCCAGCGTGTCACGCGTGGCAATGTTGTAGCGGTAGAACGGAGCTTCTGGTCCGGCGTCTTTGGTGTGGAAGAAGGCGAGTAGAATACCGCCGGGCTTCATCGCCCCGTGAATCCTTTCGATCAGCGGTTTCACCAGCGCCTCAGGAAGAAAATCCGCCAGATCCCAGAACATCACGGCGTCAAATTCCTGGCGCCCAAAACACAGGTTATCGCGCAGGTAGCGGTCGACGTCCAGGGTCGTGCCACCCTCTGCATTCGTGACAAGCAACGACTTGTCGTTGGCCAGGCGCAACACGTCTTCCTGATGGAAGCGATGGCCAAGACCGGTCATGAAGGTGATGTTGGCCGGGGAAGTCGCGCCTAGATCAAGGACAGATAACCCATCCTCGCGCGAGATGGAACGAATGTACTCGTTAAATCCCGTCGAGCGGCGGCTGACCTTGTGCTTCGAGGAGAATTCCTCATCAGCGCCCTCGCGAGTGCCACCGAATAGTTTTCGAAAGATGCCGGGAGCCACAGGCCACCATTGTATTGAGGAGAGTGCCGAAGCAGCAACGGCTGGTAAAGTTCGCAGATGAAATCAGGCGGGGCGCACCGAAGGATGCGCCCTTCGAGAAGCTACATCTTCTTCGGTTCGAGCAGTGAGCCCTGGCCGGGAATGGGAGCGGGTGCCACTGGGGCGGACGTCGCTGAAGAGGCCGTTGCGGTGGGTTGCGGCGGTTTAACTTCGGCTTTGGAAGCTGGCTCTGGTTTTTGGATATCGATGCCGCCTTTGAAGAACGCGCCGTCGTCGATGGAAATACGAGCTGTTGAAATGTCGCCAGCAAGGGAGGCGGTCTTTCTGAGCTCAACGCGTTCCGTAGCGTGTATATCGCCGTTGACCCGACCGTGCACGACGACATTGCGGGCTTCGATGTTCGCGCGTACGCGCCCATTGGGTCCGACGGTGCACGTTTGACCCTTCAACGAGATGCTGCCCTCAACCTCGCCATCGACGATCAAATCCTCACTTCCCGAGAGCTCACCCTTCACCACGACGGATTTTCCGATGGTGGCTACGTCGCCCCCGCGCAATGGTTCGCTGGAGCGCACAGGTTCCGGCGGACGTGGCGGCGCGGGCGGGGCCGGCATCGAGGAGCCTTGAGAAGTTGGCTCGGGAGTGGGTGTGTACTCGTCTTCCTTACGCTTCCACATGTCGTTAAAGCTCCGTCAGGAGGTCACAGCGCGGGCCAACGGCGTCTGCAACGACCTTAAATGGGCATTCGAACTGCTGGAAATGAGGATACTCAACCGCGGCCAGCGCCGCAAACGAATTTCGGGTGGAAACAGGAAAATACGATGACTTTTCGGAGTCAAGATGACGATGATCAGGATCGCTCGTTTGCCGGTCACAGCTTCCCGACATAGCCTCCCGTATAATGGCTAGTTTTGTAAGGCGCTCCCGCCTCGCATCAGCGAATCTATAGGCCGGGAGAGCAGGACTTATATGACTCAAATTGAACTGATTCTTGGCCGTGAAGTTCTTGATTCTCGCGGCAATCCTACCGTTGAAGCCGATGTCATCCTAGAAAGTGGCGCCCGCGGACGCGCCATCGTTCCTAGCGGAGCCTCGACCGGCGAGCACGAAGCGCTGGAGCTGCGCGACGGCGACAAGGGCCGCTACGCCGGCAAGGGTGTGCTGAAGGCCGTCAACAACATCAATGAAGTGCTGGCGTCCGAGCTGGAAGGCATGGATGCCAGCGATCAGCGCGAGCTCGACAACACAATGCTTGCCATCGACGGCACGCCGACTAAGAGCAAGCTCGGCGCGAATGCCATCCTCGCAGTTTCAATGGCCGCGGCCCGTGCCATGGCCGACCACCTCGGCATCGAGCTCTATCAGTACTTGGGCGGATTCACCGCCGGCCTGCTGCCCACGCCGATGATGAACATCCTCAACGGCGGCGCTCATGCCGACAACAATGTCGACTTTCAGGAATTTATGGTGATGCCGGTGGGGGCGTCGTCGTTCAGTGAAGCGCTGCGCTGGGGTGTCGAGACCTTCCATGTCCTGAAGGGCGTGCTGAAGAAGCGCGGCTACAACACTGCCGTCGGTGATGAGGGCGGCTTTGCGCCGTCGCTGAAGTCGAATGAAGAAGCTATCGACGTCGTGCTGGAAGCGATCACCCAAGCTGGTTACAAGCCCGGAGAGGAGATCGCAATTGCTCTGGATCCGGCGGCCAGCGAGTTCTACGACAGCTCCAAGAAGAAGTACGTCTTCAAGAAGTCCGACAAGAGCGAGCACTCCGCCGAAGATATGGTTAAGTACTGGTCGAACTGGGTGCGGCAGTACCCCATTGTTTCGCTGGAAGATGGTTTCTCAGAAGACGATTCGGATGGCTGGAAGATGGTGACAGACGAACTGGGAAGCAAGATTCAGCTGGTCGGGGATGACATCTTCGTTACCAACATCGGAATCTTTCAACGCGGCATCGACGCCGGCATTGCAAACTCGATTTTGATTAAGCTGAACCAGATCGGCTCGGTGAGTGAAACGGTGGACTGCATCAATCTCGCACGCCAGAACGGCTACACGTCGGTCATTTCGCATCGCTCGGGCGAGACCGAAGACACGTTCATCGCCGACCTCGCCGTTGCGACCGGAGCCGGGCAGATCAAAACAGGCTCGGCGTCTCGCACCGACCGCATTGCCAAGTACAACCAGTTGCTGCGCATCGAAGAAGAGCTCGGCCCGGCAGCACGCTTCCTGGGGCTGAAGAGCCTGAATTATCACGGCGAATTGGGAAAGAAGGCTACGGCAGGAAAATAAGCGGATGATGCGGGTTTTATCAGGCGGTTGTCTTCAAGGTCGGGTCATCAAAATTGATTTGTCATCCCGACCGGAGCGGAGGGACTTGCGGTTCGCGCGCACCGGTAGGATGTATCTGGGCGCGGGTCGTTCTCCCTGCGAATGCCTCTTGAACGCTGCGCTTATACATTTTGCTAATTGCTAAGGCTAAGAGCTAATCGCTAATGAATCCTCCTCGTCCTCTCGTCCTTATCATTCTCGACGGCTGGGGCTACGCTCCGCCGTCGAATGCCAACGCTATCTCTCTAGCGCGCAAGCCGAACTATGATCGCCTCCTCGCCGAATTTCCCAACACTCTGATTCACACCAGCGGTCGCTATGTTGGCCTACCGGCCGGGCAGATGGGCAACAGCGAGGTCGGCCACCTCAATATCGGCGCCGGGCGTGTGGTCTACATGGACATCACCAAGATCGATCTCATGATCGAAAACGGTGAGTTCTTCACCAATCTGGCGCTGATGAAAGCGATGGAGGCAGCTCGCACCGGCGAACGACGGCTGCATCTGTTTGGACTGGTCTCGGATGGCGGCGTGCATTCTCACCAGAATCACCTCTACTCAATTCTGAAGATGGCGAAGCAGAACGGCGTCCATCGCGTCTTCGTGCACTGCTTCATGGACGGCCGCGACACCCTGCCCACCAACGGCGCCGGCTACCTGGAGCAACTCCAGCAGAAGATGCGCGAGTACGGGGTGGGCAAGATCGCATCCGTGAGTGGCCGCTATTACGCCATGGATCGCGACAAGAAGTGGGACCGCGAGAAGAAGGCGTTCGACGCGATGGCCTTCGGTGGCGCCGAGGGTAGCCGCTACACCGATCCGGTACAGGGTGTGAAGGACTCTTACAACAAAGGCGTCACGGACGAGTTCATTATTCCATTTGTCGTGACCGACGAGCGCGGCGAGCCCGTCGGAACTATTCGTGACGGCGATGTCTGCATCAACTTCAACTTCCGCGCCGATCGCGCCCGCCAGATCACACGCTGCCTGGCCCGCAACAGCCATTTCACATCGCAAGACGGTCGCGAACTCGACGGCGCAGAGGATCTCGACAATGTCATCCCGCGCAGCCGCACTCCGAAAGACCTGACCTACATTTGCATGACGCAGTACGATAAGCACTTCACCCTGCCGGTCGTATCGCCGCCGGAGTCGCTGACCAACATCCTGGCCAATGTCATGGCGGATCGAAGCATGCGCAATCTGCGCGTAGCCGAGACGGAGAAGTACGCGCACGTGACGTACTTCTTCAACGGCGGCATTGAGAAGCCGTTTCCAGGTGAGGATCGCGTACTGGTGCCTTCGCCGAAGGTCGCTACCTACGACCTCAAGCCGGAGATGTCAGCGCAGGGAATTGCCGATGCGGTCACCCAGGCGATCGCCGACAACACCTTCGATGTGATGGTCGTGAACTTCGCCAACGCCGACATGGTGGGACACTCGGGTAAGATCCCGCCGACGATTACCGCAGTCGAGACCGTCGACCACTGTCTTGGCCAGGTTTACAGCGCGCTGCGGCAGCGCGGAGGAGCGATGATCGTTACTGCCGACCACGGCAACGCCGAGCAGATGATCGATCCAGCGTCTGGCGGTCCGCAGACGGCACACACGACCAACCCGGTGCCCTTCATTGTCTGCGCTGAGGACGCGGTGACCCCAGCAAACTTCAAGGGTGATCCGCGCCGCTTCACTTTGCGGGCCGACGGTGCCCTCCAGGACATCTCTCCAACGATGTTGGGAATTCTCGGTATTCCTCAACCGAAAGAGATGACCGGACACGACCTGCGCATCCTTGCCGAGGTAAAGAAGGTCTGACGTCGAAGGTATGAGACAGGCCCGCACCGTCTCAAGCCTGTGCGGCCTTTGGTGTCTGCGCGAGAAACGTTTGTCGCGCCGAAAAATCTCGCGGTGTAGAATTAGCGAACACACCGTTCTCCGTTTCGGATCAAACACATGAGTTCAACCTTGAAGAACACAATTCGGCCCCTGGTACCCAAGTCGGTTCTTGACGCCAAGCGCAAATTCCACTACTGGGTGGTGGACGAGGAGCGCAGCGTTCCGCTCGACGTGCTTCGCTATGATCCCCGGCTGCCGTTCCCCCGCACGGTGCGCAAAGAACTCGCCGATAAGATGGAGGTCGCGCACGAGAAACTCCGCTGCGCGCACACCCACTCCGAAGCCGTCGCGATTGTCAGCGAAATCCTGCGCGTGCCGTCGTCGAGTCGGGGTGTGGTGCTTGAGGCAGGTTGCTTCAAGGGTGGCAGCACCGCCAAGCTCAGCCTAGCCACCAAGCTCATCGGTCGCAAGCTGCTCGTGTACGACTCATTCGAAGGTTTGCCCGACGTGATGGACGTCGAGAAGGACCGTTTTTCGCAGGGCGAGTATAGCGGTGCTCTCGAAGAAGTGAAGAAGAACGTTGGCAGCTACGGCTCGCTCGAGGTCTGCGAGTTTATACGCGGCTGGTTCGATCAGACCATGCCGAATCTCACGGAGTCAGTCGTCGTGGCCTTTGTAGACGTCGACCTGCGCGACTCGCTGGAAACCTGCCTAACCTACATCTATCCCAGGCTCGTCCCTGGTGGTGCTATCTTCTCGCACGACGGACACCTTTCTATTTGCGTCGACCTGATGAAAGACGCAAACTTCTGGAACCGTTTCAAGGAACCCGCGCCCGAGTTTGAGGGCCTGGGCACGCGCAAGCTGGTCAAAATACGCAAGCCGAAGAAGAGCTAGCTTCGCCGGGCACTGAGCCGAGAGTTCTAGTCGCTGCTCGACGAAGACAACTGCACATCTCGTATCTGCGGGGCGGTAGCGTTTCTGCCGCTCACCAGCGTTTGCCATTGAGCGACTCCGGTGATCGTCAGTAGAGGCTCGAACGGGCGATCGTTGCCGTCGAAGAATTCTTTTAAGGCGCGCTCCAGTGCAGCGGGAGCGAACAGCGGATTCATCCGCAACGTTTCGATACCGACCTCCATCAGTCTCCGACCCTCCGGCGTGCGGAACGTCGCCGCCCGTTTGTCGGTGTAGGGAGCAGTCCTGTCTTTGCGTACGCTTCGCCACAACCTTCGCGCTGCGCGATACCAAAGTTGGTCCTGCGCGGTATCGGTCCAGCGTTCTTTCGGAATGCTGATCGGAGCTCCCGTATTGGCATCGGGAACGGCAAACGCCGGATGTTGCATGGCGGCCAGAGCCCGCCGGTACGCGCGGCCCAGGTAACGATCCTCGGCGCTGGTATGCCGATACCAAGTCCACAATGCCGGATGGAAAACTGGTGACGAAAGGTCGAGCGCCTCGATCCACGACAGATAACATCCATAATGTACTTGTTTAGAAACCCACCCTAAAATATGGCGTTCAAATGTGATATCGAATCGCCCATCCTGAACTGACGCTAGCGATTCAGCCGTCGCGCGTAGCTGGGCAATCGCCCGCTTTGCACCATCCCCACTCAGCAACCCAAGAACGTCCTTGTCGGCGTTGAACGAGGCCCGCGAAGTCGTGTCGCGGAAATGAACTCCGGCTGGTCCCATATGACCAAGCACCGTATTCGACAGGTCGACATGCCGATGTCGCGGCCGGATCAGCCAGCCCTTCAGGATGGTGTCGAATAAATATCCGTGGGCGATGCTGTGAATGCCATGCGGAGCGAGTCGAGCGTTCAGTCCCATGTCGTTGACGAATTCAATGTCGCGCGTCGCAGCTGCAATCCAGTAGCCCTCTTGCGCGCGATGGAGCCACTCGTCCGCCGGAAAGGGAAGCGCAATGAATTCGGCGCGACAGGCATCCGCGATCTGCCGTGCGATCTCGGTCTCTCGCGCGCTCATCTCGAGCGTGACAGCACGGCGACCTTCTCCGGCCAGGGCGAGGATGGCACGCGAGTCCAGGCCGCCGCTCAACATCAGCGCAGCTTTCGCATCAGCCCAGCACTCGCGAACACTCTTCTCCAGCGCCCGAGCCACCGAACCCTGCGGATCTTTGCAGACGGCCTCAGGCGACAGAGAATCGTCTTCCGGCAGCTGGTTTGAGTGTCGTTCGACAACCTTCTTATCGCGAAAGGCCAGCGCCTGACCCGGTGCGAGTTCTTCCACGCCTGACAGACTTGTCAGCTGATACCTATAGATCGAGCCCAGCAGCATCGCCTCCAGCACGCCGTCCCAATTCAACTCGCACGGGCCGGAGCTGTTAAGTGCAATCGTGGAGAGCTTGTCTGCGATCAGGAGTTGATCCGCCGCCGCGCGGTAGAAGATAGGGCGCGAACAAACGGGATCGACAAACACCGTGATTTGCGGCGGCGTACTGAGCGAAATCGCAAAACCGCGAAAGCTGCCCCATCTGCCGGGAAGCCAATCCAGCAGGCTCTCATTTTCTCGCGGCAGCCGATCGGGAGCACCTTCGATCAGCAGGAGTTGCGTCGGCGTTCGTCGAATCCACCAATGCCGGCTTTCCTCAGGCCGAATCCAGGCGGCGCTCACGGTAGTACCGAGAAAGCTATCGGAGGCCGTACACTGCCCAAGATCCACAAGGCGCAGCTTCTGACGGGCCTCGCCGCCCGATCGGACCTCAATGCAGAATCCAGCCACAGTCCTCCCTTGGAGCGTTCATCGCGTTCGGAATCCTCGTTTGCGATCGGAAAATTATACGATGCGGAAAATCTTCAACAGTCTGCGGACCGAACCAGCGCCGCTCACTTTTGCCATGAGAATATCTGCTTCCAGTCGTGCTTCATGCTGATCACGGTCCAGTCCTTCGCTTTGGCCTCGTCATAAAGCGCCTGAGTGAAGGTCCCGATTTCGCTTGGAGGCAGGCCATCGGCAGGGCCGTAGGCGTATTCGCGCTGCGCATCATCGTGCAGCACGATCATCATCAAGTGTGCGCCCGGGCCGGCCTGTGTATACTCCAGCATCTGCTGGTCGCCCGTAGAGTTGCCGAAGGCTGCTTGGGGATGCTGTCCGATGAAGAGATAAATATCCTCCGGTTTGCCTGAGAAGTTGTTGTCGAGCAGAAGCTTCGGCGGGCGCATCAGAATGCCCTGACCGTCGGCGTTGTAGGAATACTGCGTTGCTACGGCCGATCCGATCACCTTATCCGGCGCGACGCCATACACCGGCTCAGAATACGTGCGAACGAAATCCTGACCACCGCCGGTAACGATATACGTCTTGTAGCCGTTCGCCCGCAAATACTTCATGACCTCCAGCATCGGCTCATAGATCAGCTCGGTGTAAGGCCGGTGCCACCGAGGATCTTTCGCCGTGGCCAGCCAATCTTGGGCCATCTGTTGGAACGCTTCAACGCTCATGCCCGTGTGCGTGGCTACAAAGACGGCCTCCAAATCCTTCGCGGTGAGCTTCGCCATCGCCGCTTTGTCGCCGGCGATCACACTCTTGAAAGGCTCAGTTGTCTTCCACTCGGGATGTTGGGGAGCGAGTTGCACCACGCGGTCGAAGGCGAACACCATCTGGGTATACATCGGGTGCTCCACCCAGGTTGTGCCGTCCTGATCGAAGGTGGCAAAGCGTCGGTCAATCGGAACGAATGTCGGACTCGAAGGATCGGTTGTAGCGCGAACAAGATTGACGATCGCCTGCTTCGCCGGACCATCGTTCCACGCAGGTAGAGGATCGCTCTGCGCTTGCATGAGGAACGCAGACAGAAGGATAGCGAACAACGCCAACCTTGTAGCAACCGCGTTATAGTTGCAATTCATCCCCAAGCGTTTTTTCATGAGCTGATAGTACCGGAAAAAGTCGCCGCCAGAATGAAAAAGGCTCGCCCGAGGCAAGCCTTTCGACCACTACAACGATCTGAAACTAGAAGGATCCTTCCAACCCCACAACCGCTCCCTGCTGCGTCAGGCGAAGACCGATGCGCGTCGCGGCCTGATTATTCACTACCAGCCGCGAACCCAGCGAGTATCCGGCATTCACGCTCAAATGCTTATTGATTGTGAATCCCAGATCGTTGGTCGTGGAAACGAAATTTCCATAGCCAAACAAATACATACCGTAGACGTTCCCCTCAACGAACAGGCGCGGCGAGTTGGTGATGTAGAAACGGTATTCGGGCCCGGCGACCGGAATCGGCGCTAGTAGCGATGCGCTGCCGTATGCCGAAGGCTGAAAGTTTCCGCCGCCGGTAACCTGGGCATGAGCCGACAACGAGGCTTTGGCGTTGAATAGGTCTATTTGCACGCCGACACCGAGATGTCCTCGCTGACGACGGATGATGTCATATTGATAGCCGGGCGCGTAGAGGTCGGCGCGCAGGTTGGCGCGCACGGCCGCCCCTACCTGATACGTTTGTCCCTGATAGGTAACCGTGCGGTTCAGCACCGCGTTTCGGGATTGCTGGAACGGGCTGTAGGTGAAAGTCAGGTGATTCTTGTGAGTGAAGTGCCAGTCAAGCACTCCGGTGAAGGTCGAATAGTTGCCGAAGCCCAGATCGTGCTGCAAATCGATGCGGTCGGTACTGTCCGAACCTTGAAAACTCCCGGACGGGCTGGAGTAGAACCAGAATAGGTCTCCTCGCACCTTATAGTTGTCGTACTCGTCTGAGTCATCGCCCGCATGTAGCAGCGGCGCGGCTGTAAGAAAGGCAAATACGAAGGCGGCAACAAGAAAACTGCCGCGGCAGAGACGATGGCGTAAGCTAGGGGACACGACCAGCTCCTATAGCAGGGCTAGTCAACTCTACCGTGAATAATCCCTGAGAAAAATACCCCTTCCGTGGAGTATCCGAACAGGCAAGACAAGTTTCGAACCAGTCTGCATATCCTATTCAACAGTTCCTATTTCGTTCCTGGCTCGATTCGGACAACCCTGCTGCCGTATACCCGCTTGTTACTACCAACCTGGGTATCCGAGAGCCTGATCCGACTCTCAAATTTGCTGGAACCATCATTGCGCCCCCGGCCCAAAAGGGAACTCGTGAAAACAAAAGTTGCCGTCTCGTAGATGGCGCCAGGACTCACCGATCAACAGGAAGAAGTGAAGCTGACGGCGGCAGCGGCCATCGCGCAGTTGTCGAAGTTGCGCATGGATTCGATCGACGGCAGAAACGGCAACTTTTGTAAGAAATGCTAAAGCCCTAAGCGGGGCATAGTAAGTGTCACAACTAACCAGCCTAGGTCGATTGGTCTCGCGCACCCAACGTGTCGGCTTTTCGCAATTCGGGGAACATCCACGCCCACAAGGCAACCACCATAAGCGTACCGATGCCACCTATCAGGACCGCCGGAACCGCACCGAACCACTGTGCAGTAATGCCTGACTCGAATTCGCCAAACTCATTCGATGTACCGATGAAAATGGAATTTACAGCACTGACGCGGCCGCGCATTGCGTCCGGCGTGGCCAGTTGTACCAGCGTGCCACGCACTATCACGCTCACCATGTCGGCGGCCCCAACAAAGAAGAGGGAAATGACAGAGATGATCAAATTACGCGACAGACCGAATGCGATCGTAAAGGCGCCGAACCCAGCCACGCACCACAGCATGGTTGCGCCTGCTCGCCTCCGCAAAGGACGATTTGCCAGCGCCAGTGCCGTCAACAACGCGCCTACTCCTGGGGCGCTGCGCAGAATACCCATGCCCCACGGACCTGTGTGCAGAATCTCCTGCGCATACACCGGCAGAAGCGCAACCGCTCCACCCAGGAGTACAGCAAATAAATCCAGGGATATCGAACCGAGGATGAGCTTGTGCTCCCAAATGTAGCGAAAGCCGGCCAAGACCGTGTCGAGACTCACAGGCTCGCGTTTGCTTGGTGAGGAGCGCAACCGAATCTTGGACACTGCAAAAATCGAGATGATCGCTGCTACTAGAGAGGACAGATACACCGCAGCAGGTCCGCGAAATGCCGCGTACACCAAACCACCTAGTGCAGGACCAATAATGGTTGCGGCTTGAAACACCGTCGAGGACCAAGCGACAGCGCTAGGAAAATCCTCCTCTGAGACGATCGACGGAACCATCGATTGCCCGGCCGCCCCATTGAAGGCCCTCTCGATCCCAACGATCACGAGCGCGCCATAAATGGCGTGAACCGAAGGGTTGCCCCGGATGGTCAGCCATAGCAGCATCGCTGACGACAAACCGAGCAAGGCGTAACAGACAGCGACAATATTTCGCCGGTTAAATCGATCCGCAACATGGCCCGCGGCCAGAAATAGCAGAAGAATGGGCGCGAATTGCACCAGACCTACTAGTCCCAGATCCAGAGGACGGCGAGTGATCTCGTAGACTTGCCAGCCGACGGCCACAGACTGCATTTCGCTCGCCGTCACGGTGAATAGGCGTGCGAGTTGATATCGCCGGAAGTCTGGGTACCGAAAGGCGGCTCTTGCGGTGGATTGTGGCTCTGTAATTGCCACTTCCTAGGATGTACCTGAAAGGAAATGGCGGGGTCGACGGGACTCGAACCCGCGGCCTCTGCCGTGACAGGGCAGCGTTCTAACCAACTGAACTACGACCCCGCTATTGTGCGGTAGCGGAACCGCTTACGCGATCGCTGACTGACCAGCGAACGATTTCGATTGTAACAGAAGTTGCTGCGCGCGTCAGATGCTGAACTCGCTTGAAACTTCTGGCGCGTGCTTCCTGCGATCCCCTGAGTGTTGCGAACGTCTGGGATCGTGGTGGGCAGTGCAGGGCTCGAACCTGCGACCTCCTGCTTGTAAGGCAGGCGCTCTAACCAACTGAGCTAACCGCCCGACTGCCCATATTGCGGCATACGAGCAACGTGTTTGAGTTTACATGAGGCCCTCTGCGCGAGTAAACCAGCGCCGCTACGTACGATTGCTGAATTCGATCAGTAGTTGCAGGCGCTGCAGCGCGTGTCCGCTGTCGATGGCATAGGCAGCGAGCGGTACTGCCTCTCCGATTTTATCGGCATGACCGGCGGCGACGAGCGCAGCCGCGGCATTCAGCAGTACCACATCGCGACGGCACGAGCGTTCGCCTCCGAGGATAGCGCGAATGATCTCCGCGTTGGTTGTGGCGTCGCCTCCGGCAAGCTCCCCCAGCGTCGCACGCTGAAGTCCGAAATCTTCTGGCGCGACTTCGTACACGCGGACCGCTCCATCGCGAACTTCCGCAACTTTGCTCGGCCCGGTGATGGTGATTTCGTCGAGTCCGTCGTGACCATGTACAACCAGCGCACGCTTTAACCCAAGTTCATTCAGTGCCTGCGCCAGCTTCTCCACCAGATCGAGCGAATACACGCCGACCACCTGCGCCGACGCCTTGGCAGGATTTGTAAGCGGGCCGAGCAGATTGAAGACAGTCCGCAATTTCAAGTCTCGCCGCACCGGCTGCACGTATTTCATCGCCGAATGCATGGCCGGCGCATACAGAAACGCGATGCCCGAATGCTCCAGGCAGGCGGCAATTCGCGCGGGAGGAAGATCGATGTTGACGCCAAGCGCCTGCATCACGTCCGCCGACCCGCACTTGGAACTGATGCTGCGATTGCCGTGCTTGGCGACCCTGACGCCCGCCCCCGCGATGGTGAGGGCCGTTGCCGTCGAAATGTTGAACGTGCCGCTAGTGTCGCCGCCAGTGCCGCAGGTATCCACCAGCGCGTCGCGGCCCGTGCCGCTCAGATCGAGAGCTTCGCCGTCCTGCGACTTCAGCGACGTCGCCTCGGCTCGGATCGCTTGCGCAAAGCCGACGATCTCTTCGACGGTCTCACCTTTCATATGCAGGGCAACCAGCAACGCTGCAATCTGCGCGTCTGTGGTTTTCCCGCGCAGAATCTCCGCCATGACCGCGCGAGCTTCATCGCGAGTCAACGAGGCGCAGTGATTAGCCAGCTTGTGCAATGCGTCGACGATCATGGAATCGGCGTGCCTTGCTGGTTAGCTTACCATTCACGCGACGCACGCGGCCGGAGCGCGAAGACGTGCGATATTACTAGGGTGAAGTTTATTTTCCCACTGCACGGTATGACGCTTGCGCTGGTTCTGCTCACTGCCAGCGCGGCAGCACAGAATGCGTATCTCGGGATGGACCGCAATGAATATCCCGGCGACGACGCAATGAAAGCGCTGCGTGGCACGTTTGCTTTTACCGGCTACTGGCTGAACGATCCTCCCGGAGAGGACAGCGACACCTGGTTAGGCAAACGCCACTCGCTCGAATCGCAGGGCTACGGATTTCTCTTACTGTTTAACGGCCGCGAATACGCGTATCTCAAGAAGTCGGGGAACCCGGCTGGAGTCGGCAAGAGTGACGCCGCCACAGCCGTACAGGCAGCACGGCGTGAGGGCTTTCCTACGAGTGCGGTGATCTTCCTCGACCAGGAACAGGGTGGCCGCATGCTGGAGGAGCAACGCGCCTATATTCACGCCTGGGTCGACGGCGTGACCCACGGTGGATACCGCGCCGGGGTCTACTGCTCAGGGATTCCATTTCGCGAGTCGGCTGGGATTTCTGTGATTACGGCGAACGACATTCGCGATCACGCGGGCGCTCGCAAAATCGAGTTCTTTATCAGCAACGATCAGTGTGGCCCTTCGCCGGGCTGTGTGTTTCCTAGGAATGCGCCGGCTTCGTCAGCCAGCGGTGTGGCATTCGCCGAGGCATGGCAATTCGCGCAATCACCGCGGCGTCCGGAGATGACCGCTGCCTGCCGGCAAACCTATGCAGAGGACGGCAACTGTTATCCCCCGGGGGTGTCGCTCACGTCGGGCTTGCACATCGATGTCGACACAGCGAACTCGGCTGATCCCTCACACGCGAGGGCGCGCTAGGTAATGAAGAAAACGTCAAGGCCGTCTACGGAAGAAATCCAGAGCGCCGCTTTGTTGCTGCGCGCCGGAAAACTGGTGGCCTTTCCGACCGAAACGGTCTACGGGTTAGGCGCCAACGCATTCGACGGGGAAGCGGTTGGGCGCGTCTTTGAAGCCAAAGGCAGGCCGTGCAACAGCCCCATCATCGTTCACGTCGACAGCACTGAGATGGTTCCCACTGTGGTTGCCGAGTGGCCGCAGACGGCTGAGGCCCTCGTGGAAAGATTCTGGCCTGGGCCGCTGACGCTGGTGCTGAAGAAGCAGCCGGCCGTCCCCACGATTGTTACTGCAGGACTCGAAACGGTCGGTGTCCGGATGCCGTCGCACCCGGTTGCACTGGCACTCATTGAAGCGGCGCAGCTTCCCATTGCTGCGCCCAGCGCAAATCGCTTCACCCAGCTCTCGCCGACGACCGCTGAACACGTTCGCCATGGGCTCGGCGACCGCGTCGATTACATCCTTGACGGTGGCCCCTGCACGGTCGGCATCGAGTCGACCGTGTTGTCGCTCGCCGGTGATGTTCCGGTGCTGTTGCGGCCCGGCGGAATTTCACGCGAGCAGATCGAAGAGGTGATCGGCTCGATTTCGCATCCGTCAGAAACCAAGGCCGGGGCCCATCCGTCGCCTGGAATGCATCCGCGGCACTACAGTCCGCGCACGTCGTTGTTACTCGTTCACGACGGAGCGATACCAAAGCAGGGAATCGGAGCCTACCTGCAATTGCATTCGGCCCCCCGCGACGCGGCGCGAAAACTCGTAATGATGCCACCGGACGCCACGGCTTACGCCGCGCAGCTTTACCGCGTCCTCCACCAACTGGATGCGCAGAACCTCGATTGGATTGCCGTCGACATGCCCAATGATGAACCCGAGTGGGAAGCCGTGCGCGATCGACTCAAGCGCGCCGCGACTTCGGAAACGAAGGAGCCGCGCTGAGCGAGACACCTTCCAACCCTTCCCAGCAACCAACTGCCCCTGGCCTGCTGCGTCAGGTTGGCCTGTTTGACGCCACCATGATCGTCATGGGCGGCATTGTGGGCGCCGGCATCTTCATCAATCCCTACGTTGTTGCCCAGCAGGTGCACACACCGCTGCTCATCTTGGGCGCGTGGGTCTTGGGCGGAATCATCGCGATATTGGGCGCGTTCGTCTACGCCGAACTTGCAGCCCGGCGGCCGGCCGTCGGCGGGCAATACGCTTATCTGCGAGAGGCATTTCACCCCGTGGTCGGTTTTCTCTACGGTTGGGTGCTGCTGCTGGTTATCCAGACTGGCGGCATGGCCGCGGTGACCGTCACGTTTGCGCGCTACCTGCTCGAACTCACAGGCTGGCATCTATCAGAACGTCTTATCGTCGTCGTGACTCTCGTTGTACTGACGATTATCAACTGCCTCGGCGTGAAGCTCGGCAGCCGCATGCAAAGCGTCCTGATGCTGCTGAAGATCGCTGCTATCGCCGGTCTCATCGGCGCGGGCCTCTTCCTGGTGGGCTCGCCACAGCCGATGCTGCATCCCGCTCTCGACCGGCCGCCCTCATTCGATCTGCTGACGGCTGTCGGCGCAGCCATGGTGCCCGTGTTGTTCGCGTTCGGCGGATGGCAGACGACCAACTTCATCGCCGAAGAGATCAAGGATCCGCGCAGAAATCTCTCTCGCGCTCTTGTTCTCGGCGTCGCGGGCGTTGTCGTCTTATACGTTGGGGTGAACTTTGTTTGTGTGCGAACGTTAGGGCCGCAAGGGCTCGCCGAAACGCGCGTTCCTGCGACCGCGGTTATGCGTGTTGCCATGGGCGATGGTGGAGCCCGGCTCATCGCTTTGGGTATCGCCGTTTCGACGCTCGGATTTCTTAGTCAATCGGTGCTAACCGCACCTCGCGTTTACTTCGCCATGGCGCGCGATGGCCTGTTCTTTCGCAGCGTCGCCAAGCTGACAAAGCACACTCACGTGCCCGCGTTGGCGATCGTTCTGCAAAGCGTATGGACCACCGTCGTCGCACTGTCCGGCCGTTATGACCAGATCCTGAACTACGTGGTCTCGATGGACTTTCTCTTCTTCGGACTGACCGGCGCCAGCCTCTTCATCCTCCGTAGCCGGGACACCCAATCCAGCGAAAACGCTGGCTATCGCGCACCGGGGCATCCGTTTACTACCGGCCTATTTGTCCTGGCATCATGGCTGGTGGTTATCAATACGATTTACAAATATCCAAAGAACAGCCTGCTCGGGATGTCGATTCTGGTGCTGGGTCTGCCGGTTTATGCATTCTGGGCGGCAAAACTGAAATCGGGAGACGTAGAGATCTAATGCCTTCGCGCACTCATGCCACTTCTCCGTACATGGAATTCGCCAAGCGCCGCTCTGCCGCCAAGTACAACCTGGCAACTAGCGGGATCATGAGCTATCCGCTGGCGGAGCTGCCGGTGACCATCGACGACCTGGAGATCAACGGTCCCACATTGTATGGGTACGCCCCGCTGCTGGAGCGACTGGCCAAGCTCAACGACGTCACTCCAGATTGCGTCGTCACCGCGGCCGGAACTTCGATGGCCAATCATCTCAGCCTGGCAGCAACCCTCGAATCAGGCGATGAAGCCCTTGTGGAGTTTCCAACCTACGAACTGCTGCCGAGCACGCTGGAGTATCTCGGTGTCGGTATCCATTACTTTGAGCGGCGGATGGAAGACGGCTTTCGCGTCGATCCCGAAGCTGTGGAAGCCAAGCTCACACCTCGCACCCGCGTCATCGTTTTGACCAACCTGCATAATCCTACCGGCGCGTTGATCGACGAAGCGACGTTGCGCGCCGTAGGTGATATCGCCAAGAAGCACGGTGCATACGTTCTAGTGGATGAGGTCTATCTCGAGGCAATGTATGAAAGCCGTCCGCGCCCCGCCATTCACCTCGGCGACCAGTTTCTGGTGACCAGCAGCCTAACCAAGGCTTTTGGCCTGAGCGGCCTGCGTTGCGGCTGGGTGCTGGCCAACCCGGAACTCACCCGCCGCATGTGGCACATCAACGATCTGTTCGGAGTGAATGCTGCTCACCCGGCAGAGTTGATAAGCGTCATCGCTGTCGACCACCTCGACCGTGTAATCCGTCGAGCCAAAGCCCTACTGAATTCCAACCGGCCAGTCCTGCATGATTTCCTGAAGTCGCGTGATGATCTCACGTACCTCTGGCCTGAGTTCGGGACCATCATCTTTCCCAGGCTGGCTCAGGGAACCGTGGAAGCACTCGACAAACTCCTACGCGAGAAGTATGAAACCGCGGTTGTTCCCGGCAGTTATTTCGATATGCCGCAGCACTTCCGGATCGGCATCGGCGGCGAACCAGAGATGACTCGTATCGCGCTTGAAAGGCTGGGTGCGGCGCTCGATGAACGGCGCTCACGGCGATAATGGCTTGTCCGCCAACACTTTTTCGGAGCAGCGACTTACTTGTATAATGGAATGCGCCGGCAACGATTACCCGCGCCGGGCAGGTCACTCCTTCTACGTGGGGCTATAGCTCAGCTGGGAGAGCGCATCGTTCGCAACGATGAGGTCGTCGGTTCGATCCCGACTAGCTCCACCAAATCAATATGTTGCAGAGATCTTCAGGTACGTCGAGTCCCGCAGAAATTTCTCAGCGCAGAGGACTTTCTTTGGAAACTCGGTTACAAAAAATGGGTTCCAACGTATAGTCATTGTGAGCGGGGGTCGTTACCGAACCTTGAACCGAATCTTCATGCGCAATGAAACGCTGTGGCGAGCCACCCTGTTGTGGCTATGCTCCCTGGTGTTTTTCTTTGCTTTGCATGCCAAGCTTGCGGTCTACAACGGCGATGCGCCAGCCAAGGTCACCCCGTCCACCGCATCCAAGCTTTGGGTCAGCAGCCAGAAGATGGAATCGCAGACCCTGGAGTCGGCTGGTGTCGTACTGTTCTGGATCGCCTTCACCAGCCTGTTCAGCCTCTATCTCCATCGTGAACCCCGAGTCCAAAGCGTTTTCGTAACCCCTCCGCCAACTCTCTTTCCTCAACGGCACCTTCGTCGTTTTTTACGTCCTCCTCCGGTCCAAGGCTAGTTTCCCACTCGTCCTAATTCATTCTTCCCCTGGGTTTCGGCGTTTGCGCAGACGATTGGTCTTCAATTGACCAGAATCTCTGCTGAGCAAATCGGCTTGATGGAATAAGGAAGGCGCCATGTCAGTTCTGACTGAAGAAAACCCGGTGGCTGCCCGCGCGAATCGCAAATGGATTCTGCTGGCAGTTACGGTTACCTGTCTTGTCGTTATATTTGTTGTCGTCAAACGTGGCCGCGCAAGCGACGAACACAGTGCCGCGGTCACGGACACTGAGTCGCATCGTATTTATGCTGCCGTGGCACCGGTGGAGCGGAGGACGGTCTCGAACCAGCTCTCCATCGCCGGCCAGTTCATCCCCTACCAGAATGTCGAATTGCATGCCAAGGTGGCGGGATACATCAAGCACATCTACGTTGACATCGGTGACAGGGTACACACCGGCGAGGTTCTGGCCGTGCTGGAAATTCCAGAGCTGGTCGCACAGGTAGATGAAGCTACTGCGTCCGTGCATCACGCCGAAGAAGAGATCCAGCGCGCCGGGAGCGAGGTGTCGCGCGCCGAAGCCGACAATATCGCGCTCCACTCCAACTCCGTCCGTCTGATGAACACAGACAAGGTGAGGCCCGGCCTTATCGCCCAACAGGAACTCGACGACGCCAACGCGAAAGACCGCGCTTCGCAAGCCCAGGTGGATGCTGCCAAGTCGTCGCTGTCGGCTGCGCAACAGGAGCTGCAAGTGGCCCGAGCCAACGAGCAGCATTTCTCGGCACTCAGCGACTATTCGCGGATCATCGCTCCCTACGACGGCGTTGTGACCTGGCGCTTCTCGGATACCGGGGCACTGGTCCAGGCCGGGACCTCGAACACGAGCGGTCTCCCTGTAGTGACGGTTGCGCAGGTCGATTTGTTGAGACTGCGCATTCCGGTGCCGGAGTCGCTAGCTGCCAAAGTTCGCATTGGAGACTCGGCCGATGTGCGAGTGCAGGCGACGGGCGAACACTTCACCGGTAAGGTCACGCGCTTCACCGACGCGCTCGATCCCTCGACTCGCACCATGCAGGTGGAAATCGATGTTCCCAATCCAAACTTTCGCCTGCAGCCCGGAATGTACGCCGACGTGACTTTGCTGGCCAACAGCCGCAGCAACACGCTGACGATTCCAGTGGAAGCCATCGAGCGCAACGGCGACAAAACCAGCGTGCTGGTTCTGGACGCTGACAATCGCGTGCAGCGCCGCGAGGTCGAACTGGGAGTGGAAAGCTCCAATCACGCTGAAGTGCTCAGCGGCTTACGGGACGGCGAGAAAGTGCTGGTCGGCAATCTCGGAAGCTATCAAGTGGGCGAAGAGGTACAGCCCAAGCCCAGCGCCTTGGCCCCGGATGAGAACGAGGGAGGCGAAAACTAGCCATGTCAGAATTCGCCGTCAAATACCCATTCTTCATTTTGATGTTGTGCCTCGGCATCATCGTCGTCGGCGTCACCACCGTCGCTCGTATGCCGGTTGACCTGTTTCCCGAGATCAAGATTCCCGTTGTCGTCGTAGCCACGTTCTACAGTGGCATGCCGCCCCAACAGATTGAAGGCGACATCACCGATACGTTCGAGCGTTTCTTCACGCTGGGCAGCAATATCGACCATATCCAGTCGCGCTCGCTCACGGGCGTCAGCTTGATCAAGGTTTACTTCCAACCCGGAACCGATCCGGATGCCGCTGTTAGCCAGATCGCCAACTTGGCAATTGCCGACCTTCGACGATTGCCGGAAGGCACGCTGCCTCCGGTTGTCTTGAAATTCGACGCGGCCAACATGCCGGTCTGCCTGGTCACTCTGGAAGGGAAGGGCTTGACCGAAACGGAACTCCACGATTTGGGGCAATTCAATGTTCGTAACCAGATTGCCGGCGTCGCCGGAGCCTCCGTGCCGCAGCCTTATGGCGGCAAGTACCGGCAGATTCAGTTCTATGTGGATCCGGTCAAGCTTGAGGCGGCGCAACTCAGCCCGATGGACGTGGTCAACGACATCAATCGCGCCAACTCCATTCTGCCCGCGGGAGACGTCCGCATCGGCCCTTACGACTACAACATTTACAGCAACAGCCAGCTGCCGAACATGCAGGAGATGAACGATGTTCCCTT
The DNA here is from genome assembly GCA_035482295.1 of Verrucomicrobiia bacterium. GTDB lineage: Bacteria > Acidobacteriota > Terriglobia > Terriglobales > Acidobacteriaceae > Bog-257. Next base: position 120,983 of record DATHQX010000115.1, read on the forward strand.
GAAGGCCATCGGCAACAACGTCTTGCGCTTTGGCGATATTGGACATGCAGAGGACTCCTCAGCGCTGCAATACAACATCGTGCGTGTCGACGGACAGAAGTCGGTGTACCTGCCCATCCTGCGGCAAGCGGGCAACAGCAACACAATTCAGATCGTCAACGGTGTGCGCGACAGAGTGAAGAACCTGCTCGATGTGCCCAAGCAAATGGTCGCATCGGTCGTGTTCGACCAGTCGCAATACGTCAAGATCGCGATCGAGAACGTCCTGCATGAAGGAGGCATGGGACTGGCGCTGACCGCGCTGATGATTCTGGTCTTCCTTGGGTCGCTGCGCGGAACTGTCTCCGTGTTGCTCTCGATTCCCATCTCCTGCCTGGCAGCATTTCTTTTGCTGAGCGCGCTTGGCAGTTCCATCAACACCATGGTCCTCGGCGGATTGGCGCTGGTTCTGTCACGCCTGATCGACAACTCCGTGGTAGTGCTGGAAAACATCTTCCGCCACTTGGAGGAAGGTGAAGACCCCACGACCGCGGCCGTTCACGGAGGACAGGAGGTGCAGCTGGCCGTTCTGGCGGCCACGTTCACCACGGCGATCGTGTTCTTCCCGGTCGTCTTCCTGGACGGCGTCAGCAAGTACTTGTTCAGCGCGCTGGCGCTGGGCGTTGTGCTGGCCCTGGCAGCCTCGTATCTGGTAGCGATGTCGGTGGTGCCGCTGTTCTGTTCGCGCTTCATTCAATCGGCACACGGCAACGAGGCGCATGGCGAGCAAAGCAAAGGATGGCTGGAACGCGTTCTTGTGCCCTTCAACCGCGGCTACGATTACACCCTTCTCAAGTACGACGAATATATCGAGAAAGCGCTGGATCGGCCCAAGCTGACCGTGGGCGCAATCATGGCAGTGTTTGTTCTCAGCCTCACGCTCTCACCGCTGCTCGGTGTTGCCTTTTTCCCGCGTACCGACCCCGGGCAGTTTGTCATCAACGTCAAGGCTCCTACCGGCACGCGCATTGAGCTGACCAACGATTACATTGCCCGCGTTGAAGACGATATTCGGCAGGTCATTCCGAAATCCGATTTGCAGATGATCGTTTCCAACATCGGGGTGAACGCAGACCTGTCGGCCATCTACACCACCAACGCCGCCATGCACACGGCTTTCGTGCAGGTGCAGCTGGTGAAGGAGCACAAGACCAGCAGCTTCACTTATATCAACGAGGTTCGCGATAAGTTGGCAAAAGATGTGCCAGAGCTGTCCACGTACTTCCAGACTGGCGGCCTGGTCTCGTCGATCGTGAATCAGGGCATGCCAGCTCCGATCGACATACAAGTTGCTGGCAACAATCAGCACGCCGCCTATGCAATCGCCGAGCAAATGGCCAACAGGATCCGTAGCATGAAGGACGTCAGTGACGTTCTCATTCCGCAAGACCTCGACTATCCCGGCATTCAGCTCAACGTGCGGCGCGAGATGGCGGCCCGTCTCGGCCTCGACGCCAAGGATGTCGTCGACAATGTAGTCACCGCTCTCACTTCGAACGGAATGATCGCGCCTGGCTACTGGATCGACCCGCACAGCGGCAACAACTACTTCCTCACCGTTCAGTACACGCCGAAACAGATCGGCGCGATGACCATGGAGGATTTCAAAAACATCCCGCTGCACGCCAAGAACAGCGCAGACCCTACGATGCTGGAAAATGTTGCCGACGTAAAGCTGATTAACACGCCGACGGAGGTTGACCACAACCAGTTATTCCGCGTTATTGATCTGTACGTTGCGCCGCGGGGCGAGGAACTGGGAGCACTGGAGACGCAAGTGCAGAAGGTCATCGACGAGACCAAGCTGCCGCCGAACACGCGCGTTCAGCTACTGGGTTCAGTGGTCACCATGCGCTCGTCGTTCAAGAGCTTTGCAATCGGCTTGCTGCTCTCCATCGTGCTGGTTTACCTCATCCTGATGGCGCAGTTCGCCTCATTCAGCGACCCATTCATCATCCTCCTGGCGGTGCCGCCAGGATTCACTGGTGTGATCCTGTTCCTGCTGATTACCAACACCACCATCAACATCATGTCGCTGATGGGGGTAATGATGATGATCGGCATCGTGGTTTCCGACTCAATTCTGATCGTGGAGTTCACGCGCGAGCTGCGTAGGCGTGGTGAACCTTTGCGCGAGGCGATTCGAAATGCCTGCCACGTGCGTCTGCGACCCATCATGATGACAACCTTTGCCACCTTCCTCGGACTGATTCCCATGGCACTGGCCCTGGAAGCGGGTGGCGAGCAGTACGCTCCGCTGGCACGCGCCATCATCGGAGGCCTGATGTTTTCCTTCGTCGTCACGCTCTTCCTCGTTCCTTCGGCCTATTACCTGATGCACCGTCGCCACGAGGAAGAAGCTCAACAGGAGGTGCAAGCTTGAGACGCACGAACCTCTGGCTTGTAGTCTTATTCTTGCTCTACGGTGTGTTGTTGCGGGCGCAGGAAAGCTCAGCATCGCCCGCCGCTGGCTCCCAGTCGGCACCGACTCCTTCACAAGAGGATCAGCAGTTTCAGCCGCTCCCTCTGCCAAAGATGCCGCCGACTACCCCTGGCACCGGGCCTGCGCAATTGCCGGCGAATGGCCCGGTACACCGTTTGACCGTGCAGGATGCCGAAGAGCTGGCCATCAAAAACAATCCCGAGATGTCGGTGTACCACCTGCTTTACCTGGCATCGAACCAAGTTACCCGCGAGTCGAAATCGGCGTACTACCCCGTGATCTCCGGCGACTTAACCGCCGTCGGCGGACAGCAGGGAAGTCGCATCGCTGCGGGGAACATTAACGCTCCGCGATTGCTCGATCGCGCTGCCGGTGGATTGGTGCTTTCGCAGTTGATCACGGATTTTGGCAGGACGAACAACCTGGTAGCCAGCTCGGCGTTGCGCGCCAAAGCCGCGAGCATGAATGCCGTGGCTACTGCCTACCAAATCAAACTGATGGTCGACGAGGCTTTCTACAACGCGCTACAGTCGTTCGCAGAAGAAAGCGTCGCGGAAGCCACGGTCAAGGCGCGGCAGACCGTGGCAGACCAGATCAGCACCCTCTACCAGAACCGCTTGCGCTCAGAAGTGGATTTGAGCTTCGCCAACGCCAATCTCGCGCAGGCGAAACTGCTCCTGCTGGACGCGCAGAACAACTACCAGGCCGCGCTTTCCCAGTTGTCGCAAGTGTTGGGGTTCACCAACCAGCAGCAGTTTGAGCTGGTGGACGCAGCGAGCGAGCTCAAGCCCCCTCCAGACGAGGTCAGCAAGCTCGAGGATGAGGCTTTTAGCAACCGTCCTGAGATTGCTTCACAGAGTTATCAGCACGATGCCGACCAGCACTTCCAGAAAGCAGAGCGCGATCTCCTATTGCCGACTGTTTCAGCACTGGGCGTCGTCGGCGACGCCTTCAACGGTAGTGTGTTGAACGGAGTGCAGCAGTTTCCGACCTGGTATGGAGCGGCGGGCGTAAACGTCGCTGTGCCGATCTTCAATGGCTTTCTCTATGTGTCCCGTTCGCGTGAAGCTGCCGAACGGGCAAAGGCTTCCGGCGAGCAACTGCGCGACCTGAAGGATCGCATCGCCAACGACGTGCGGACGAGCTGGCTAAACGCCATCACCGCGTACAACCGGATCGGGGTCAGCCAGCAATTTCTCGATCAGAGCAATCTTGCGCTCGACCTTTCGCAGAACCGTTACAACCTGGGGTTGAGCTCGATTGTTGAACTGAGCCAGGCACAACTCCAGCAGACGCAGGCGGAAATTCAGTTTGCCGCCTCGAAGTACGAGTACCGGATCGCCGAAGCTGTTCTGCGCTTCCAGATTGCGGCGCCGTAACAGGTATGCGCAGAAGAGCACGGAAGCGGCAACGCGAAGATCACACAACGATCGCCTTCGTTTCAGCCTCGATGCTGTCCCTGGCCACCGTCGCGGTTGTGGAAGACGTGCGTTACTCGGCGACCGGTATCCCTCTCTGGGATACTTGGCGCTTCCAGCCGATTTCCATCTTTGCCGGAGCAACGGCGTTTGTCGGCATTCTTTACTGCCTGCTACGCATGAATAGCCGCCCGAACGCGGCCGCCTTTGTTGAGCCCTATATTCCGATTCTCGTGCTTTCCGGCGCAAACGTAGTGCTGAAGCGGAATCCAGCCTGGCTGCTGCCCGTGTTGCCGGTCTGCATTGTCTGGAGTGTCAGCCGGGCCCGAAAGGCGCGAGCGCAGAAATCGATGTCGCGCCGCGCGCCAGGGAGTTAGACGAATACTAGGAACTGCTCTTGACGGTTTCGTTGGCGGATTTGGCGAAGAAGATTTCGGAGATCAACAGAATGGCCCCAAGGACAATGGCGCTGTCAGCCACATTGAAAGCAGGCCAATGGTAGCTGCCGATGTAGAAGTCGAGGAAGTCGACGACCCGTCCGTACATCATGCGGTCCCAAAGATTACCCATCGCCCCGCCGAGGATCAGCGACAGCCCGACAGTCGTGATGCTGAACGAATGGCTGTTCTTCCAGAGAAGCGCGGAAACTACGATCAGGGCGAGGATTGAGAAGCTGACCAGCGCGCCGACCTTCCACTGCACCGCCGAGTCGGCGAATAACCCAAACGCCGCGCCCGTGTTTTGTACGTGCGTGAGACGGAAGAATCCGGGGATAACTACCACGCTGTCGTGTAGCGCAATGCTTCGGGCGACGGCCCATTTGGCCAGCCGATCGAGAAGCAGAACGACGATTGCGATCACGAAGAAGTACTTACGCATGAAACCTTGGTGCCTGCTTCAGAGGGAACTCCCCCTGTTAGACGCTGCTGCCCGCTGGAAAGAAGCAACTCGCCTTAGAGCGGCCTTGCTATCCCCAGACAATCGCTTCTACCGAGCCGCTGCTGTAGCCTCGATCTCTGCCAGCACCGCACTGCAACGCTCACACACTGTAGGATACGTCTTGTCTTCGCCTACGTGCGTCGAATAGTTCCAGCAACGCTCGCACTTCTGCCCCGGAGCCTTGCTTACTTCGAAGGTTAAGCCCGTCTCTCCATTGCTGGCCGGCACCTTCTCCAGCACCACGTTCGAAACGATGAACAGGTACCGCAGCTGATCCTTGTAGCGATCGAGCACGGGATAGAGGCTGTCCGGTGCACCCAAGCGGATCTGCGCCTCCAGACTTCCTCCGATGCGTTTCTCGTTGCGCGCTGCCTCCAACGCCTTTAACGCCTCATCGCGAACCGACAACAGCGTCTGCCAATCAGTCTTTAGCGCACCCGCATCGAATCCGTCCGGCAACGCGCCGGTTAGATCAGCAGGAGCAGGGAAGTGCTCTAGGTGTACACTCTCCGAACGATCCGCAGCCGGTAAGTAAGTCCAGACCTCATCAGCAGTAAAACTCATTACCGGAGCGAGCAACCGTACCAAAGCTTCACCCAGGCGCCACAGCGCGGTCTGCGCTGATCGCCGCGCGACTGATTTCGGCGCCGATGTGTATAGCCGGTCCTTCAGCACGTCAAAGTAGATCGCGCTGAGATCGACGATGCAGAAATCCTTCAGCCCCTGATACAGCCGGTGGAAGACATACGCGTCGTAATGTTCGCGAACGTCCTTGGTGACCTCGGCAGCGCGCAGCAGGATGTACTGGTCCAACGACTGCATCTCGGCAAACGGCACAGCGTCCGTAGTCGGATCGAAGCCGTCGAGGTTGCCGAGGATGTAGCGGAACGTGTTGCGGATCTTGCGATAGATGTCGGCAACGCGCTGCATCAGCTCATCCGAGCTCATTACATCTTCGCGGAAATCCACCGACGCCACCCACAAGCGTACAATCTCCGCGCCCATTTTGTCGGCGATCTCCACCGGATCGACAACGTTGCCGAGCGACTTCGATTGAGCGCGGCCCTGCGGATCAAGCACCCAGCCAACGGTCGCCGCGCTGCGGTACGGCGCTGCGCCCTTGGTCGCTACCGCGCAAAGCAGGGAAGACTGAAACCATCCGCGATGCTGGTCGCCGCCCTCGATGTAGAGATCGGCTGGCCAGGGCAGGCCAGGCTCATGACCGAGCACCGCCGCCTGGCTCGAACCCGACTCGAACCACACGTCGACGATGTCCATTTCCTTGCGGAATTCCGTCGAGCCACACTTACCGCACCTGGTCCCTGCAGGCAGCATCTGCTCAGGCGAGTACTTGTACCAGGCGTCCGCACCCTCGCGCGCGAAGAGATCCACTACAAGCTGGTGCACAGCCGGATCGCCGACGAATTCCTTGCAAACCTCGCACTGGAACATCGCGATGGGCACACCCCAGACCCGTTGACGCGAGATGCACCAGTCCGGACGTCCAGCAACCATGTTGCTAATGCGCTCTTGGCCCCAAGACGGATCCCACTTCACCTTCTTGATCTCGTCGAGGGCGCGCGAGCGTAGCGTTCCACCTTCTGGCAGTTTTCCTTCCATGGAGATGAACCACTGCTCGGTCGCGCGAAAGATGATGGGATTGTGACAGCGCCAGCAATGCGGGTACGAGTGCTCGATCTTTTCGTATCCCAGCAGCACGCCGCGGCTCTTCAGCAACTCGACGATCAGCGGATTCGCCTTGAAGACCTGCTTGCCTTCGTATTCCGGCAGCCCGTTATGCAATATGCCGCCGTCGTCCACGTTGGAATGCAAGTCCAGTCCGTACTTCACGCCCGTGTTGAAGTCATCAGCGCCGTGTGCCGGAGCGGTGTGAACCGCGCCCGTACCGGTGTCCATGGTGACGTAGTCACCCAGTACGCCCAGGATCTTGCGCTCCAGGAACGGATGCGCGAACTCGGTGTGCTCCAGCTTTGCGCCCAGGAAAGACGCAATCTCCTTCCCGTCACTCAGCTTGCAATTCTCGATGGTCTGCTGCGCCAGCGCTTTGGCGACAATGTAGATCCAATCGCCCGTATCGAGCGCCACATACTCCGCATCAGGCGCGAAGGTTACTGCCATTGACGCAGGCAGCGTCCATGGAGTCGTCGTCCAGATGATGGTCGCGACGTTCTTCTTGCCTGCCAGAGCGGCATCGATCTTCGCCGGATCGCTGGTCAGGGCATAGCGCACCCAGATACTCGGGCTGGTGTGCATCTCGTACTCGACTTCGGCCTCGGCCAAGGCGGTCTTGTCGACGACGCACCAGTAGACCGACTTCAGGCCTTTGTAGACCAAACCCTCGCGATAGCACTTGTAGAAAGTGTCGAGAACCACGCTTTCGTATTGCGGGTTCATCGTCGAGTACGGCTCGTCCCATCGCGCGATGCCGCCCAGGCGTTTGAACTGCGAGCGCTGCAGGTCGAGATACTTTGTCGCGTACTTGCGGCACTCTTCGCGCACCGCCAGGGGATCCATCTCGTTCTTCTTGCGGCCAAGTTGGTCGTCGACCTTGATCTCGATGGGCAGCCCGTGGCAGTCCCATCCGGGTACGTAAGGCGCATCGAAGCCGCTCATGCTGCGCGACTTGACGACGAAGTCCTTCAGCGTCTTGTTGAGCGCCGTTCCCAGGTGAATTGGCCCGTTGGCGTAGGGCGGTCCATCGTGCATCACATAGATAGGCTGGCCTTTATGGGCTTGGCGGATGCGCTCGTAGAGGCGCATCTGCTCCCATCGCTCGAGCATCTTGGGCTCGTTCTTGGGCAGATTCGCCTTCATGGAGAAGTCGGTTTTGGGTAGATTCAGCGTTGATTTCAGGTCGAGCGGCACTACGCGTTTCTCCCGCCAATGATTACTGGAACGTAATAACTGAGCCAGCTATCCCTTCATTATAGGGAGCGAAAAATTTCGCGTCTATGCTCGCTCCTCCGAGGCGAGCGCCAACTAATTGCATTTTGAGCGGGATAGGAGCCAGTTTGTCACTCTCGACAGCGCTCGCCTTTACCCTCCAGAGTCGTCAGAGAGAATGTCGAGGAAATCAAACAACGATGTGTGTAGCTCTGCATCTAAGGGTAGGAATGGCGACTCGCACCGCGACAGGCAGGTGTGATTTGGCCCGCAACCTCATCCGAAACCATGGGTTTCACTGATGAGGCACTTGACCTGGAAGTGCTTATCAAAAGAACCGAGGTACGGCGTAAGCGGCCGGGCAGACCGAAGGACTTAGGACGAGTATGGCTACCAATCAGACGCTGATTCCCCCGCCCCCGCAGCAGGACGAAGAGTTGCACCTTCTCCCGACGACCACGATGGACGAGTCCTTGTGGTCTTCGCTGAGGAACAACATCAAGGCTGCGTTGTTCCCAGAAAAATTGCCCCCGTTGCAGTTGACCTCGCGTCCGGTCAAGGTCCGCGAAATCTGGGGGCAGGATAGTTACAAGAAGGAAAGCGCCGGGGTCTCCCTGGTGGTTCACATCGCTATGATTGGCGGGCTGATTGCCGTGTCCATCGTCGGCGCAAAGGTGGTCACAGAGAAACCGAAGGAGACCGTCACCCTGATCGCTCCCGATCTCACGCCACCGCAATTGCCCATGACCAAGAAGAGTGCCACCACGTCAGGCGGCGGTGGTGGCGGCGGCGATCATGACAAGCTTCAGGCTCCCAAGGGCAAACTTCCCAAGACCGCGATGGAGCAGATCACGCCTCCCGCAGTAGTCATCCGCAATGACAACCCCAAACTTCCGGTCGAGCCGACGGTAGTTATTCCCCCGCAGATTAAGTTGTCGTC
>DATHQX010000116.1:0-35562 GCA_035482295.1 Verrucomicrobiia bacterium
GGTGTCATGAAGAAGCTCATCAACTCGCCTCAGGAGGTCGTGCACGAGGCGCTTGAGGGCATGGAAGCGGCGCATGGCGACCGTCTCCGCATCCACTACGATCCTAATTACATCGTCCGCAAAGACGCTCCGGTAAAGGGCAAAGTCGGGTTATTGTCCGGCGGCGGCAGCGGCCACGAGCCTATGCACGGCGGCTACGTTGGCAAAGGTATGCTCGATGCGGCCTGCCCCGGAGCAGTCTTCACCAGCCCCACGCCCGACCAGATGTTCGAAGCTAGCAAGGCAGTCGATGGTGGCGCGGGCATCCTGCACATCGTCAAGAACTACACCGGCGATGTCATGAACTTCGATCTCGCTGCCGACCTGCTGAAGGCCGAAGGCATCGACGTGCAGAGCGTTCTCACCGACGACGATGTTGCCGTGGAAAACAGCCTCTACACCGCCGGCCGTCGCGGTGTTGGCTTGACCGTGATCATGGAGAAGTTGCTGGGCGCGGCTGCGGAACAGAAAGCCACGCTGGCCGAGATCAAGGCGCTCGGCGACCGCATTCGCAATAGCGGCAGAAGTATGGGCATGGCGCTGACTGCCTGTACCGTGCCGCACGCCGGCAAGCCTTCGTTCGATCTGCCGGATGACGAAATGGAAGTGGGCATCGGCATACACGGCGAGCCCGGCCGCCGGCGCGTGAAAATCGCCAGCGCCGACGAAATCACCGAGATGCTGATGGAACCGATCCTCAGCGATCTGCCGTTCAAGAAGGACGACGATATTCTGCTGTTCGTCAACGGCATGGGCGGCACGCCGCTGATCGAGCTCTACATCATTTATCGCAAGGCAGCGGACGTCGCAAAACAGTATGGGCTAAACGTCGTCCGGAACCTCGTCGGCTCGTACATTACCAGCCTGGAGATGGCCGGCACCTCGATCACAATGTTGCGAATGGATAATCAACTCTGCAAGCTGTGGGACGCTCCCGTCGACACACCGGCGCTTCGTTGGGGGTAAGAGCGGTAAACTTCTGAGCCGGCATCGGAACAAAACAAAGGCGGCCGTCGATTGCAGCGGCCGCCATTGTTGTTGGAGTCAAAACACCAAAGCCATTACGGCGCAAAGTAACTGGAAATGTCCAGAATCAATTGCGTCGACGAAGAAGCATAAGCGTCGATTGAACCGTTTGTAGTCGGCACGATTGCCATATTCGACGTAATGGCTCCGTCAGTCGCATTCAGGGTCGAGACAACAGGTTGAGTCCCACCATCGGCCCACAATGTCAGATAGCCCAGCGGTCCCTGCGGTATGACGGTTGCATTCAACACGTAGGCCCCTGCGTTCGTAGGCGTGGTGCAAGGACTATCCACCACATCGACGGTTAATTCGCCGCTGAAGGCGCCGTTTCCATTGCGAGTATCCAGCACTCGGCAAGGAGGCGCGGGATAGAGCGACAAGCCGGTCGGGCCCGGCGCCGCGAAGTAGCCGTTGATGTCGATCAGCAGATCGGTGTTGTTGGTCGGATACACGGCAACGCTGCCGCCAGTTCCCACTCCGATTACAGCTGCATTGGCCGTAGTGGTTCCAGTGGGAGCGTTCAGCGTAGATATAGTAGGACGCTGTTGCCCCGCCGGCCACGCAGTCAGATATTGCAACGGACCGTGAGGGAGCGCCGTCACGTTAAGCGAGTATTCCTTTGCAGACGAGGGAATGCCACAGCCCGACGCTTGCTGAACAGGGAAGTCCCGCTCCTGACCGCCGACCAGCGCCGGCCCTCCTAGTGGCCCGCTCGGGCCGCGCGTATCGACCACGCGGCAAGGCGTCAGCGGATAGAACGTCAGCGGAGAAGCGCCTTGGGGCGTAGCTCCCGGCAACACGTAATAACCGTTGACGTCGATGACAACGTTCGTAGTGTTGCTGGCGTAAACGCTGACGTTGCCATTGAGCCCGGTTTGCAGAACCGCAGCGTTGGCCTTGGTGCGTCCGTCGGAATTCATCAGCGAAATCTGCGGCTGTTGCTGGCCGGTTGGCCACACCGTCAGATACTGCAGTTGCCCGTTCGGAATCACCGTCACGTTGGCCGAGATCGCGCTCGCCGCCGCCACGGGAATGCCGCAATTACCGGTAATGGGGAAGCTTCGAGAAGTCTGGCCCTGGATCGGCGGCCCACCAAGAGGTCCGTTCGGGTTGCGCGTATCGACGACGCGGCAGGGCGGCACAGAAACAAACTGCTGAGGATTGGTGACTTCGAAAGCAACGCCGCACGTACCAATGCAGGCCGGCAGATTGTTGCCGCCGGCGGCTGTGCCATACATGTTGCCATTCCCGTCGAAGACCAGGTTGGCACGTGGAACTCCGCCGTCCGCGCCACCGGCGAAACTATAAAGCGTGGTCAGGCTCAAACCGCTGGTCGTAGGAGTCAGCCGGAATACCGTTCCTTTTTGAGAGGTACCGTCTCCGCCGGTTACGCCCCAGATATTGCCACCCGGGTCGATTACCAGGTTCGAGACCGGCCCGTTGGCGAATTGCCCAGCAGCTCCCGAAAAGCTGAAAACCGTCTGGAAGTTCCACCCGTTGCCCGAAGGGGTCAGTTTGAAGATTGTTCCACCGTTGTTTGCGCCGCCGCCGCTGGTAGCGCCATACATGTTGCCCGAGTTATCGAACGTGAGTCCGGCCAGCGGCTTCTGACCATCGCTTTGACCATGGAATGTGTAAAGGACGCTTTCTGTCCAGCCTGATCCGGAAGGAGTCAGTTTATAGATTGTCCCTACGTTGCTGGATCCGCCGAACTCAGTCGTGCCGTAAAGATTGCCTTGCGGGTCGAAGTTCACGCCGGCCCATGGCTGAGCCGCGTCGTTGCCGCCGAGAAACGTGTACAGAACTTTCTCGGTCCAACCGCTGCCGGAAGGGCTCAACTCAAACACAACGCCGCAGCCACCGGGGCACGGCCCGGTACCACCGCTGAACGTGGTGCCGTAGAGATTGCCGGCCTGGTCAAAGATGAGCTTCCCGCCGTAAGGCGTGCCGCCTTCGGGGCCCTGCTGAAAGTAGAAGAGAACGCTTTCCGTCCAGCTGCCCCCTGATTGTTGGAGTTTGAAGACGGTGCCGCAACCGGTTTTCCCGCCCCACGTGCTGCACGGGCCGTATCCGCCGAATGCTGTGGTGCCATACAGAGAGCCGTCGGGTCCGAAGATCACTCCGCCGTAAGGGACGGCTCCGTCCAGACCGCCGGTGAACATGTAGATTGTGTTGGACGTCCAGGAAGAGCCCTGTCTGGACATCTCAAAAATCGTGCCGGTACCAGCGTCTCCTGAGAACGTGGACCCGAAAATGTTTCCTGAACCATCGATGATGTCGCCGTAGGCCGGCTCGGAGCCGTCGCCTCCGCCTACGAAATTGTGAATCACGTTATAACTCTGCGCGACGGCGTTTCGCGATGCGCCGATGGTCAATGTCAACAAGATGAGAAGGCACAGGGCAGTGCTTGTGGTCCGATTGCTCACACGAATGCGTCGGGATTGCTTCCGGTCAGGGTTCACGGTCGACTCGTCCTCACAAAATGAAAGTTGCTTTATGTCAGCCAATCGAGAGGAGACTGGGTTCTGAGTTGTTCAGCATTGTACCTGAGCCGGGCCGAAGACAGGAACCACGTCGTCGGGAACCGACGGCCATGTCGCTGAGAGCCCTTAGCACCAGCATTGGTGCTCACATTGCCGCGGAGCGTCGCCGCCCTGAAACGTCATCCATAGCCGATTGCGGTGGCCACATCGGTTTGCCCACGCGCGCGAATTCCGGTTATCAATCAGAGCCCAACTGCCCGTGCCCCGACATTAGATCGGGCCTGCTTGTAATCCTCGAAGAAGCTACAACTGCGGCAATGTCCCCGGTAATCTCGTGACCATTCGTGCTGATTGCGAGCTGGTACCTAGAGCACAATGCCTCTCAAACGGACAAGAGGCAATGACCATAGCCACTTTCGAGATGGATCTTAGTGGTAAGAAATGGTCGCTAAGTGGCGCCACTCTGCGATCACTAGGAAGGCTTTCAGATGTGAACCTGATTGGTAGTTAAGTCTGGACTATTACTCAAGTGAAAGATTGCACCGCTTCGGATTCTTCGTTATATATCTCGAAAAGTGGCAATAATCCGCACATTTTCAGCGTTTGCTGAGCTGGTTTGGATGGATTGACTAGTTTCAATGTGCCACCATTTCGTTTCGCCGAAGTGAGGGCTTTCACCACCACTCCAATGCCACTTGAGTCGATCCAGCGAACGTCACCGAGGTTGAGCACTATATTGGTATCACCCACGTTGATGACTTCATCGAGAGCTCGCCGTAGATCATCGACTGGATCACCTAAAGTAAGTGGGCCGCGCAGACGAAACACTTGCACTTCGCCAGACTTCCTGATATCGATATCCACGTAATCTCCCTCGCGCTTCTTTACCCTGCACGAAGACCCCGGTTTTTCTTGGGTGCAGGGGATTACAAGTGTACAAGACGGGGCAAGCTTCAGCTATCGAATGCTGTTGATGGGGTGGTCTTCCCGTATACCTTGGAGGTTGCTGCTTGGCAACCGAGCCGGTATTTTCGGTTCCCTTGACGGAATTCGTTTCCGCACTGTTAGCGGAGCGTGAACTCGTACCGCGCGCTCGCATTGTTGCGCAACATGTCTTCGATCTTCTCGACCGTTCCGCAGTCATCGTCTACGTAATCGAAGATCAGCAAGCCGCGAGTTGGCGGGTAAAAGCCTACATTGGCGAAGTTTCCATCGACCGCGGTGAACTGCCCCTGGACGCGGGAATCCTTGGCGCGGTTGCTGAGCAACGGCAAATTTTGCAATTCGATGGTACGAATATTCCGCGGGAAGAATTCGCCCACCTGGATATACGACAGAATATTGCCAGCCTGAGCTATGTCCCTCTGGTTTACGGCGGCACGTTGTTGGGCTGCATCGAGATCATTAGTTTTGACAGGCCGCTCCCGTTGTCGCTGCTGGATAGTTTCCTACCTCTAGCCGAATGCGCCGCTCTGGGAATCTTCACCGCTTTGGCCTACGAGGCCGAACGCAATGCCAGCCTGCATTCCGTCACCCGTCTTACGCAGCTCTATGACATCGAGAAGGTCTTCAACGCCACACTGGAGATGCAGGCGTTGTGGCCCATCATCTGTTCCAAAGTCCAGGAGTTAACCGATGCTACCGGCGTCAATTTGTGGATGGTCGACAAAGACGATCTTTTGCTGGTGCAGCAGTCGGGCTTCGATCCCACGTACGACGCCGGCGCACGTGAGACAGGAGATCAGTCGATTGTGGGCCAGGTCGGCAATGATGCCGAGCCAATTCTATTGACCGGTGAAGATTCACTCTTGCGAGAGCGCAACCAGCGGGCAATAGAAAACCCCATTACAGCTGTCATGGCGACGGCGCTGATGGATGGAGAGACGCTGGTTGGTGTGTTGGAGGCTGTCAGTTGCGACCCCAACCTGCAATTCGATGACGATGATTTGTTCACCATGGTTCAGGTGTCGGGCTCGGCTGCGCAGGCGCTGCACAATGCCTCTCTGCTGGAAGCCGAGCGAAAGGTAGAAATCCTCCAGACTCTCGTACACGTGAGCGGCGAGATTACTTCTACGCTGAACCTGGAACGCGTGTTGCGGGCCGTCGTGAACGGACCGGGTGCAGTTATTCCTTATGAGCGCGCCGCCATCGCGTTGGAACAGCGTGGCCGTCTGCAACTGAAAGCCATCTCCGGCACCGAGCAGATCAATCCCGACGATCCGGAAGTGAGCCGGTTGCGCGCCATCTTGCAGTGGGCTTCGCTGCTCGATGAAGAGATCTTGGTTACGCAAAGGGAAGACGAGATCAACGCCGACCGGGAGGAGACTCGGGAGAAGTTCCGCCACTACTTTGCCGAGAGCGGCATGCGCGCCTTCTATGTTGTGCCGCTGTCCGATGAAGAAGGACGCTTAGGGGTCGTGTCTTTCGAGAGCAGCGATCCGGATTTTCTCGGCGAAGTTCATTTCGAGATGATCAAGGTGATTGCCGGGCAGGCGACGGTCGCACTTCGTAACGCTTCGCTCTACCAGGAAGTCCCGTTTATCGGTGTTCTGGAACCGTTGATCCAGAAAAAGAACAAGTTTAAAGCTCTGCCTGCATCACAACGCGCCGCCATTCTGGCGTTGATCGCAACGGCAGCGATCTTCCTTGCCGCTGTCCCAATTCCTATGCGCGTGGATGGCAGTGCGGTCGTGGCCGCCGCGACCACTGCGCAAGTTGAGCCCGAAGTGGATGGCGTGGTGCGCAGGGTGTATGTCCACGAAGGCGACCACGTGGCCCGTGGCGCCGTGCTAGCCGATCTGGATGACTGGGATTATCGAGCGTCCCTGAGCGAGGCACAGGCTAAATACCAGTCTGCCATGTCGCAGGCAAATCGAGCGCTGGCCAGCAATGATGGAGCTGAGGCCGGCATTCGGCAGGTGCAGGCACAGTACTGGGCGGGCGAAGTGCAACGTACGCAACAGGAGCTCGACAAAACACACTTGCGCGCGCCTATCTCGGGATGGATCACAACGCCACATGTCGAAGACATGACCGGACGCAAGCTTTCCTCCGGGGACGGCTTCGCCGAGGTGCAGGACAGCTCAGCGGCCAGCATCGATGTCGCCGTCGATGAGGCCGACCTGTCCTTGTTGCGCGCAGGCGACAGAGCCGCGATCAAGCTGGAAGGCTATCCCACCAATACTTTTCACGGCACGGTTACCGTCGTCAGTCCTGAGAGTCATCTCGTTCAGGACGAAAGAGTGTTCTACGCGCGAGTCGCGTTGGCCAACGCCAACGGTCTCCTGCGTCCCGGCATGCAAGGTGAAGGCAAGATCTTCGCGGGCTGGCGTCCTATCGGTTTCGTGCTTCTGCGCCGGCCGGTCATGTGGGGTTACTCGAAATTGTGGAATTGGATTGGGTGGTGAAAGAGGGCTACGTGCCAAAAGTACAACCAACCAGAATAGGTTCACCCTTAAGCGGTTTTCTTCTCGCCTTGGTATCCGCGACGTTAGTATTCCAAGGCTGTAGCTCGGTCGCGCCGGCAAAGGACGACACTGCGCTAGCCGCTGCTCCTCAACCTGCCAAGGTCAGCGCTCCGTCGACTCCCGCCAGAACTAGCGATGAGGCCTATGTCGCGACCGGACCCATCGTCGTGGAAAACCAGGTTGATGTTCTGGCGCAACGTGAAGGACTGATCAGGCAGATTTTCGTGGACGTGGGCGCATCCGTACAAAAGGGAACATTGTTGGCTCAGCTTGACGATACCGAACTGAGTGCCATGCACGATGCAGCCGAAGCCAAGGTACATAGTTGCGAAGCCGATTTAAAGGATTGGCAGGCGGAAACCAAGGTGGCAGAGGTCGATCTGAAGCGTGCGCAAGAAATGGCGAAGGCCGGCGTGAACACGCAGGAGCAGGTCGATCATGCCCGCTATAAGTTCGAAGGTTCGCAATATGAAATCGAAAAGGCGCAACGCAACCTGGAGAATGCCAAGGCCGATCTGCGCGTAGAGGAAGTGGAGCTCGGCAAGACACGCATTGAAGCTCCCTTCAGCGGAGTGGTAGCTCGACGTTACGTGGGAGCCGGTCAGAAGGTCGCGTCCGGCGACCGCTTGTTCTGGGTCTCGCAACTCGCCCCGCTGCGGGTGCGATTTACGGTCGCGGAGGGCTATATGCGCGAAGTGAAGAAAGGCGGGACCGTCTACGTTACTTCGGCCGTTGTGCCGGGCGCGGTATATCCCGCGAAGGTATTGCAGATCAGCCCGGTGCTCGATCCCGCCAGCGATTCCGTGGACGTGATGGCCGAACTGGAAGGAACGCCGACGGACCTGCGCCCGGGTATGACGGCACACATCGCTCTCACCGCTCCGGCAAAATCGCAATGAATCTGGCTGAGGCGCTCAACGTTGCTCTCCCCGAACTGCCGCGCGTAACCGCGTCGCTGAAGCGTCTGCCTAAAGTCGATCCAAATCTCATCGTGAAGGAGCAGACGCAGGATGGGAAGCCCATGGTCATGGTGCTGGTCCCGTCCACTCGCCGCTACTATCCACTCACTCATGACCAATGGAGCCTGTTGGCTTTGTTCGATGGTGAGCGCTCCTACGAAGAGATTGCCGAACTCTATACGTCTCAGACTTCCGTGCTCTATACGGAGCAGTATGTTCGAGACTTCGCTCAGTCCACCGCAGAATTGCCTTTCTGGTATAAGACTGCGCAGGAACAAAACATAGGTCTGTGGGAGAAGTTGAAGGAAGAGCGCCGCCGCCGCTCGCAGAAGCATTCTCGTTTCGGCAATCTGGCCGAGATCAGTTTTTCCGCTTGGGATCCGAATAAATTTCTCACCAAGGCACACCAGAAGCTGCAATGGATCTTCACGCCCGGGTTTCTGCTGTTCAATGTGGTGTTGATCGGATTCACCTCCTACATCTGGATCAGCCGCTGGGGAGAAATCGGGCGCGACAGCCTGGAATTTTACACATTCACCCACAAGGGCTTCGGCGATATCGTCGAATTCTGGGTACTGATTTTCTTCGTCGGCCTTCTGCACGAATCCTCGCACGGGCTTTGCTGCAAACACACGGGCGGAGAAGTGCACCGCATGGGATTTCTTTTGATCTACCTCTCCCCTTGTTTCTTTTGCGACGTGACCGAAGCCTGGGTGTTCGGCAGCAAATGGCAACGGATCATGACCATGTTTGCGGGCTTGTGGTCGGAGCTGATTCTCTGTGGGTTTGCCACTCTGGCCTGGTGGGGACTACCGCCCGGCGGATACATCCACGAGCTTTCCTACAAGATCATCCTGATCGCCGGCGTAGCAGCGCTACTGATTAATCTCAACCCGCTGGTCAAGTTGGACGGTTACTACATCTTTACGGAGCTGTTTGAGATCTCGGAGCTAAAGGAGCTGTCGACCGAGTTCACGACCTCATGGGTGAAGAGAAACATCCTCCGTCTTCCGGTGGAAGTTCCGTTTACGCCGTGGAAGCGGCGCCTTGTGTTTGTGCCGTACTCGATTCTTTCCGCTGCCTACGGTTATGTGTTGCTGTTCTTTGTGGTGCAGTTCACCTATCACGTGGGCTACCGATACAGCCCGCAGTGGGCGTTTGTGCCGGCATCGCTGCTGGCGTGGCTGGTATTCCGCGCGCGAATTCGCAGTGTTGCAAGGTTCACCCACGATGTTTATCTCGACAAGAAGGATCTTCTAAAGGCTCAACTCGGCTCATACCGCACGTGGGCTTTCGCCGCTTTGCTGCTTTGTCTGCTGTTCTTGCCGCTCTGGCAGGAAACCGTGTCTGGCCGTTTCGTTCTGGAGCCAGTTCGAAGATCGATGGTGCGGGCGCATGTGCCAGGCTCGGTGGTGGAAGTCCTGGCGCAGGAAGGTATGACCGTAACCGCGGGCGCGCCGCTCCTTCGACTGCGTAATGTTCAGTTGGAATCACAACTGGCGCAGACCGAGTCGGACTACGAAACCGTTTCCGATCGAGCGATGCAGGCGCAACTGCACAACGCCGACTATGCCGCTCTCGCCCATCAGCGGGATCAGTTAGGCCTCGAGACGCAGCTTCTGCGCGATCAGATCGCGCAACTGACGCCGAGCAGTGATATTGCCGGCGTGGTCGTCACGCCGCAGATAAAAGACCGCTTGGGCAGCTACTTGCTCGCCGGCGACGAAGTCGCGGAGGTTTCTGACATGTCGGTTATGCGTGCCAGAATTTTCCTGTCGGAAAGCGAACTCCGCAAAGTACGGGTGGGAAGCCGGGCCAAGATTCACGTGCAGGGCATGTTCTCAACCTTGGAAGGATCAGTGATCGCCATAGCCCCCACCACGGCGGAGATACCAGCAGGAGTGATGGAGCAAGAGCAGTATGCCGGGCTTCGAGCACTGCGGTATTACGCCGTGGACATCGATGTACCTAACCGCGGCTCAGATTTGAAGATTGGGATGACGGGAGAAGCAAAAGTCATTCTGGAACGCCGGAGTGTTGCGGCGCGATTGGCTGAGGCGGCGACAGACTTCGTTGCGCGGAAGATGTGGTAAGCGCCTGAACGTGGAAAGGAGGCCTTCCGCAAGGCCTCCTATAACTTCCGTCTGTCATTTGGAATTGCTCGTCCAGTCGCGTCTACGGCGACGACGATCCTAGAGGACCTTCAACGGAGCGGCTTTCATCGGGGCAGCTCTCAGAGGGGCGGCCTTCAACGGGGCTGCCTTCAATGGTGCCGCTTTCAGAGGGGCAACGCGCAACGGGGCAGCCTTCATTGGAGCAGCCTTCATGGGGGCAGCTTTCATCGGCGCAGCCTTCATTGGCGCGGCCTTCATCGGTGCAGCCTTCATCGGTGCAGCCTTCATCGGTGCAGCCCGCAGGGGGGCAGCTTTCATCGGGGCGGCCTTAAGGCTGCCAGGCGTTGTGGAAACAGTGGATGTCTTGCTAGCCAGAACAGCTTTCTTCGTAGCATTGAAGTTGCTGATCAGTGACTTTCTCTGAACCATGATGTCTCCTTATTGAGCGTTTGGCCAAGTCTGGCAGCTCACGCCCTTCTCGTATTGCAAATCACGGACCAAAGTGAGCGCGCGCTGATCGCACATCTATAAGCTCTATTTCTTTGTGAGCCTTGCAAGCCCATAGATGTACTTTTGGAGCGCCCTGGAGAACGACCGCAGAACGTCAATCAGGTTAAAAATTAAACCTTGCTAGGTCAAAAATTAACCTTTGGGGCTGAGCTAGAGACCGTATTTGCGGCAGAGATACTTCATCTTCTGGACCGGAATATGCAGCAGCGCGGCAGCGGCGGTCTTGCCTGATGTTCGTTGCAGCGCGGCCCGCAGATAAGCAACCTCGATGTCTCGAATCTCCCGGTCGAAATCGACTCCTTGATCGGGAATCAGGAGCTTCTCGTGGACTTCTGAGCTGCGCTGGATCACCGCGGTGGGCAAGTCATTCACGCGAATGGTATCGCCTTCCACCATCAGGACCAGCCGCTGCACAAGGTTTTCCAGCTCGCGAACGTTCCCTGGCCACTCGTTCGACTCCAACACTTCCATGGCGCCGGGTTCAATGCGCTTCATCGGGAAGCTGTTGGCCTTACAAAACAGTTGAAGGAAATATTCGACCAGGAGAGGAATGTCCCCATTCCGCTCCCGGAGCGGGGGAATATCGATCGGTATCACATGAATGCGATAGTACAAATCTTCGCGGAAGCGTCCGGTCGCAACCATTTCCTCCAGGTTTTCGTTGGTTGCGCAAATCAGACGGAAGTCGATTTTCGCCGGCTTCTTGCCGCCTAACCGCTGCACCATCCTGTCCTGTAAAACGCGCAGCAGCTTGCTCTGCAACGACAATCCCAGGCTCCCGATCTCGTCCAGAAAAAGAGTGCCTCCGTCGGCGAGTTCAATCTGTCCCGGACGGCTGGCATGAGCGCCAGTGAAAGCGCCCTTCTCGTGCCCGAACAATTCCGACTCCATCAGGTGCTCCGGCAAGGCGGCGCAATTTACGCTGATGAATGCCGCGTCGCGACGAGGGCCCAGCGAGACTACGGCGCGGGCCAGCAGTTCTTTTCCCGTGCCGCTTTCGCCGCGCAGCATGATGGTCGATGTGCCCGAAGCCACACGGCGGATGGCTTCATAGACTCGCTGCATTCCGTCGCTGTTGCCGATGAGCGCGCAAAAGGAATTCTTGCTGCTGATCTCTTCTCGCAGTCGATCTGCTTCGAAGCGGTGCAGTCGCTCTTCGGCCGCCTCCTGAAGGTATTCGCGGAGCTCGTCGAAATCGATTGGCGCCAGCAGGAACTCGTCCCCGCCGGCCTCCAGCGTTCGTTGCCGCGCTTTGGGCAGCGGTCTGCGTGAGATCGCGATCAACAGTGCTCTGGAAGCGGCCTCACGAATCTTGCTGATGTGACCGAACAGGTCTTCGCCGGGCGGAATGACTGTCTCATCGAGGACGATGATCTCGGGATTGGTTTGCCCGATGCTTAAGAGCAGATCGGCCGGCGTCGCTGCAATGCTGATGAAGAACGTCGACGCCAGTTCCTGGCTGATGTCGCCGAGGGCAGATTCATCCGACGTGGCAAACAGCAGCCGAAAGCGCTGCTTTGCTCTAGCCGTACCATTCCAACCCATCGTTGATCTCCCTTCGTCCGGAAGAACAGACTCGTCGGATAAGTCACGGATCGTCACGCCGAGGATATTGATCTTGCCTTCGGTTTAGCTAGTCTGCAACTGAAATCAACCGAAGCTGCACCGATACGGCAATCTTGTCATGGCTTCGAGTTGATCTCGACGCCGCCTGCGGTTGGCGCAGTTCGGCGCGATCCGAAGTTCGACTACTGGATGGTAATCATCCTATGCACACCAACTAGCCCCCTGTGATCGCTCGTTCAAACATGTTCGTGCTTCGCATAACAACGCGAAAGTGCAGCAGCTTTTAACGCGAAAGTCTGGCATCGACTTATAGCAAGTTTCGAGCATGAAAAACGCTCGGAGCCCGCGTCAATTCGGTGTATAGTTCATTTACTTTGCATTAAAAATTAGATGTCCCAGGCGAACTCCTCCGCTCCCTTTTAGCGCGTAACGTTCGGCATAGGGTTCACGCAATAAAACCTCGGTGACCGTGTAAGTACATGCTTGGAACGACGATTTCCCACTACAGGGTTCTGGACAAACTTGGCTCTGGTGGAATGGGCGTAGTGTATCGCGCCGAAGACACCCGTCTGGGGCGCGAAGTCGCGCTCAAAACCTTGCCTCCGGACGTCGCCAAAGACCCGCAGATGGTAGAGCGTCTGGTGCGCGAAGCACGATCGGCGTCGTCTCTGAATCATCCCAATATCTGCACCATCCACGAGGTGGATGAAGCCGACGGACATCACTTCATCACCATGGAGTTGTTGCAGGGACAAAACCTGCGCGAGCGAATTTCCGAAGGTCCGATTCCGACCAACGATCTCATCCGCATCGGTATCCAGGTAGCTGACGCGCTGGACGCGGCACACAAGAAGGGAATCGTTCATCGGGACATCAAGCCGGCCAACGTATTTCTCACCAACCGCGGTGAGGCCAAGGTTCTAGATTTCGGATTGGCCAAGCTGGAAGGGCAGCAGCAGAAGGCCGCAGTGGCAGTCGGCGGAGATGAAGGTGCAACCGCTGCGGGCGTGACCGCGGCTGGAGTTACGGCGGCAGGCGTCACCGCGGCTCCCACTCACTTGACCAGCTCCGGCCAGACCGTCGGCACCGTTGCTTACATGTCACCCGAGCAGGCGCGTGGGCAGAAGCTGGATGCGCGCAGCGATCTGTTCTCGCTGGGTGTCGTGCTTTACGAGATGACGACCGGCACCTTGCCTTTCACCGGCAGAACGACCGCTCTTGTTTTTGACTCGATTCTGAATCGCGATCCTGTGCCGCTGGCGAACTTCAACTCCGGACTTCCGCCCGCATTCAGTAACATCGTCAGCAAACTGCTGGAGAAGGACTGCCGGCTGCGCTATCAGAGTGCGTCGGATGTTGTAGCCGATCTCCGCCGTCTGCAGCGCGACACCAGCTCCGCGAAGACCGCGTTGGCCGCTGTCCCAAGTCCGCGCAGAGCGGGAAAGACCATCGATTCGCTGGCGGTACTGCCCTTCGCGAACGCAACCGGCAATCCGGAATTCGATTACCTGGCCGACACCATCGCTGAGGGCACGCTCGACGCGCTGTCGCATGTGAGCCGTCTCCGGGTTGTGCCGCGCAACAAGGCGTTCCGTCATCGCGATTACGGAGACGATCCGCAAGCGGTAGGAAGAAAGCTCGAAGTGCGTGCTGTGCTCAGCGGCCGGCTTACCGTGCGTAACGGAACACTCTCGGTTCGCGCGGAGCTCATCGACGTTGCCAAGGACACTCAATTGTGGGGCGGACAGTTCAATTGCAATCCCCGTCAGGGGACCGAGCTTGCCGATGAGATCGCGCAGGGCGTGATTCAAAAGCTCCGAGCACCGTCATCGGACATGAACAAGAAGGCCGGTCGCAAGCGGGCGCCCGCAGCTCCTGAGCAGCCGGTCCAGGTGTTACAGAGTCCGGCCGACGAATTCTTCGCGCGGGGCAATGAGCGCGCCATCGAGTGGACCGCCTCGGGATTGCAAAGCGCTCTCGATCTTTATCAGCAGGCGATTGACACGGACCCGCAGCACGCCGCTGCTTATGCGTGTATGGCGATCGGCCTCGCAATCTTGACGGTCGTCGGCCGAGTCAATACGACGGAAGCCCTGGTCCACGCCAAAGCCTGCGCCCGACAGGCGATTGAGCTGGAGAGTTCGCTTTCGGAGGCACACGCCGCGCTCAGCCTGACGGAGCTGTTCCTGGACTTGAATCTTCCTCGCGCGCTTTGGGAAGCCGAGCAGGCAATGGAGTTGAACCCTCATTCCGCGATTGCACGCTATGCCTACGCGCAGTCGCTGGCTGCCTGTGAGCGGCTCGACGAAGCCGAAGAACATGCCAAGGCCGGTTGTGAAATCGATCCGCTGATGGCGCCAATCAACTTCTGTTACGGGCAGGTTTTGTATTTCCAGCAGCGTTGGGACGAGGCACAGCAACAGCTCCAGCGGACGCTGGAACTCAACCCCAACTTCCTGATGGCGGGCGCTACGCGGACGATGGCTCTTGCCCGCGCAGGTCGTGTCGGCGACGCGCAATCTCAGATCGAAGAGCTCTCGCGCAAGCAGTCCGACCCCGTATGGGATTTGCTGCACGCCTACGTTGCCGCCGTAGCTGGAGAGCGCGAGGGCGCGGAGAGCATTCTTGCGCAGGTGGATCCTGCGACCGTGGTAGATGGGCACTACTTCACCGCTACGATCCTCGGTGCTTTGGGCGAGATCGATAGCGGCTTTGCGGAACTGGAACGAGCTGGAGATGCCGGCTTCGCGCTTTTGGCGACAGCAGCGGTCAATCCCGCGCTTGACCCGTTTCGCTCCGACCCCCGCTGGACGCGCTTCCTGCGCAGTATGGAAGCGTTGGCGGAGTCGATTCGAGACTTGCCAGGAATTGAGTAGTACGGGCGCGCGCTCCCGCCCGATGCAAACGATGGCGATTTCTGACGCGGCCGGCGCTGGGATCAGCCAATGGATCAGCAAGAGCTCGCAAATGTCGAGCTCATAACCGTTCAGTTCGAGGAGAACTGATACAAGCAATCAGTTGCGTCACAGGAGCACATATGGATTCGTCTAAAGCAAAAAGCGATTGGCGCAGCCCGCTGCATACTTCCGGATCGGTTTCTTCCCAGCAACCGGCGCGCACGGAGGATCCGTCTTCGGGCAAGAGTGACGCCTGGCGCAATCCGCTGCACACCTCCGGATCGGTCTCATCGCAGCAGCCGGCGCGCACCGAGAATCCGTCTTCGGGTAAGAACGACGCCTGGCGTGGGCCGTTGCACACGTCCGGGTCGGTGGCGGCCCAACCTGCGCGTACGGACAGTTCGTCTGGCATTCGAACCAATCCTCTGCATACGTCCGGGTCGGTGGCGGCACAGCCTGCGCCGATCGACAGCTCCTTTTCGATCAGGAGCACTTCATGGCGGCGTGCGATGCAAAAATCCGCATCGGTTGCAGTGGCCCCGCCGCCGCGCCCGCAAGAGCCGCCCAATGGCGCAGCCGACCGCTGGCGCGGACCTATGTTTGTGCCCGAGTCTCTGGCAGAACTTGGATTGCCGCAAGGCCTGGCCGAGGATCTGGCGCTGAAGGTTCTCTATCTCCGCGGTCCCTTGTCGCTGCGCGAATTCGCCGACCACACCCGCCTCAGCTTCGGAGTGATTAACGAGATTCTTCGTCGCATGCGTGCGGAACAGCTCTGCGAACTGAAGGGCATGGTGGGCAACATGCCTCAGATCGCCATCACCGCGCAAGGCAGAAGTCGGGCGTCGGAATTGCTATCGACCAACCACTACATCGGCGCGGCGCCGGTTCCTTTAACGCATTACGTCCAGCAGGTTCGCGAGCAGAGTGCCCGCAATTTTGAAGTGCATTCGCCTGCGGTAGAACGCGCCTTCGCTCATCTTGTGCTTGAGCCGAGCACGCTGGAAAAACTGGGCACGGCTTTGAATTCCGGAACGTCGATCTTCATCTACGGACCGAGCGGCACCGGCAAGAGCACGATCGCCGCGGCTTTGGCGCAGGTTCTAACTGTCGACCAGGTGTGGGTACCCTATGCGGTCGAGGTCGACAATCAAGTGATTACCGTTTTCGATCCGCATCTCCACACCAAGGTGAATGACTCACACGGTGGCGATGCGCGCTGGGTGCTCTGCCAACGGCCGACGGTCATGGTAGGCGGCGAGTTGACCATCGAGATGCTGGAGCTGCAGTTTAATCCGGTGATGAAGTACTACACCGCTCCGGTGCAGATGAAAGCCAACAACGGCTTCCTCATCATCGACGACTTTGGACGCCAGCGTCTTCGTCCGGAGGAGCTGCTGAACCGCTGGGTTGTTCCTCTCGATCGCAAAATCGACTACCTGACCATGGCCGGAGGACGTAAGGTCGAGGTTCCATTCGAGCCGTGCGTGGTGTTTGCCACGAACCTGGATCCAGGCACGCTGGCTGACGAGGCTTTCCTGCGCAGGATCCAGACTAAGATCTACCTTGGACCGGTGACGGAGCCGCAGTTCCACGCCATCTTCCATGCCGTTTGCAGCACCTGTGGACTGAAGTGCGAGACCGACACCATCAACGAATTGATTAACGTCATCCGCAAAGACCTGAGAGAGCCGCTGCGCGCCTGCCATCCGCGGGATCTGGTAAATCAGGTGTTCTGGAAAGCGCGTTACAAGGAAGTGGAACCGTGTCTCGACCGGGAAGCGTTGCTCGCTGCGGTCGATTCTTATTTCGTCCGCTCGGCTGAGCATGAGGAAGAGCAAGCCAGCTAGATCGGGGCGGCGCAGCGTTACAAAAAGAAAAGGTCCTCAACAGCCTACCTGCTGAGGACCTTTTTCTGTTAGTACGTGAAAGCCTGAAGCTCGGTAACGCCGGAGTCCGGTCCTTCCATATAACCGGTGCGCTGGCTCGGGTGCAGCGCGATATAAGCTCCTACCACGTTGAATGTGTTCGAGAAGCTGAAACCGTTAATGGTCTCCTGCAGATTCCCGCTGGTGTCGTAAACGTAAATCGTGCTCCCGCTGGGAGCCGAACTGGAAACCGGCTGGGCGATCAGAAACAGCTTGTGAACCGGGTCAAACTCGACATCGGCGCCGCTGAACTGCTGCAACCCCTGCGAGCCCGGAAGATCGAGGATGAAACCCGTCTGGGTACTCAAGTTGTAGAACTCCACGCCCGCATCATCTTCCGTTGTGCTGACCGCGATGCCGTCGGCCGAATCAATGGCCAGGCCGTTCACAAAGCCGAATCCGATGCCGGTAAATTCCGTGAATGTCCCCGCGGTCAGATCCACCACGCCGAAGACGGGCCGGCAGCCGAAGCATCCGTTTCCTCCGCCCAGCAGCGCTTTGTTGGTCACGCTGTCGTAAGCGATTGGCGGCGGCACGCTGCCGAAATTGTTGGAGTCGGTAATATTCACGACCGGCCCGAACGTATTATTGGCGACGTTGGAGCTGAAGACGTACGGAATAAAGTTTCCGCTATTGTCGTAGGCGAACACGGCGACGTTCGGCACGCCCTGGTTGTGGCTCACTCCGCCGGGCATTATGATGTGCTGCGTTCCGATGGGCGGCGTCCAAGCGCCGGTCACACGATTCGAACTCAGCGGATTCATGGTGGCGAAGGTGCGGCTGGTGACGGTGATTCGGGAGACGTGCTCGTGTTCAAACAACCCAACGCTGTTGCCGACCACGCCCATGGTCACAAAGTCATCTTGCGCGTGGGAGGGCTGCGTCAGTTGCACTACGTCCAGAATGTTGCCGGTTGCCTGATCGAAGGTTTCGACCGCAGCCAGCACGTTGCCGTTGGATAGCGTCTTGGACTCGGCCAGCAGGCCTTCTGTGCCGTTCTGATCGATATCGTATCCGAAGATCTGCCCGCCGAACCTGCTGTGTACGAGGACTCCGGTGGGGCCGGCGGACAGGTTCGCCTGAAAGTCGCTGGTTTGCGCTGAGACGGCAATGCTACAGAGCATCAGGATGGCCAGGGAAAACAAACCGCCCCTGAATGAGACATAGTTCTCCGACTTAACTGGAATGCTGCTTACGTGGCGCATTTCTAGCCTCACAATGATGATTTGAAGAGATGTCCGCGGCGTGCGGATCGACGGGACAATGCTAGACAGAAGCACCTCCGCCGGTGTCACAACTTCGTCAAAGATTTGTCAACGCTTGTGGTGTAACTTCTTAAGACTTGCATTCACACTTGCAATCCAATGTTGAATCAATGTGCTTCCGCTTCCTCAGCCGCGGGCTGAGCCTGATTACGCGGCACGATGAAGCGTAACGGCGAGCGAAATCCTTCGCGGATGAGGTAGCCCAGGATCTCCCACTGCTCGCGCGGGCTGACATCATACGCGCGCAGCGCGATGTAGGCTGCGATCATGAAGCTCACACCCAGGTTCAACACGAAGATGACGGCGATTCCGGCGATCGCGTGATACACCCACATTTGGCCCCACTGCGCGGTTCCGAAGCGCGCAGCCGCCAGGGCGAGCGTTCCGGTAGACAGCGTGACGTGTCGGACGTCGAGCGGGATGCCGAAGAACTGGCCGATCTCGGGCGTGAAGCCGAGCAGATAACCGAGGGCGATGCTGGTGAACCAGCCGCTCATGTTGTGCTTGACGTAGTGCGTCAGTTTGCGCGCCCGCACCTCTCCCAGGCGCGCTATGAGAGGATGCTGGGCCAGAGCCTCCACCGAGCGATAGTAGACCGCGGCATTTTCCATCCAGCTGCCGATAAGGGCAGCCAGCCACAAGATGATGCCGGTAATGATGGCGAAGAACGCGGTGCCGGAAGCGTACGGATGCAGCGTCTCCAGAACGTGCGTGGCGCTGAGGCGAGGCAGATACGATTGGTGAAAGAAGGTCTTCCAGAGCCACTCGAACGCCGCCGCACCTAGAGATACGGCGGCAACATTGCCGACAGCGGCAGCCAACTGGGTAGTCGTGATCCGAGCGACGAAGTCAGTGAGCTTACTGGAGCGCTGCTGCCCCCGATTGTCTCGGATAATGCGCGCGAAGGTCGCGGCCGTAGTAGCCGGCTGCTTGGTCGCCAGAGCCAGGCCGAAAATCTGCAGGAAGATAAAGCTGACCGCGTAATTTGTGCCTGCCGCAAAGCCTTCCAGGAAAGGCGGTGCGTGGGCTTCGACGATGCGCATCTTCACCGCTGCCGTGAAGACAGTCAGCAAGCCTCCTCCGATAGCGGCAATCCACATGTGCCGGTATTCGGCGCGATTGTTGGCGATGTAATGCTCTCCGGTCTCACCCGTCCGGTCCACAATCTTACGCGCCAGCAGGTTGAGGTTCTCGCGCAGCAGGGCAGTGACGCGTTTGTCTTCGAGGTTGCTTTCGATGAGCCGGTTGAACAGATGATGGACGGCGGTGAGCCGCTCGGACGGATCGCCGGCAGTCAGCACCCGCGCGATACTTTCCATCCTGACCAGGCACCCCTGGATCGTCTTCAGATCGAACACCAGTTCCACGCTGATGCCGGCCGACTGCATGTGCTCGTATACGATTTCCATCTCGGCACGGCAGCGTGCCACTACCTGCTTCCAGGTATCGAGCGCCGTTATGCACTCGGGCGACTCGCATTTGGAGATCAACTCTTCGGTGCAGCGAATCAGTTGGTAGAAGGGAGAGTGTCCGACAACGTCGGAGTCGACGCCAGCGCGCTCGCGCACCTCGGGGGCAATGCCGAGGCCGCTGATGCGCGCCGCCAGCAGACGCATCGCCTCTTGCAGGTCGCGAACCTGCCTTTGCCAGATTTCATCGTCGCTGCCGAACAGCGCCGTCGTAACGCGGCTCAGAAGCTCGGAAGGGATCTCCGCGAACCGGTGCGCATCCTCCCGGCGGCGAAAGAGATCGTTCAACAGCTTGCGTGTGTCGGTCTCGGCAAGCGCCGAAGGAAGAATACGTTCGACGACTCGCCGTGCAATCTCGGTCCGAAAAGTGTGAACCGACGGCAGCCCGGCCTCAGCCAGCAACGAAAGCGATTGCACCTCTGAGAGCATGACGGCGAACGATTGCTGGACCCTGGTTCGCAACTCCGAATGCGATTCCAGCGTTTCGACAAGCATCGCCA
Organism: Verrucomicrobiia bacterium; assembly: GCA_035482295.1. Lineage (GTDB taxonomy): Bacteria > Acidobacteriota > Terriglobia > Terriglobales > Acidobacteriaceae > Bog-257. Next base: position 20,221 of record DATHQX010000116.1, read on the forward strand.
AACCCGGACCCGGAGTGTCGGATCGCTCACGCGTCCAGCGTGCGAGCGCGGCGAAAGCCATCCTGCGACGCTTCGGCGTCGTCGCTTCGCAGAACGATTCCAGCAGTCTGAAGAGCTCCGCCGAAGAAGCAGCTGGCCGAAAAGCCTCGCCGGTTGGCCGCTCCGGCGATAGTCTGTTGCCCGTAGCACTTGTCATCGCTGTGGCGAAAGAGTAGCACGGAATGTGCGCGTGATCAGCGCCGTGGCTTTCGAATTCGTAGAATAGTCGCTGGTACACGTGGCGAAGACAAGCACGAATCTGCCTGAGGAGCTCTCATGCCCGATCCGTTCGGTAAATGTGAAAACGACATCGGCCTTTTCGAGGCCATGTACACCGCACGCGCGATGCGCTGGCTCAAGCCGGATCCGATTCCCGACGCGGTCCTCGAGCAGGTTCTGGAAGCTGCGATTCGTGCGCCCAATGCCGGCAATCGTCAGAGTTGGCTTTTCATGGTGGTGCGCGACGCCGACCAGCGAGCCCGCATCGGGGAAATCTATCGACGCGTGAGCATGTGGGTGTTAAAGCGATATCAGAATTCCGGACGGCCCGCGAATCAATCCGAAGCCGAGTACGAACACATGATGCAAGGCGGCCAGCATCTTTACGACCACATGAAGGATGCTCCGGTTCTGCTGATTCCGTGCCTGAAAATCACTCCACTCGATTTGCCCGCGGAAATTCCGGCGGATGTGCAGGCGGCAATGCGAAGTGCCACACCGTGGACTGCAGGAGCCAGTATTTATCCAGCGATACAGAATGTGATTTTGGCTTGCCGTGCGCTCGGACTCGGCACGTTGATCACGACCAACCACACCGTCGCGGAAGATGAGATCAAGCAGGTGCTGAATCTACCGCCGGAGTTTCGTACCTTTGCGCTCATGCCAATCGGATATCCGGAACGCAACTTCGGCCCGGTCAAGCGTCGGCCGCTATCGGAAGTCGCGATGCTCGATCGCTACGGAATCCCGTTCGACGTTGGCTCTATTTAAATCCGGCTGCGGTAGTCTTCGCGCCCCGGTTGAAGTTGCCGGTGCTGATGGTCAACAAGCGGCATGTTGTCATGGAGTCGCCTCACGACGTCACTCTGCACAGGCACAACTGGTCAAGGAAGTCCTGGCCTGGCTGGACAAATATCTCGGGCCAGTTGATTAGGCTCTCGCCGCCGTTATCTGCTTATTCATCGCGCAGCAGAAGCAGAGGATCGACATGCAGCGCATGCTGTGCCGGAATCCAGGTGGCTATCAGTCCAAGCAGCAGCATGACAAAAACCGAGCCGCTGAGCACCAGGGGATCGCGCGGAGTTCCAAGGTAAACGAGGAAAGCCAGAACGCGACTTGCGAGGATGCCAAGCAGCAATCCCACTCCCGAGCCGACCGCGAGCAACTTGAACGCCCGCCCCAGAGCGGCCTGCAGCACTTCCTTGCGCTGCGCGCCCAAAGCGATGCGAATCCCCAATTCACGCAGCCGTTTGCTCACCGAGTACGCCGCCATTCCGAAGATGCCAGTGATGGCCAGCATTGCACCCAGCACGCCCAGCACGGCCAGCGACAGCGTTGCCGCACGCGAGCCAAACAGAGCGCCGTCCAACTTCTTGTTCCACGTCTGAATGAAGAAGGGCAGTCCGGGATCGAGTTGTCGCAGCTTGCTGGTTATCTCAGCGGCGAGTTGCTGCGAGTCGCGATTGGAGCGCACCACCAGGAACGTCTGCGCCGATGGCGATTGCAGGATGGGCAGGAACATCGCGGGATGAGGAATCTCCATGATGTTCGTGTACTTCCCGTCCTCGACCATGCCGACGATCTGGACGCGTGTGCCGTCAGGCAGTTTGAAGAAGCGTCCAATCGCATCTGTCGGAGAGCCGAAGATTCTGCGGGCAAACTCCGGATTGACGATGGCGACTCGCGGAGCGGCCTTGTCGTCGTGCCAGGTAAACATTCTGCCGGAAAGCAGCGCGGTGCCTGCCGCCTGGAAGTACTCAGGCGAGATGTTGTACTGAATGGCTTCCGCTGCCGCGCGCTGAGGACGAAAATCCGTGGTGGCATCGGTGAAGACGTTGGTCGGAGTCCAGCTTTCGTGCAGTGGCGGCTGATCGATAAGACCCACGGACTGAGCTCCAGGAATCGTTTCCAGCGCCTGAATCATGCGCTTCTGCATGACAGGCACCTTCTCTCCGCGGTAGCCGGCCATAGTGAGGCCGGTATCCACCAGTATCGCGTTCTGCGGGTCGAAGCCGAAGCGGGCGCTGACGGTGCGTTCTAATCCGCGCAGGGCGACCAGCGACGAAGTAACCAGTACCGCGCAGATTGCAATCTGCACCACTAGTAGAACGTCACGAAGCGAGACTCGCCGTCCTAAGTGGCCCATCGATCCGGATTTGATGATCTCGTAGGGACTCGCCTGCAAAACCTGTCTGACAGGCACCGCACCGAACAGCAGTCCGCTGACGACGGCGAGCAGGAAGGCCACGAGATAAACCGTCGCGTCGGGTGTTACCGGCATGTGCATGGGATATCGCGGCATGGGCTGCCAGACTCGCAGCCCGTGCAGCAGCATCACGCTACCCCATACACCAAGTGCGCCGCCGATCAGAGAAACCATCAGCGCTTCGGTGAAGAGTTGGCGCAGCAGGCGCCGGCGGGTCGACCCCAGGGCCAGCCGTAGTGCGACTTCTCGAGAACGGTCGGCGGCGCGCGCTGCAAACAAACTGCCCAGATTCGCGCATGCAGCGAGCAGAATCAGTCCTGCCAGCAACATCAGTCCCGAGAAGAATGCCTTGAAGGGTCGTCCGAGATAATCGCCATAGAGGCTGGGACTCGCCAGCAGGAAATCCAGCTTGCCTTCTTCGATGGGATAAGTCTTCTCCAGATACGCGCCGATCGAATTCAAGTCGGCCACTGCTTGCGCCGGAGTGACGCCGTCCTTCAAGTGCCCCATCACCATAAAGACCCAGCGATTGCGGCGCGAGTTCAGCTGGTTCACGCCTTCGATCTGCGGCTGGTCCACCATGGGCACAAACAGGTCGGGGCTGAAAAACAACAGCGTGCCGCGAAACTCCGGCGGCGCTACGCCGAGGATGGTATAGGGGTGCCTGTCCAACTGCACCACGCGCCCAACCATGTTGCGATCGTCGTTGAAGTGGCTGTGCCAGTAGTCATAACTAAGCACGACGTACGGTGCGCTGTCGGCGCCATGCTCGTCCGATGGGTGGAAGAAGCGGCCGAGGAAAGGCTGAATGCCGAGTTCATCGAAATAGTTGCCAGTCGCTTCGATAGCCCACGCGCTGGAGGCGCCAGACCCTGCATTCACTCCAACCTCGGTCGCGGTATAGCCGGCCAGATCGTGGAAACTGCGATTGCGTTCGCGTATGTCGAGATAGTCCGGATAAGACTGACTGGGATCGAGGAAACTGGCCCGACGCTCGATGGCGTAAAGGCTCTGCGCGTTCGGCACATTCAGCGGGCGCAGGAGGAACGCATCCATCACGCTGAACACCACGGCATTGGCGCCGATCGCCAAGGCTAGTGTAATGACGGCCGCGAGGGTGAATCCGGGAGACTTGCGCAACTGCCGCATTGCGTAGCGAATGTCCTGAAACAGTCCGCTCATCGCGCCATCCTCGCTGCCGGCAAGCGCAGCGCTCCTTTTAGAAGCGCAATTTTCATACCAACCCGCGCGGTTTGCAAGCTATAGACAGGCAAGTCCTAACGGTCGAATCTTCATCCTCGAAACGCCGGTCGCCTATCCGCTGGCGGAACAGGGTGTCCGGAAGGGGACAGCATGATGGCCGTTACTTAATTTGCGACGAGCCGCCTTTGTTTGGGTCTAATTGGTCGGGCGATCCCCGTTAAGAGGCGCCGTCATCTTCTCAGCCTGATCGTGTGTGATCTTGTCAGCACGCTCATTTGCCGGAGCAACGTCTTGCTCTTGGCAGATTGACTCGGCTGGGCTAATGTTTGTGGCTGACCAATGAAAAGCAGAGCGGAAGAACTAGCAAACATCGCCAACCAGCAGTTTGACCTGTGCATCATCGGAGGCGGAGCCACCGGCGCAGCGTGTGCGCTGGATGCGCAAGTGCGCGGAATCCGAACCGTGATGTTCGATGCCGGTGATTTCGCCGGCGCCACCTCGAGCGCGGCCACCAAGATCATTCACGGCGGCGTGCGTTATCTGGAAGAAGCCGTCAAGGGTCTAGACGTGAAGGAATATCACGTCCTGGTTCGCGCGCTGCACGAGCGCGTACGCATGCTCGACAACGCTCCGCACCTGACGCGCCGCCTGGAATTTCTGGTGCCCAGTTACAGCTGGCTCAATGCCGCTTACCTGGACATCGGCCTGAAGATGTACGACTGGCTGGCGGGTGAAGGCCGCATCTCGCCCAGCAAGCTACTGTCGCGCGAAGAGGCACTCAAACGCATGCCCGACCTGAGGCAGGATGGCCTGGTCGGCGCGGTCGAGTATTCCGACGGCCAGTTCGATGACGCGCGCTACAACATCACCCTGGTACAAAGCTTTACCCACGCGGGCGGCAACACGCTGAACCACGCGCGGGTTACTGATTTGCAGCGTCAGGCCGACGGTAAGCTCTCCGGCGTGGTGGTCAAAGACCAGTTCACGGGAACCACCTTCTCGGTCGGCGCCAAGGTTATCGTCAACGCTACCGGCCCGTTTGCCGACGCGATTCGGCAGATGGCTACTCCCACGGTCAAGCGACGCATGCGCCCGAGCAAAGGCGCACATATCCTCCTCCCGCTGGAGGTGTTCAAGACCGACGACGCGCTGCTCATTCCCAAGACCGACGACGGGCGCGTGCTCTTCGCTTTACCGTGGAACGGCCGCTTGCTGGTTGGAACGACGGATGAAGAAGTCTCGGTTGATGCCGAGTTGGTCGTAACCAAACAAGACATCGAGTTCATGCTGGGACAACTGAACCACTATGTCTCGCGTCCGATCGCGGCCGACGAAATCGTCAGCGGCTATGCCGGAATGCGCCCGCTGGTGGGCTCAGGCGAAGAGGAAAGCACCGCCAAGCTGGCTCGCGACGATGTAATCGAAGTCGATGCCGCCAGCGGTCTGATCAGCATCATGGGCGGCAAGTGGACCACGCATCGCGCCATGGGCGAGGACACCGTCACCCGCGTGCAGGAGTCGCTCAACGTGCCGGTAACGGAAAGCCCGACGCGCCAGCACGTTTTGTACGGTGGCGAGGGCTATACCCACGACTACTGGAAGAAGCTAGCTCAGGATTATCAGGTTCCGGAATTGACAGCCCATCATTTGGCGAGGAAGTTTGGAACTGCGTCGGAGGAAGTGCTGGCATTGAAGGCGGAAAATCCGGCGTTGCTGCAGCCCATTCTTGCCGGCTGTGCTCCCATTCAGGCCGAGGTGGTCTACTCAGTTCGCCATGAGATGGCGGCGACCGTCGAGGACGTGCTCGCGCGCCGCATCGGCACGCAGCTCTACTCCTGGTCCGATGCCATCGATGCCGCGCCGGTGGTCGGCTCATTGCTCGCGGCGGAGTTGGGATGGAGCAGCGACGCCGCTCGTGATGCGGTTGCGCAATACGTCGCAAAAATTAATCACCTGCTCCAGTCGGCAGGCTTGTCGTACAAACCCTCGAAGCGGGGTTAGCGCCGCAACCGTACGCCGGTTTCGAGGAAGTCGTCGAGATGCTTCTGTATCGACAGCAGGGGATCGCGACGCCGCTCCAGGCGGCTCATCATCAACGCGCCTTCCAGCGATGAGATGATGAGCGTCGCCAACCCCTTCGCATCGGTTCCGCGCCGTATCTCGCGTCGCCGGAGACCAGTCTCGATGATGGTTTGCAGAAGGTCGCGCCAGCCATGCAGCGCCTTGAGAGCGCGATTGCGCAACGCCGAATCGCTGTCGTCGACTTCGACGGCGGTGTTGAACAGCGGACAGCCGCCCGGTACCGCCGGCCGCCGTTCCACGAAGTTCGCGACGAATTGCTTGAGCTGGTTGACGCTGTTTTCTGCCTTATCCAGGTCGTGCATGCGAGCCTGCGTGGCGGCGCTCCAGGCGTAATCAAACGCTTCTGCCGCCAACTCTTCCTTGCTGGCGAAGTGGCGATAGATGCCGCCCTTTTCCAGGCCGGTAGCCTCCATCAGCTCGGACAGGGACGAACCTTCGTAACCGTGCTGGTTGAAAAGTCCTGCGGCCGCCTCGATAATGCGCTGTCGCGTCGCCTCGCCTTTTGACATGGGTACCCTCCCCGGGATCTGGCCGAATGTCTCAGGATCAGTCTAGTCCAATTTAGATAAATTTGCGACCACTCGGTCTCTTCAACAATCCTATGCTAGCGAAAGGAAGGCTCCCATGGACAAGCTGTCGGGAAAGATCGCTCTCATCACCGGAGGCAGCAGCGGTATCGGGCTGGCCACCGCGAAGGAGTTTGTGAAAGAAGGCGCCTACGTCTTCATAACCGGACGCAACCAGCAGGATCTGGAAGCGGCCGCAAAAGCAATCGGCAAGAACGTAGAAGCCATTCAGGGCGATGTCTCCAATCTCGGCGACCTGGATCGGGTCTTCGAACAGATCAAGAAACAGAAGGGCAAACTCGACATCGTCTTCGCGAACGCCGGAGTCGCCCGCTACGCACGACTTGGGTCCATCACAGAAGAGCTCTACAACACCACTTTCGATATCAACGTCAAAGGCATGCTCTTTACCGTTCAGAAAGCCCTGCCGCTGTTGCCGGACGGCGCTTCGATCATCCTCAACTCCTCCATCGTCGCCAGCAAAGGCCTGGCCGCAAACAGCGTTTACAGCGCAACCAAAGCTGTGGCGCGATCGTTCGCCCGGACGTGGACCACGGACCTCAAAGCCCGCCGCATTCGCGTGAATGCCGTCAGCCCCGGCTCAATCGACACGCCCGGCCTGGCCGATTTATTCGCCTCCGCTCCCGATGTTGGCAACGAAAGACGCCAGGTGATTTCCAGTCAGGTGCCGCTAGGCCGGCTCGGCACCTCCGAAGAGATCGCCAAGGCCGTTGTCTTCCTGGCCTCTGACGACAGCAGCTACGTAGCCGGAATCGAGTTCTTCGTCGACGGCGGGTTCGCCCAGGTGTAACTGCCCGCACATTCGGCATTCCACGCGAGGGAGGAATCAATGGCGATACGAGAGATCGCGGTTCAGCGTTTCAGCCGTACATCGAAGAAGTCCGTTCCTGAAGTCGTGGCCGCGATGGAGAAGCGGATCGGCCGTCCTGACATGGCGACTTTTCGCAAGCAGACGACGGCTGCCAAAAACTATGCCGAGTTGGAGCAGGCGATCAACGCCGCGGTGGGCAGTACCGGCCTGATGGAGTTCACCCGCTTCGATCTGGGCGAGATTCTGCGCAAAGAAACCGGCGCATCATCACCGCACATAGTCAGGCTCGTCATCGGCAATCCGCTGATCATGAAGCGCATGGTGGAGTACGTGCCCGACGCGGGCTCCTACGCTCCGGTCACCATCCTGATCGATGAGCGCGAGGACGGCACCCATCTTTCTTACGACCGCATGGCGAGCTTTCTGGCTCCGTACGGGAACGCCCAGGCTCTGCAAGTGGCCAAAGATCTGGATGCGAAGGTTGAGGCGTTACTTACGGCGGCGGCTGCGGACGATAAGTGAGCACTAACACAGCGGTCGCCGGCGAACTGGGCCCACGCTTCGCAGCCTTCGAATCGCAGCGAGCGAAAGCGCCCAACATGTGGTTGGTCGCGGTCACCGTCACGCTGGCGACCTTCATGGAGTTGCTGGACACCAGCATCGCCAACGTCGCGCTGCCGCACATCTCCGGAGGGCTGGCGACCAGCTACGACGAGGCCACGTGGGTGCTCACCAGCTACCTTGTCGCCAACGCCGTTATTCTGCCGCTGAGCGCTTGGCTCAGCCGCGTCTTCGGACGCAAGAACTACTACATGGGCTGCGTCGCGCTGTTCAGCGTGAGCTCCTTACTCTGCGGCCTGGCGCCCAGCCTCAATCTCCTCATCTTCTTTCGCGTTCTGCAAGGCATTGCCGGCGGCGGACTCGCGCCGGTTGAGCAGGCGATCCTGGTCGATACGTTTCCTGCCGACAAGCGCGCCTCGGCCTTCGCGCTCTACAGTATGGCGATCGTCACGGCGCCGGCCATCGGACCGCCGCTCGGCGGATGGATCACCGACAGCTTTTCCTGGCGCTGGGTCTTCTTCATCAACGTGCCCATCGGAATCGTCTCGCTGGTGCTGACCAGCCAATTCGTCTCCGATCCCGTCGAGTTCAAACAGGAGGCCGAGCAGGCGCGCCGCGCAGGCAAGCTCCGCATCGACTATCTGGGCATTCTGCTGGTGGCCATCGGTTTCGCGTGTTTGGAAGTGGTGCTCGATCGTGGTCAGCGCGATGACTGGTTGGAAAGCAGATTCATCTCGACATTTCTGCTGATTGCCGTAACGGCGCTGGTGGTCGCAATCTTTTGGGAGCTGCGTCAGCCTGATCCGGTGGTCGAACTTCGACTGCTGGGCGAGCGAAACTTCGCCATCTCCAACTGCTTCTATTTCCTGTTCGGCTTCGTGCTGTTCGGCAGTACCGTCCTCATCCCGCAGATGCTGCAACAGTTGTACGGGTACACAGCAACCGATGCCGGCCTCGTGCTCGGGCCGGGAGCGTTGGTCATCGTCTTCATGGCGCCTATTATCGTGAAGCTTCTACCGAAGGTCGGGGCGAAGGTACTAATCGTGACCGGCTTCAGCATCCTCGCGCTGTCGATGCTGCACTTCAGCAGCTTCGACCTCACCACCGACTACCGTCACGAAGTTTGGGCTCGCGCCCTGCAGGGGTTGGGGCTGTCTTTTCTGTTCGTGCCCACCAGCCAGCTTGCGTATTCCTATCTGCCGCGGGAGAAGAATAACAAGGCGTCGAGCCTGACCAATCTTTTCCGCAACCAGGGTGGCAGTTTTGGCATCGCTTTTGTTACGAGCATGCTGGAGCGGCGTACCCAGTTCCATCAGTCGGTGCTGGTTGGCCACGTCAGCGGTTACGAGCCCGGAGTGGCGAGCTTCCTGAGCCGGACGACGCAGACATTTATTGCAGCCGGCGCAAGCTACTCCGATGCCTCGAACAAGGCGCTGGGCCTGCTTTCGAAGTTGCTGACCGAGCAGGCTGCGATGCTGGCATTTCTTGATTGCTTCCGCCTGCTGGGCTACGCGGCTTTGCTGGGAATACCGCTGGCATTGGTGATCAGAAAGTTTCGTGTAGGCGGCGCCACCGGTGGTCACTAAAGCGGAAATTCTGTATCAGTATCGAAGGGGTCCGGCTCTGCCATCGGACCGATGAATAAATCGTAAAATTGTCCTGGTAAGAACGTCGATTGGCCCACAACGGGCGCGGCTCTGCGACACTGGCAATTCCAAACCAAGCGCCAAGTCGAAAGAAAGGATATTGACGATGAAAAAATCTGGAAACTCGACTGCCACCCTTGAACGCCGTCAAATGGCTCCCCTGAATACCCCCTCGGATCTGGAGGAGAGCGCCAGAAAAGATATCGCGGGCGCGATGAACGCCATCCTGGCCGATGTCTTCGCCCTGTACCTCAAGACCAAGAATTTCCATTGGCACATGAGCGGCCCTCACTTCCGCGACTATCACCTGCTGCTGGATGAGCAGGGCGACCAGATCTTCGCCATGGGCGATCCGATTGCCGAGCGCGTCCGCAAGCTCGGCGAGCCTACGATTCGCTCTGTCGGACATATCGCTCGCCTGCAGCGAGTCGAGGACAACGACGCCGACTACGTTGAGCCCAACGACATGCTCTCCGAGTTGCGTGAAGACAACAAAGACCTGGTGAGCCGTTTGCGCGAAGCCCACGACGTTTGCGATGAGCACAACGATGTGGCCACTGCCAGCCTGATCGAAGTCTGGATCGACGAAACCGAACGCCGCGTCTGGTTCCTGTTCGAGGCCAGCCGCCATCCGGATGCCCAGGGCCACTAACCGCGACTGCAACTGAATCGAAAACAGGGAACTCGCCTTGGCTGATCAGGCCTCGAGAGTTCCCTGTTTTCTTCGCGACCGAGCTGCAATCTCGCGCACAAAAAACCGGCGGCCCACACGGGACCGCCGGCAGTTCCGACAACTACATCAGAACACCAGTTTGCCCTGGAACTGGATGATGCGTCCGGAAGGTAGTCCGGGGGCGAATGCACCATAAGGTCCAGTCGGAGGCGCCGTAGTGGTCAGGATTTTGCCGAACGTGCCGCCCTGCGCCGGGTCGCCGTCTGCAAAATTGTTGTCGGGATTGGTGAAGTTGGGGTGGTTGAACACGTTGTAGAAGTTTGCGCCCACGCCAAAGGCCATCCGCTCCGTCAACTTAAAGTTCTTGTTGATGGTGAAGTCGGAATCGAAGAATCCCGGGCCGCGGAAACCATTGCGCACCTGGTTGGGGAACGCCGTGGTCGCGGTGCCGAATTGGTTGAACGCCAGGCACGTGCTCAAACCGTTTACACAGCTCCCCTGCGCCGGGCCAAGCACCTGCGCCGTGGGATTCAGAGGCGTGTAGTTGGTAATGCTCACGTTGCCGTCGATGACGGTGAAGGGCAGACCCGAGCGGGCGAAGAAGTTCTGCGAGATCGTCCACCCGCCGAAGGCGCCATTTGCGTACTTGTTACCGAACTTGTACGGCATCTGCCAGACGTAGCTGGCGCTGAACGAGTTGCGGATATCGTAGTCGGCGCTGCCGTAGTTGTAGCAACGCAGACATGCGGGGTTGATCTGGTACTGCACCGTCGAAGGCGTCGCGCTGAACGTCGCATTCGAGTTGTTGTAAGGCGTCTGCAACACACCGTCGTTGGAAACTTCGTCGATGGCGTGGCTCCAGGTATAGCTGGCCTGCACGGTGAAGCCGTAGGTCAGCCGCTGGTTGTAGGACGCGGTCAGGCCGTTGTAGTTCGACACGCCCGCGCTGGAGTACTGCTGCACAGCTCCGAAGATTGAGGTCGGAGCGGTTCCCGGGAACGGTGCATAGCCTGCTCCAAAGGCGTTGAGGCCTTCGTTGTAGACCGGCACGAAGATCCCGTGATTGCCGACGTATCCCAGGCTGAGGGAACTCTTGTCACCCAGCGCCTGCTGGATGCCGAAGCTCCATTGCTGATACGACGGGGTGTGGAACGTTCCAGCCTGGCTGCGGAAGACTGGGGCGCGGAAGGCCGAGCCCAGCTGCGACTGCAAGCTGGCAAACGACGCGCCGTTGGCGAAGCCGTTCATGATGGCTTGCGCCGAAGCCGCCGCCTGAGCCTGCGCTCCCGATGCACTGGTGTCAGCCCACTGCACGTTCGGCAGCCGCTCTTCCACCAGTCCCGGCAGGTTGATCATGAACTGATCGCCGATCACCGCCGGCAGTGCGTCGTAGAAGATACCGAAACCGCCGCGAACCACCGTTCTATCGGAGCCGCCCGGCGACCAGGCAAAGCCGACGCGCGGTGACCAGTTGATCATGTCCGTGGAACGGTAGATCTGGTGACGGTTGGCATCGATGATGGAGTTGTAAGGAGTGGTGGGGGAGAGCATGCCCTCGGCCAGCAGGGTGTTGAACGGGGCAGTCAGCAGCGCCGCGCAATCCAGCTGGCAGACAGGGTTGGAGTTGTGTTCCGCCCGCAAGGCGAGCGTCAGCTTCAGGCTCTTGTTGACGCGCCACTCGTCCTGTCCGTACAGACCCATGCCCCACAGAGCGACGGGCTGCGTCGCGCGCGAGGGGAAGCGCTGCCGGTATTGAAGGGAGTTGCCGTCATACAGGTCGAGTGGGCTGCCGATGAACACCAGCGGGTTGTTGAGGACGCTGAAGGTGTAGTCGGTGATGTCGTAGCGGCGATAGTTCACGCCGACCTTCAGGTTGTGCGCTCCCTTGGTGAGGGAGAAGTCGTCGACGATCTGATACTGCGTGGTGTTGCGGCCCTGGGGGAAGTTGTTTACGGTTCCACCCACCTGGGTCAGGCTGAAACCGTTGCCGGTCACGGCGTACGGGAACAGGCCGGGATCGTTCTGGGTGAAGATCGCGCGATAGTAGCTGCCGGCCACGATGAACTGGTTGGTCGCGTTGGCGCCGAAAACGTGGTTCCATTGCGATTGACCGTCATAGGCAGGCTGATAGCTGGCCGCGCTGAAGGCGTTGTTGATGGGATCGGCGCTGGTGGCCTGGGTCCCATGATCCATGCGCACGCGCCAGAAGACGTGGTCCTTGTCGGAGAAGTTCTGGTCAACGCGTCCGCTGAGGATCCACTCCGTTCCGGGGAGTGCGGGCGTCGCCTGATACGTTCCGATACAGTTGCCCACAATCGGCACGCCGCAGTTGCCGCCATCGCCTCGGCTGAACGCCGTGACATTATAGCCGGGCGCTGACTGGAACAGCTGGAAGTACCTGCTGTAGAGCGGAACCGACGCGGGATCGGTGACCGCCAGATTTGCCAGTGTCGCTGCCGCGAAGTTGGGGCTGGGCGCGAAGACCGGCGTGGTCGACGGCACGATGTAGCGCAGTCCCTCGGTGTCGACGAAGAAGAAGGTTTTATCCTTCTTGATCGGCCCACCAATGGACGCGGCCCACTCGTTATTGTTCGCAAACGGACGCGGCGTGCTGTTCAGGTTGTTGAACCAGTCGTTGGCATCCATCTCGCGACCCGTCCACCAGTACTCGGCGTTGCCGTGGAAGGCGTTGGTGCCGGACTTGGTGACGTACGAAACCTGCGCGCCCGCCTGCTGTCCATACTGGCCCGAGTAGGCGTTGTTGATGACGGTGGCTTCCTGGATATCGTTCTTGCCCAGCGTCAGGTTGGTGGCGCCGGAATTGTTCAGGTTCAGGAACGGATCCATGTCGTTCTCGCCGTTGATGATGAACAGATTCGAGGTGGCGGGAAGACCGTTAGCACTGAAGTTGCCATAACCCTGACCGGTGTTCATGGTCACGCCAGGCGTAGTTTGCGCGATGTAGGTAATGTCGTTGCCGCCATTGGGCTGATTGGCGATCAACGTCTGGTTGAAGTTGGTTGAAAGGTCGGCGTTATCGGCCTGCACCAGTGGCGCCGCGGATGTGACCTCAACCGTCTGAGAGCTGGAACCCACGGCCATCTTCACGTCGCCAATGCTGGCTTGTCCGACGTTGACGTTGACCTTGGCGTCCGCCTTGCTGAAACCCGGCGCCACCACGCTCACGGTGTACGGCCCCGGTGGCAGCAGCGCGAAGCGATAGGCGCCGCTGGAGTTGGTCGTGGTGGTGCGCGACGCGCCGGTGGCGTCGCTGGTCAGCGTCACCGAGGCGTTCGACACAACCGCGCCGCTCGGATCAGTGATGGTTCCGGTCAAATCTCCGGAGACCAGCGACTGCGCCATCAGCGACGGAGCAATCATCGCGGCCACGATCAGTGCCGCGAACATTTCGATCAGGACTCTTCTCACTTTGCATCCTCCCTGCATTCAAACGATCCCGGCCGAGTTCGTCGGCGGTGCGATCGTTGATAGGGAGAAAGCAGATCAGCGGCCTTATTTGGACAAAAGTTGCTTTATCGAGGACAGTCTGGGATGAGCGATGGAGGAAGCGTGTCGATAAGCGGCAAAAATGTTTTGTTCACTTACCTGCCGCGATTTGTGTAATGGCGTCGTGCGGGAAGATGCCGTATCTCCATGCGGAACGAATCCGTTCGTACGGTACGAACAGCTTCAATTTTCAGAATTAAGTTACGAGGCGCGTCTGGAAATGAGAAGCCGCGCGATGGACTCGCGATAGTTGAGTCCGATCGGATACCGCGTGCCATCGCTGAGCACAACGTGCGATGACCTGTCTTCCGCCAGGGCAGAGGCGTCCAGGTGATTGAGGTTCACGATGATCGAGCGATGAATCCTGACGAAGAGTGACGGATCGAGTTCTTCCGCCAGCTGGTGAATAGGTTTACGGAGCAGAAAACTTCCACGAGCACTGTAGATCCGCACTGATTTTCGCGCCGCCACAACGGCGAGGATTGATTCGGTTGGCAGCTCGATGCTCATGGCGTCGCGTTCGACGGCAATCGTCGAAGGATAACGACGCACTTCTCCCAGGCCCGCCATGTAGTGCGAGAGCAAGTCCGAGAGTTGCATGGTCTTCCGCCGGTAGATTTCGGCGACAGCGCAATTCAGCGCCGGGCCGGAGGTTCGCGGCTCGATGGGAAGCGGCATTCTGCCGTAATCCTCGCCCGACGCCGGTTGTGTCGTGGCATCGTGCAAAAGAATGACCACCGGGAACGACCCATCCTGCCTGGAGTTGCACCCCCAGCCGCGAGGGAGCATGCTCGAGCGCACGATCAGCAATTCCGGTAGAGCAAAGGCCAGGTCGATCTCGCACTCCGCCCAACTGCACGCTTCTGCCGCAAGCACCAGGGATGAGTCTGCTTCAATCGCCGCGCGCAAACTTGCCCGCACCTGCTGATCGGGATCGCAAACCACCACCCGCATGCCCCGCAGCTTCTGTCGGCTCCCTGCCTCAATTTCATACGTTGCCGCTGCCATAAATTCGCCCCCAACGATTTTCCCGAGCCTCGCTTTCACAGACACGCAACATTTTTGTGTCCGCGTTTTCAGACATAGACGAAGAAAGTTCACAAGACGACGCATGGAAGATGCGACTACACAATGGAGCGTGACAAGATGCGTGTGCGGAGGCGCGCCGTCCGTTATTGGTCAGAGTTGTTTGTCAACAACGCTGCGAGAAGCAATGAGTCACTGGAGCATACACGCCGGATGAGATTTTGTTCGGGTGATCTCGGGTACGTCTTCAGGCGTGCAGCTGAAAAGCTTAGATCAAGGGTGCTCTGTGGCAGGGCCTGACTTTACAGGCCACCGAAAAACTACGGCGAATAGAGCCTTGTGTCAGGGCACGACTTCAGTCGTGCCGATAAGGCTTGGTTCATGATGGTCGGAGTCGGCTTCAGCCGACGGCACAAGCGCCGTACAACTTTCAGCACGCCTTCAGGCGTGCAGTTGCGACCCGCCCAATATTTCGGCTTCATCCGCTGAGGCAAGGTGACAAATTTACCTCAGGCGCTAAAGCGCTTGTCGAATTGGGTTGCAATAGGCACGCCTGAAGGCGTGTTCCATCTTTGACTTGACACCATGCAGCCGCAGGACAAGCATGTTGCCATGCGTTTCACCCGCCGCGATTTCCTGAGGACAACCGGAGTGGCGTTAGGCAGTACGTTTGTACCGTCCGGTTACAGTGAGGCCGCTGAGCGCGCGCCGAGCATGCTTCCGCAGCAAGAAACCGCGTCCGACTATACCATCCGCATTGCCGCCAGTCCGATCGAGCTTTC
>DATHQX010000117.1:0-28552 GCA_035482295.1 Verrucomicrobiia bacterium
CCTCAACAACACTGATTCCCCGGCCAGCGGATGCGCAGCAGGATCTTGCCCCGCTTGTGTGGTGCTCCGGCAAGCATCTGGTGTGCACTGCGAACATCCTCTAGCGACAGCACGCTGCCAACCTGCGCGCCCAGCTTTCCACTGTCGAACATTTCTGAAAGTAGATTCAGTCGGGTCGTGGTGACGTCAACCAGGAAGAATCCTGACTGCAGTCCCTCCGGCTGTGGTAGCTGTTCGGGAACGGGCGATACCGCCGACACCAGAATTCCGCCCGGCTTCAATACTGCGAACGAGCGCCGCTGTGTGTCTCCTCCGACGGTATCGAGCACGGCGTCCACCGGTGTAACCACGTCTTCAAACCTCGTCGTCCTGTAATCGATCACCGCGTCGGCGCCGAGTCCGCGGACGTACTCAATGTCGGCCGGCCCGGCAGTGGCGAAGATCTTCAGTCCGGCACTGCTTGCCAACTGCACGGCATATGCGCCCACATTTCCCCCTCCTCCGTGGATCAGCACGGACTGACCTGACTTCAACTGCGCATACTCGAACAGCATCTGCCACGCAGTCACGCCAATCACCGGAACTGAAGCAGCCGCCAGGAAGTCCAACGACTTTGGCTTGACGGCGATCATGTCTGCCTTAGCGACGGCATATTCCGCATAGGCACCGCAGAAGCTTTTATTGGTGGCGCCGTAGACTTCGTCGCCCTGTTTGAATTGCGTCACACCCGCTCCGACCGACTCGACGACTCCAGCCAGGTCCGAGCCAAGGGCGATCGGAAGCGAAATGTCGACCTCGCCCTGGTGCTCGCGGATCAGGGCGTCCCAAGGCCCCACTCCCGCAGCCGCAACGCGAATAAGCACCTCGCTCTCGCCGGGCGCCGGCGTTGGAACGTCATCAATCGTGATCACATCCGGCCCACCGAAGCTGTGAATACGGGCAGCCTTCATCGTCTCCATACCTCGCAAATACTCAGTACAGCTCGCTAGATATTGCCCATTCCACCCTCTAGCTGAATCTCCGTTCCAACGATGATCAGCGCTTCGTCGGGCGCGAGGAGCAACGGCTTGTCAGGGTATTACAGGTTCACGATTCCAGCCAAGTCGCCGGGCGTGACTTGAGTCATCGCCTGCTCTGGTACGCCCTCGCGCCCTCACGACGGCGGTGAATGCTTTTTGCCGCTTGCGAACGGATCGAGCCTGGGATGAGCGGTACCTGGCTTCCGCTATAATTCCGCGCAGTCATCATGGCCGTTGCAGCAGGAGAGAAGTTCGGGCCGTATGAGATTCAAGCGCACGTCGGTGAAGGCGGCATGGGCGAGGTGTATCGGGCGCACGACAGCCGCCTGAATCGCTCAGTAGCCATCAAAATCCTGCCTGAATCGATGACCGCCGATCCTGCTCGCTTGCACCGCTTCGAGCAGGAAGCGCGCTCGGTTGCCGCTCTGAATCACCCCAACATTCTTTCCGTTTACGACGTCGGGGTGCAGGATGGCACGCCGTATCTGGTGATGGAGTTGCTTGAGGGCGAGACGCTGCGCGAGCGCCTCAATCGCGGGCCAATCTCCTGCCACAAAGCTGTCGAGATCGCACTTCAGATTGCCAACGGGCTATCTGCGGCCCACGAGCGTGGCATCATCCATCGCGATCTCAAGCCGGAAAACATCTTCATCACACGCGACGGCCACACCAAGCTGCTGGACTTTGGCCTCGCTAAGGCGACAGCGGCTGCGCCCGCTAAAGTCTCCGGGCCGATGTCCGATCTCAACACGACCTCCGCGACGCTCGGCACCGACCCCGGCGTGGTCATGGGCACTGCGCCATACATGGCTCCTGAACAGGTGCGCGGCGAGGTTGTCGATCATCGCGCCGACATCTTCGGCTTTGGCGCCGTTCTCTACGAGATGCTGGGTGGCAAACGCGCCTTCGCCGGCGACACGTCGGTTGAGATCATGACGGCGATCTTGAAGTCTGAGCCTCCCGAACTTGACCTCGAGCAGCTAAAGATTTCGCCTGCGCTGGATCGCATCGTTCGCCACTGTCTGGAGAAAAATCCGGCGGATCGCTTCCAGTCGGCCCGGGACCTCACGTTCGCTCTCGGCGCTTTGTCAGGTTCAGAAACCACCTCTGCATTGCGAACGCAAACCGCTTCCAGAAAACGGGCGATTCCGCTCTGGACGCTGATCGCAGCGGCCGTAATCGTCATCGCTCTGGCGGCGGTCGCGCTGTACTACGCCACACGGCGTCAGACTGCTCCGCGAATGGAGTTTGCCATCTCCGTTCCATCTGAAGTTGGACACATCGCCATTTCGCCGGACGGCGCCTGGCTGGCTTATGTAGCCATCGATCCCAACACCGGTGAAGGCCAAATCTATGTGCAGGAGGTCGGAACCCTCAGCGCGATTCCTTTGAATGGAACCGAAGGAGCGACCTATCCGTTCTGGTCGCCGGACGACAACTACATCGGGTTTTTCGCGCAAGGCAAACTGAAGAAGATTTATTCCGGCGGTGGAACTCCGCAGGTACTGGCCAGCGCTCCGCAACCTCGCGGCGGAAGCTGGGGCAGTAAGGGCGTCGTCATCTATACGCCGGCCTCCGGCGGCCCGATGTGGCGAGTTGACGCCGACGGAGCCGGCGCCGAACTGCTGACCGACAAGATCTTCGGCGCGAAAGGCATCACCTCGCATCGCTGGCCGGTCTTCCTGCCTGACGGCGATCACTTCCTCTTCTGGGGCGGCGACTTCGAGGAGAATCCTGACGACAACGTCAGCGGCATCTACATGAGTTCGCTCTCCGATCGCCAGAAACAAACGCTGGTCACGCTGGCACGCTCCAACCCTGGCTACTCCAAGGGTCATCTCTTCTACGTGGAGAGTCGCGGCGCACTGGTAGACGTCCCGATGGACCCATCGACCGGCAAGCTTCTGGGTAAGCCACACGTCGCAGCAGCACAAGTGGGACGGCATCCTTCGACCTACTGGGCCGCGTTTTCCGTCGCCCTGAACGGAACCGTCGTCTTGCATCAGGGAACAGGCGCATCGCAATCGCAGCTCACCTGGTATGACCGCAGCGGCAAACTGCTTGGCCACATCGGCGAGCCGGGTCTGCTCGCGAATCCCGACCTTTCGCCTGAAGGAAACCGTGTCGCCTACGACGTCGCCGACCCCAAGGGCAAGAACATCGACGTCTACCTCTACGATTTGCAACACAGCACGTCGACGCGTTTTACTTTCGACCCCGCAGAGGAGACCACGCCGGTGTGGACGCGCGATGGCAAAGACATCGCCTATCGTTCGGCATCAGGCGCAAACCTGCGGCTGAAAAACGCCAACGGTTTCGAGAGCGACCGCGGGCTCGACATCAAGATCCCCGGCGTAATCGACATGATGGCCACTTCGTTTGCCCCGGGAGACCAGCAGATGGCGATTACGACTTTGTTGAGCAAGGGCGGGTCATCCCTTTACTTGCTAAATCTCAAGGACCAGAGTGTGACTTCCCTGCTACAAGACCGCAACTCCAAGGCGGACGGGCAGATTTCTCCTGATGGGAAGTGGATCGCCTACGAGTCCGACGAGAGCGGCGAGTTGAACATCTACATCTCTCCCTTTCCCAACGGTGGCGGGAAGCTGCAAGTTTCACGCGGCGGGGGTAGAGATCCACGCTGGCGAGCCGACGGCAAGGAGATCTTCTACCTCGATTCGCAAGGCAATCTAATGTCCGTAAAAGTCGACAACGAAGGTACTCTGTCAGCCGATACGCCCACCAAACTGTTCCCGAGTCACGCGCGCATGGCGGTTTCGTCGAGCGACCAGTTCAGCTTCGACGTCACTCCGGACGGCCAGAAATTTCTGATTGACCAGTATTTCAAGCCCGCAGAGACGCCTCCACTGAGTATCATTCTGAATGCCACCAGCGGAGGAGAATAGATCCTCGGCCTTTTCACCGGCAGTACTGCCCGCCAGCTTGGCCGTGCATCCAATTCCCTTGTGTCAGCCTTGATACACTGTAAGTCCACCTCGTCACTCGCTCCCATGTTTAAATATTTGCTCACCAGGAGCTCGATGAGAATCCTCGCCCTCTTACTCGTGATGTTCGCCACCGTTGCTGCCGGAGCGCAATCACCGTCGCCACAGGCCGCGCCGGCAACGCCACCCACGCCTGCAATGAATGCCACCCTGGCCGCCGGCCTCGACCATCTGCAAACAGCCGGGGCACAAATCAACGCCGACATCTCGCATATGCGTATCGAGAAGTGGAAGGCGGACAGCGGCTCCAAGCAGCAGGCACAGGCGAATGGCGAATCGATCCAGCGCAATCTCACCACGGCGCTTCCCGGGCTAATCGCCAACTACCGCGCACAGCCGCAGGATTTGAATGCCGGATTCAAGCTCTATCGCAATCTCAACGCGCTCTACGACGTGATGACGTCGTTTACCGAATCGGCCGGCGCCTTCGGTCCAAGAAATGACTTCGACGCCCTCGCCGAGCAGCTCAACGTGATCGACACGGTACGTCGCGATCTGGCCGACAATCTAGAGGGACAGGCCTTGCAGACGCAGACCGACCTGAATCAGCTGCGCCAGCAGGTACGCCAGCTGCAACAAGCGGCCGTGCCTCCTCCGCCGGCAAAAAAAGTCGTTGTCGACAACGCCGAGCCGGCGAAGAAGACGACGCACAAGAAGAAGTCGACAGCGAGCACTTCCTCGACGTCTGGATCGAGTTCGGACGGTTCGTCCCCACCGCCAGCCTCGACAAAGCCTCAACAATAACCCGGCACAGGAGTGCCACCTCAAACAACTTTTTCCTCCGGAACCTTTCTGCATTCCGTGGTGTCTATTGCTGTAGTCTGCCCCATTCAGTCTGCGATTTATCCCCCTGTCGCATCGCTGAGATAGGGGTGGAATGGGATTAACGTAGCGCCGGCAGGCGATTGCGGAGTTGTTGCGGGTTCAGAAACTAATTATCATTGAGGTGCCGCCCGTGGCGGGAGCAACAACCTTGAGTGAACTCGCAAGTGCGATAGGAGTCCGCACCGAAGAAGCCTCCGTCGTGGCCGAACTGAAGGCCGGGTCGGAACAGGCGTTCGCGTGGCTCATCGCGCACTATAACCAGCCAGTTTACAGTCTGGTTTACCGTATCCTCGACGATCCCTCCGATGCTCCTGATACTACCCAGGAAGTCTTCATCAAGGTCTTTCGCGGCATCAAGAATTTCAATGCCGACTCCAGCCTGAAGACGTGGATCTATCGCATCGCGGTTCATGAGGCTTCCAATCGGCGGCGCTGGTGGTTCCGGCACAAGGCCCATGAGATGTCCATTGAACCGGGGCTCGAGCGGGACGAAGAAAGCGCCAGCTTGGGCATCAAGGACTCGCTGGTGGATGAGGGCAAGTCGCCGCTCCAGAGCGTCTACGACGAAGAATTAAAAGTGCGGGTTGAGACCGAGCTGAAAGCGCTTTCGGAGCCATATCGGACGACCGTCATTTTGCGCGACATTGAAGAGCTTTCCTACGAGCAGATCGCCGAGGTCATGCAGACCTCGCTGGGAACGGTGAAATCGAGACTGGTAAGGGGACGCGAAGCGCTGCGAAAACGCCTGCAGAGACATCTGCCGGCTTTCGGCATTGCGCCGGCAGCATCACGA
The DNA here is from genome assembly GCA_035482295.1 of Verrucomicrobiia bacterium. Lineage (GTDB taxonomy): Bacteria > Acidobacteriota > Terriglobia > Terriglobales > Acidobacteriaceae > Bog-257. The sequence goes on from DATHQX010000117.1 coordinate 5,643, forward strand.
AAAGGCGAGCGCCGTAGCGGCCCGGTGGGCCAAGGGATTGAGGTCATACCATGAAATGCTCAGTTGTGAAGGGGCTGATGTCGTCGTACTTGGATGGCGCAGTCACCCGCAGCCAGCTGGCGCAGGTGAGCGAGCACTTGCAGGCCTGCCCCGACTGTTCCATTCGGTTTACCTCGATGCAACAGACCCAGAACCTGGTAGGCGCGCTGGGCCGCAAGACTGTTCCTCCTGACCTCACTCTCAAGTTGCGCGTGGCCGTTTCGCAGGAGATCGCCAATTCCCGTCGCGCCCGCTGGGAATCGCTTCGTGTTCGTTGGGAAAACGCTTTTAACGCCATCATGGTCCCGGCTACAGCCGGGCTGATCACCACTCTGATTATCTTCGGAGTATTGATCAGCTTCCTCTATCCCCAGCAGGTGCACGCGTCCAACGACGTTCCCACAATGCTGTACACGCCGGCGGAATTGCGCTCTGCACCCTTTGAGTTGTCCATGGGCGTCACCAATGCGGAATCCCTGGTCGTCGAAGCCTACGTTGGCGCCGATGGCCGCGTGCAGGATTACCGGATTCTCTCCGGTCCGGAAGATGATGCTTCCCTTCTGCCGCAGCTGAAGAACATGCTGATCTTCGCCACCTTCCAGCCGGCGACGGCGTTTGGTCAGCCCACTTCCAGTCGCGTGATCCTCACCTTCTCCAAAGTCCAGGTGCAGGGCTAGGAAGAAGATCTTTCTTCGTTTCTGTTGATGGCGAACGCTGATCTGCGTCTGGTCACTGCCGTTTGCGCCGCAGGAACCGCGCCTCGTAAACTGATTCGTAACTTCTTCGCAACAGCGCACAACCTGGAAGAATGTGGTTCAATCGCTGACTGCGAATGGGTCTGGGAGGATCCGCTGGGTAATAGTTCCCGCACTCTTGCTGTCGTAGCCCTCCTGATGCTGCTGAGCGTCTTCGCGGGCGCACAAGCCAAGGCGACCATCGACGTCGACGAGACCCTCTTCAGCGTGGTCGCGGCGATGAATGTTTGTGGCTATGACCAGGAATTGTCGGCTTCGTCTCCCATCCGCGCCGAGGTGCGTGCCGACCTCGTCGAAGCCAGCAAGTTGCCGGGTGCAGCGGACGCCGCCGATCAGATGTGCCGCTTCTACCGCGATCACCGGCAGGGCGATGCCACCCACGATCTGGCAGAGTACGTTTCGCTGGCGCTCAATCTCGGGCCTCCGCCGGGCTTCGGAATGAAGTTGAAAGAGGCCGACATGCCTCCGGATGCCGGCTACATTCTCGGATTCGTCCCGCTTCTGACGCAGTACTACACCGCCGCCAACTTGCACTCCATCTGGTTGAAGCATCAACCGGAATATCTCGCGTTGATTGACCATTTCCACACACCGGTATCCCAGATGATTACCGCGACCGACAACTACCTGCGTATGCCTATCTCCGGCTATGCGGGCCGAAGTTTCACAGTCTACTTCGAGCCGATGGCAGCGCCCGGACAGGTGAACTCGCGCAACTACCTGCAGGACTTTTACTATCTCGTAGTTTCGCCGGCGGGTGACGCCATCCACATGGATGCGATCCGCCACACCTATTTGCACTTCGTGCTGGATCCGCTGATTGCTAAGCGGGCTACCTCTCTCGATCGCCTGAACCCTATTCAGCTTCCTCTGCAGAAGGCTCCTATGGCGGAGGAGTACAAGCGCGACATGGGCCTGCTGGTGCTGGAGTGCCTGATTCGCGCCATCGAGGCGCACACCCCAGCCGATCCCAAGATGCCGGAGCACGACCGCCTTGCGCTGGTGCAGCGTGACGAAACGGAAGGCTTTGTCTTGACCGGTTACTTCTATGGGCAGCTGCGCGACTTTGAGAAGGGCAACACCGGCCTGCAAAACGCTTTTCCTAACTGGCTGCACGACATCGATGTGCAGGACGAGAAGAAGAAGGCCAGCCAGATCACGTTTGCCAAAGAAGCAGCTCCCGACGTGATGCAAGCCTCACAACACGCATCCCAGAAGAGAGTCGATCTGGCCGAGCAGGCGCTGGCCAGCGGCAATCCGGAGGAAGCGGGGAAGCTGGCACAGCAGTGCGTGCAAGCCAACGAAGATACTTCGCGGGCTTATTTCGTGCTGGCAAAAGTCGCCAGCCTGAAGGGCGACATGGAGGGCGCGCAAACCGATTTTCAGAAGGCTGCGGAATCAGGGAACGATCCGCATGTTCAGGCTTGGAGTCACATCTACCTCGGGCGCATATTGGATATCCAGGGTGAGCGGGATAGCGCCGTCGCGCAATATAAGGCCGCGCTGGCGATTGGCGACGCGCCTCCTGATGCCAAGACCGCTGCCGAACGTGGGGTACAGCAAGCGTATCAGCCTCCGCGAGCAAAACAGGACGCCGATCAATAGGCGAGCCAACGGGAATACGAAAGGATTGGAATGAAGAGAATTACAGCAACTCTGGCAGCGGCCCTGGTGGCATCGACAGCAGCCGTGGCGCAAAGCAACGCTGCGCCGGCGCAAGCCGTTCCTCCGGGTGGAGCGCAGACGCAAGCGAGTGCACCCGCGCCGGCAGCCGGATCGCAGGCTCCCTCCACCGGCAATCACAAGGTTCTGCAGGCGAAATCCCAGGAGGAGATGACCGCTTACCAGGCGGCCTTTGCCATCACGGACCCCGCCCTGGCGCAAACTGCCGCCGATGACTTCTCCGCCAAGTATCCCAGCAGTGAACTACGCGCCTCACTCTATATGCGCGTGATGAACCTCTTCGCCCAAACCAACAACACCGAAAAAGTGATTGCCACGGGCCGTCAGGCCATCGCGGCAGATCCGACCAATCCGGTTCCGCTGGTGCAGGTGGCATCGGCATTAGCAGAGTCCACCCATGACAACGACCTGGATCGCGAGCAGCGTCTCTCCGAAGCCGCGAAAGACGCCCAGGCTGCGATCGATAACATTGATACCGGCCTGCTGGTTCCACCCACCGCCGATCCGGCTCGCGTCGAGGCCGCCAAGCACAGCATTTTGACCATGGCCTACGACACCCTCGGCATGGTGGACATGAACCGGAACGACTACGCGGCTGCGGTGACTAGCCTTCAAAAAGCTCTGGACGAAAGCAAGGCCAACCCGGAAGGTGTGCTGTATCTGCGGCTTTCCGTGGCCCAGGACAAGCTCCAGCAGTACTCGCAAGCGCTCGACTCGGCCAACAAGGCCGTACAGTATTCGCAGGAAGGCAGCGCGGCGCAAAGTCTGGCCAAACAGCAACAGGCCAGGCTTCAGAAATTAGCGGGCGCCGGCTCTTCCCCTTCAACTTCAACACCGCCGCCGGCCGCGGGTTCGCCAACCGCTCCTGCGCCGACGCCTCCCAGCGCGCCGCACTAACGAATCTGTCTTGGCGAAACGCTTTGCGCCGCGCATAATGCACTACGAATGAAATCCGCCACTGGCGACGTGCGTGTCCTGGAGAACACTCTGGGACACGTTTTTCACAACCCCGCCCTTCTCGAACAATCCCTCACGCACTCTTCATATGCCCGCGAAGCCGAGTCGCATAACGCCGCCGCCGGATCTCCCACGCACGAAGCCGATAACGAGCAGATGGAATTCCTGGGCGACGCCGTTCTGTCGTTTGTCATCAGCCAGGAGCTGTTTCGGCGTTTTCCCGAGTACCAGGAGGGGGAACTTTCCAAACTGCGCGCGCATATCGTCAGCGCGCGTCGTTTACTTGGTCCCGCGCGCGACTTGAAGGTCGGCGAGTTTCTCCGTCTTGGCAAAGGCGAGGAACGCAGTGGCGGACGCAACAAGAGTGCGCTGCTGGTCAATGCACTCGAAGCTATCATCGCCGCCCTGTACCTCGATGCCGGATTGCCTGTGGCGCACGCCTTCATCCTTCACCACATCCTTGAGCCTGAGCTGGCCGAGGTCCACCAGCAGGGCGGCAGTAAGCTGCCGGTGATGGACTACAAGTCGGCGCTGCAGGAAGCTGTCCATGCCAGGGGCCGCGCGCAGGCCCGCTATGTGATGGTGAAGGAAGAGGGTCCCGACCACCGCAAGATGTTCACCATCGAGGCACACATCCCGGCGTCCTCCGCGGGAGATGACGGGTTCGTTTGCCGCAGCCAGGGCAGCACCAAGAAGGCCGCCGAGCAGGCAGCCGCACGCCTGGCGTGGGAACATCTACAATTAGTAGAAAGTCCGTCGGCGGACACAAACGGCAGCTCCGCAACCGGCCCAGAGTAGTCATGAGTGAAGTTGAAATTCCGGAACAAGCCGCAAGTCCCAGCCAGCCACCGCCAACCGCTTCGCCCCGCCCCAAACGAGGACTTTACGAATTCCAGTCCCTCGCAATGACTGTTGTGATCGCGGTTTTCGTCATTACCTTTGTCCTTCAGGCTTTCCAGATTCCCTCTGAATCCATGGAAAAGACACTGCTTGTCGGTGACTACCTGCTCGTGGACAAGGCGCATTATGGGCAATCCTCTATCTGGAACCGCCTGATGCCGTATCGGCCCATTCAGCGACAGGACATTATCGTCTTCCGCTATCCCATCAATCCGCACCAGCATTTTGTAAAACGGGTGATCGCCATACCGGGTGATCGAGTGCGATTGAAAGACAAACAAGTTTACGTGAATGGCGTTCGCCAGGATGATTCCTACGCCACCTTCATCGCCGGGTGGCCGGATCCCTATCGTGATAACTTCCCGGCGGTGCACTACGAAGGAGGAGGAATCCCGGACAGCCCAAAGTGGTATCGCGAAGCCGAGAGACTCATCGACAACAACCAGCTGATCGTGCCGGAGAATTCCTACTTCGTGATGGGCGACAATCGCGACGACAGCCTGGATTCGCGCTACTGGGGCTTTGTTCCCCGTGAGAATATTGAGGGACGGCCCCTCGTCATTTACTGGTCGATGAACCGGCCCCACCAGCCGATGGTGAGCGCTCCCCCGTCTGGTAAACTTGCCAATCTGACATTTAATGTAAGTCAGCTGTTCAGCAATCTGCGTTGGCACCGTATGTTGCGGATTCCACAATAGCTACCGATGTGTCTGAAGGCCTAATTTTTGCAATTGTTATGCGGTCTAAGAAGAGTGCGCGGAAAGCGCTACGCAGCAAAGTAGATTCCGAGGAAAAACGAATTTGCCTCCCACCAAGAAAGCTGTAAAGAGCGCGCCGGAAAAGACGACCCCGGCCAAGCCGCAAAGCCCCGAGAAACCCAAGGAGACAACTCCCGAGTTCATTGCCTCGATCGCTGTGGTGCTGGTGATCGGCCTGTTCATCATCACCTTCATGTTGCAGGCATTCACGATCCCATCGAGTTCGATGGAGAACACCCTGCTGATCGGCGACCACGTTTTCGTCGACCGCATTCTTCTTGCTCCGGCTACCAAGTGGATCAGCAAGCTGATTCCCTATCGCAGTCCAAAACATGGTGATGTCTTCGTTTTCCTCCATCCGGCTGAGCCCGGACTCTACGTCGTCAAACGGATCATCGGTTTGCCTGGAGATCGCATTCACCTGCAGGATGGTGCTGTCTATCGCAATGGCGAGAAGCTGAACGAACCCTACGTTCTCACCGCGGGCGAGTACGTCGCCTATCGCGACAGCTTTCCCAGCGTTCCTCCGAGCCCTTATGAAGAAGTCACGCCGGAGTGGCGCGCCGAGCTTCCACAGTACGTCCAGAACGGCGACCTGGTGGTCCCGCCGAACAGCGTCTTCGCCATGGGCGACCATCGTGACGTCAGCCTCGACAGCCGTTACTGGGGCTTCGTTCCCTTCGAAAACATCATTGGCCGACCCATGTTCATCTACTGGTCGTTCGTGACGCCGCGCGACGAATACGAGCGCAACGGCATCGGCGACCGCATTGGCTGGCTGTTTAACATCATCATTCATTTCTTCGACCAGACTCGCTGGTCCCGGATGTTCCACGTGGTGCACTGATGAGGCGCCGCACTTCCCGGCGGTTAATGTGGGCAGTCGTGCTGGCGATCCTGATGGCGCTGGTACTGCCCCCTTTCATTAATGTGAATCGTTATCGCGCTCGCGTGGCCGGCGCCATCAGCCGTGCTTTGGGACGCGACGTCACCGTCTCCAGCCTGGAGTTCAAGCTGCTGCCGCGGCCCGGATTGGTGCTTCATAACTTTGTTGCCGCCGACGATCCCAGCTACGGCGCCGAACCGATGCTGCGCGCCGATACCGTCACCGCCTATCTGCGGCTGACTTCACTGTGGCGCGGCCGCCTGGAAATCGGCACGCTCGATCTGGAGAACGCCAGCCTGAACCTCGTCCGTCGCCCCGACGGCCACTGGAACGTCGAAGAATTGGTGGAGCGCGCCTCCCAGGTAAATCCGGCGCCGACCGGCAGAGTCCGTCCCGAAGCCCGCCCGCGGTTCCCTTACGTCGAAGCCACCACCGGCCGTATCAACTTCAAGTTCGGCGAAGTGAAGAAGGCCTTTTCCTTCACCGACGCCGAATTCGCCCTGTGGCTGGAGTCGGAGAATCAGTGGGGTGTTCGTCTGGAAGCGCGACCCATGCGCACCGACGTCAACATCAGCGACACGGGAACGCTCACGCTCGATGGCCGCTTCCAGCGCGCACCTAACGTTCGCGATACGCCGCTCTACGTAAAGCTCAATTACGCGGATGCGCCTCTGGGTCAGCTGACCAAGCTGATTTACGGCCGCGATCGCGGCTGGCGTGGGACGGTTCGCGCCAGTGCCGTGCTGACCGGCACGCCGGCCTCCGCGGGCCTGACGATGGACGCGCAAGTCAGCGATTTTCGCCGCTACGATATCGCCACCGGCGAGGCCTTCCGGCTGCGCACGCACTGCACCGGCACGTATTCCTCGATGGGCGATTCCCTCTACGATCTTCGCTGCGAGTCGCCGATCGGCTCGGGCCTTCTGCGTATCCGCGGGGACGCGCAGAGCTGGGGAGCGGGAGGCTACGAACTCGACATCTCGGGAGAAAACATTCCTGCCGACCGGCTGGTGGCCTTCGCGCGGCACGCCAAGAAAGATCTGCCCTCGGATCTGACAGCCGGCGGTGAAGTTGGCGGCGCCTTCACGGTTCGCAAGTCGCCCAGTACTGCCCCACAGTGGTCGGGTGGCGGCCAGACGACGGACCTGACCCTGCACTCGAGCGTGCTGAAACAGGATCTGCCGCTCGGTGAAATCCAGTTTGCTGTCCCCAGCAACAACTTGTCCACCACCACAAAGAGCAGGCGCTCAACAAGGCGAACGCCTCCGCCGGTTGCAAAGAGCGGCTTCCAGTTGACCGTGAAGCCCTTCCCCGTTCCGCTGGGAGCTGCGTCGCCGGCGACGGGCAGCGGCGAGGCCGATGAGGAAAACTATAGCCTCTCTCTGAGCGGCGAGGCCGAGCTGGGACGCCTGTTAAGCGTCGCCCAGGCATTGGGCGTGGGTACGCCCGGCATCGGTCTGGAAGGCTCCGCCCGGGTCGATGTACAGGTTGCCGGAGCCTGGATGGGATTTGCCGAACCCACTCCCGTCGGCAAGCTGCAGGTCAGCACTGCGACCGCCGAGCTCCAGGGCGTCTCCGAACCTCTCGTGGTCGACTCAGCCACAGTGCTCTTACAGAGTCAACTGGTCAATATGACATCGTTCTCTGCATCCTTCAGCAAGGGTGGACAGTTTAACGGCTCCGCGACCTTCCCCATCCACTGCACCGCTCCCGAGAACTGCGTGCTGAGCTTCATCGTCAGGGCACAAGACACCTCGCTGGCTCGCCTCAATCATCTCTTCAACCCGGAGTTCAGCCGGCAGCCCTGGTATCGCCTGCTCGCCATCAGCAAACGCCATGACGATGTTCTGTCCAAGCTCCACGCTCAGGGACGCTTCCTGATGCCGAGCTTCGATGTGGGCGATATCACCGCGACCAATGTCGATGGTGTCCTGGAGCTTTCCTTCGGCAAACTGCGCATTCACGAACTGAAGGCAGACCTTCTGGGCGGCCATCAGGACGGCTCCTGGCTGGCTGACTTCACCATCTCGCCGCCGCGATTCATGGGGAATGGCGTAGTTAGCAGAATTTCCATGTCACAGCTGGCTTCGCTGATGCACGACAACTGGGCTACCGGCAACGTTGACGCTACCTACAGCCTGCAGTTGGCAGGCATGAGCGCCCCGAAGCTCTGGAGCTCCTCTACCGGCACGGCCGACTTCCACTGGAACAACGGCGCCCTGAAACACATTGTTCTCGAAGGTCACGGCGCACCCATGGCGTTTTCCGGCTTTGCCGGCAAGGTTGCTCTGCAGGATGGCACCTTTACCTTTAGCGACGGTCAGATTCAATCCGGCGGAAACAAGTATGCGGTCGCCGGAACCGCTGCTTCGGATGGCAGCATCAAGGTCAAGCTGGAGCGGGCAGGCGGGAAATCGTATGTGATCTCGGGCACGCTGGACAAGCCGACGGTAGAGTCGGTAGCCGCACCCGCAGCCGAGGCAGCCCTTCGATGAAGACCTTGCGCGTGCTGCTGATTCCTGTTGCTCTGCTGCTGGGACTGGCAATGGCCGACCAGCAGTCAAACGCCAACCACGCCGACTATCGCTCGATCCAGCAGAAGCTGGTCTATCTGAAGCTCAATGCCGCCAAGACACACCCGGATCCCAAGCCGGTCGAGCTCACCGAAGCTGAGGTCAACGCCTACTTCAACGAGGGAGGAGTCAAACTGCCCAAGGGCGTCAGCCAGGTCCACCTCACCTCGCGTCCCGGAATCATCGACGGCCACGCCCATGTTGACTTCGAGCCGATCATGCAAGGCCGCAATCCGAATAACCCGCTCTACAACCTGTTCAGCGGCAGCCACGACATTCACGTGGTCGCCGAGGCGGCGGGCGTAAACGGTATCGCGACCATCAAGACCCAGACGGTCGAGCTGGATAACGTCGCCGTACCGGAGTGGGCGCTGGAGTTCTTCGTCCAGCGCTATCTGACGCCCCGCTACCCCAACGTCGGCATGACCAGCACCTTCAAGATGCCCCTTCGCATCCAAACCGCACGCATCGAGACCGGCAAGGTTGTTCTCGAACAGCGGTAGCCTCGATCAACCAAATTCGGGGGTTCGGGTGTCCAGCCCTCTGTGGGCCTGGGGTGCGATGTTTTTCTGCCAACTCTTTTCCTTGCAACCTCATGCCCGATCATCACATCTAAACATTGACAACGAGACACTCAAGTTCTATAGTAGCTTTGCTATAAGGACTTTAGTTGCTGATTTAATACCATATTTTCAGCAACTTACAAGATCTAAAAACCCCTAAGGAGGGTGGCTGTATGGGAAAGATTATCGGAATTGACTTGGGCACGACCAACTCCGTGGTCGCCGTTATGGAAGGCGGCGAGCCCAAAGTCATCCCCAATGAAGAAGGCGGGCGGACTACCCCGTCGGTTGTCGGATTTACCAAGAACGGGGAAAGACTGGTAGGCCAGGTCGCCAAGCGGCAGGCCATCACCAACCCCGAAAACACGATTTATTCCATCAAGCGCTTCATGGGCCGTCGCTACGACGAGGTCAATGAAGAGATGAAGATGGTGCCGTACAAGGTCGTTCAGTCCGGCGATCACGTCGCCGTGTTGGCGCAGGGGAAGGAATACACCCCGCCACAGGTCTCGGCCATGATTCTTCAGAAGCTGAAGAAGGCAGCCGAGGACTACCTTGGCGAGACGGTCACCGAAGCCGTCATCACGGTTCCCGCGTACTTTAACGACGCGCAGCGCCAGGCGACCAAGGACGCCGGCCAGATCGCAGGTCTGACCGTCAAGCGCATTATCAACGAGCCGACCGCGGCCGCGCTGGCCTACGGACTCGACAAGAAGAAGGACGAAACCATCGCCGTATACGACTTCGGCGGCGGTACCTTCGATATCTCGATCCTGGAAGTCGGCGAAGGCGTTATCGAGGTGAAGTCCACCAACGGCGACACCCACCTGGGCGGTGACAACATCGACCAGCGCATCGTGGACTGGCTCATCGATGAGTTCAAGAAGGACGAAGGCCTCAACCTGCGCGACAAGGGCAACGAAATGGCCTTGCAGCGTCTGCGTGACGCGGCTGAGCGTGCCAAGATCGAGCTCTCCACCACGATGCAGACCGAAATCAATCTACCGTTCATCACGGCGGATGCGAGCGGTCCGAAGCACTTGGTCAAGACGCTGACCCGCGGCAAGCTGGAAGAGATGGTGAAAGACATCATCGATCGCTCCATCGGCCCCTGTAAGGCTGCGATCAAGGACGCCGGCATCTCGCCCGACAAGATCAACGAAGTGGTCCTGGTCGGCGGCCAGACGCGTATGCCTCGCATACAGCAGCTGGTGAAAGAGATCTTCGGCAAGGAGCCCCACAAGGGCGTGAATCCTGATGAAGTGGTCGCGATCGGCGCTGCCATTCAGGGTGGCGTGCTGGGCGGCGAGGTGAAAGACCTGCTGCTGCTCGACGTGACGCCTCTGACGCTGTCCATCGAAACCATGGGCGGTGTGGCGACGCAGATGATTCCGCGCAACACGACCATCCCGACCAAGAAGTCGGAAATGTTCTCGACTGCGGCCGACAACCAGACGTCGGTTGAAGTTCACGTCATGCAGGGCGAACGCCCGATGGCGCGCGACAACCGCACCCTGGGCAAGTTCCACCTGACCGGACTTCCCCCGGCTCCGCGTGGCGTGCCGCAGATTGAGGTGACGTTCGATATCGATGCCAACGGCATCCTGAACGTCAACGCGAAGGACATGGCCACGGGCAAGGACCAGAAGATCACGATCACGTCGTCTTCAGGTCTGAGCAAAGAAGAGGTCGAGCGGATGGCGAAGGATGCTGATGCGCACGCTTCCGAGGACAAGGCCAAGCGCGACGAAGTCGAGGCGCGTAACCAGCTTGACGGCATGGTCTACAGCATCGAGAAGATGCTGCGCGAGCACGGCGACAAGATTTCCGGCCAGGAACGGTCGGATGTTGAGAACGCTCTTGCGGACGCCAAGAAAGCGCTGGAAGGCACCGACGCGGCGGCCATGAACAAGGCTCGCGAGACCCTGACTTCGGCTTCGCACAAACTGGCCGAGGCCATGTACAAAGCGCAGACTCCGCCGCAGGGCGGTCCGGCTCCGGGTGGAGACGGACAAGCCACGGGTGGCGCCGAGCCGAAGAAAGACGAAGGCGTCATCGACGCCGAGTACGTCGACGTGGATGAGAAGAAGTGACACCGTTTCGCTGGGCGTCTGAGCCCAGCGGGCGTCGTCCTGAGCGAGCAGCCGTTGTTGCTGCGAGTCGAAGGATCGGTCACTAGCAACTGGCGAAACAGGCGGGGGCGCGTAAGCGCCCCTGCTCACAACAGGACGCGAATCGGAAACTACGGGTCGGCGGCTTAAGCTCGGCTGAGGTGGTTTGAAAGTAGGTTCTTGGCATCGGTGCTGGCACCACGCAGAACCGAGTCCGGCGAAGCGGGACGGCGACATGATAGCCCGGCACGGAGCGCCCGATTTCGGCGCGCAGCGCTGGGTTGGCGGCGTGTTTAGGCCCGAGTCGCTTTGGGGACGGCAGATGGCACAGCGGGCTTCAGCCCGCGAAACAAACAACGAGAACTCCCCAGTTAGAAGGTAACTTGAGATTCGACGTTCACAATCAGTCGTACATGTTGCATTTCGATAGCGACAAGGGTCGCTGGTACCTGGTGACCTCCGGCATCGGAGGCCGCATGAAGGCGATCCCGGTGATCACCGATGACGATATCGGCTTCATCCCGAACATGGTGATCCCGATCGGCGACGACAGTCAGGCGAGCATCAACTGACACTTCCCTGCTCGCATGCAGGCGAAACAATATAGAGTCGGCTCACGGCCGACAGCTAAGACATGGCCACAACCACCAACAAAGATAAAGATTATTACGGCTTGCTCGGGGTGAAGAAGACGGCGTCGGCGGACGACATTCGCAAGGCGTTCCGCAAACTTGCGCGCAAATACCATCCCGATGTGAACCCCGGAGACAAGTCTGCCGAAGAGAAGTTCAAGCAGATCTCCGAGGCCAACGACGTCCTTAGCGATCCCAAGAAGCGCAAGATCTACGACCAGCTCGGCTTCTACTCCGACAACATCGATCCTGCCGCGGCCGAAGCTTACGCGCGTGGCGGAGGATTCGGCGCCGGAGGGTTCGGCAATGCGGGTCCAGGTGGCGCGGGCGGCACGCACACCACCACGCAGGAAGTGCCATTCGATTTCAGCGGCTTCGACTTCAACGATTTTGCCGAAGGCGCAGGTGCAGCCGGACGTCGTGCGGGCGGTGGCGGCTTTCGCGACATTTTCTCCAATATTTTCGGTGGCGCCGGACGCGGCGAACCAATGCAGCGCTCCGAACGCGGTACCGACCTGGAATACCAGGTCAACGTCAGCTTCTGGGACGCCATCAAAGGCGCCGAGATGCAGCTGACCATTCCGCGCATGGAAGTCTGCTCAAACTGTCACGGCGAGGGCTACATCGAGAGTCCGGGCCAGTGTCCCGAATGCCACGGTAAAGGCCAGATCACGCAGAAGAGCGGCAGCATGAAATTCAATATTCCCTGCCCGCGCTGCGGCGGCACCGGGAAGAACCGCATCGTCTGCCCGGTGTGCCATGGCGAAGGCCGTGTGCAGCGAAGCGAGCAATTGAAAGTTCGCATCAAGGCGGGCACGCGCGATGGACAACGCATCCGCCTGCAAGGCCGCGGCAATGCCGGAACCATGGGAGGTCCGGCCGGCGATCTGTACATCATCGTGCGCATCGGCGAGCATCCGGTCTTCAAGCGTGAGGGCGACGACATTCATCTGAAGGTTCCGGTCACGCTGACCGAAGCCGCGATGGGCGCAAAAGTCGAAGTGCCGACCATCGACGGACGCGCGCTGCTGCGTATCCCTCCCGGCACCCAGAGCGGGCAGAAGTTGCGCCTGCGGGAGAAAGGTGTGCCCTCGGCAGTGAAAGAAGGACAGCGCGGTGACGAGATTGTCGAGATCCAGGCGGTAACGCCGAAGGTCAGCGACGAACGCTCGAAAGAAATTCTTCGCGAGCTGGCAAAGCTGAATCCGGAGGATCCGCGGGAAGAGTTGTGGAAGCAGGTGTAGTGATCGAGACGCCGCGGCTTACGTTGCGGCACCTGACGCTTGCAGATGTCGACGCGATGTTCGTTATCCTCGGCGATCCGGTGGCGATGCAGTATTATCCGCGCAGTTTCACGCGAGAGGATGCCGTTGAGTGGATTGAGCGAAATATCGGGCGCTACGAAAACCTGGGCTTCGGACTCTGGGCAATTGTCCTCAAGAGCAGCGGTGAAATGATTGGCGATTGTGGTCTCAGTCACCAGATAGTTGAGGGCGTGCCTATGCTGGAGGTTGGTTATCACCTTCAGCGCAGCTATTGGGGCCACGGTTACGCAACAGAAGCTGCCAACGCTTGTATGAGTTATGCCTTCAGCAAACTCGAAGCCGACGAGGTGATTTCACTGATCAGGCCGGAGAACACACCATCGCGTCGAGTTGCGGAGCGTAACGGAATGCGGATAGACCGGCAAGTAATCTACGCAGAGCTGCCGCATCTGGTTTACAGCATGAAACGGGAATCTTATGGGAAAACGTAAGAAACAAGGCGCGTACATGATCAGCTCGGTGGCTGAGATGTACGGCATTCATCCGCAGACGCTGCGACTGTATGAGCGCGAAGGGTTGCTGAAGCCATCGCGCACCGAGGGCAACACTCGCCTCTACACCGACGGAGATCTCGAGCGGCTCGAACTCATTCTGTCGCTGGCGCGCGATCTGGGCGTAAACATCTCGGGTATTGCGATCATTTTGCAGATGCGCGAACGGATGGAAGAAATGCAGCGCCAGATGAGCGAGTTCGTTCACTACGTGCGCAACGAAGTGATGACCCGCGCACAAAACGCCGACCCGACTAAGGGAGCGATCGTTCCCCTGCGGCATTCAATCATTGTGAAGAAGAAATAATGAGGGATTAGGGGCTAGGAGTTAGTAAGTCGCGATCGTTGCGTAGAACTCCGATTCCATTTCAAGTTCGAATTCAAAGACCGCTCTCACAACCAGAAACCACCTCTGATCCCTAGCCCCCGGCCCCTAGCCCCTGCTTCTTCATCTTCTCCAGCGCTTCTTTCGCCTTCTTGGCGTACGGACCATTCGGCAGCATCTTTAGATATTCCTGATAGTTCTCTTTCGCGCCGGCGTAGTCGTTGGTTTTCTGAAGCACCTGGGCCAGCTTGTAGGTCGCCTCCGCGTCGTGGGGCTTGACCTCCAGCGCCTCGCGATATCGGCTGATGGCCGCCTTGTAGTTCTCCTGCTTGTAGTAATAGTCGCCGACCTCGACGTCTTTCAGCGCCTTCATCGGATTGTAGGGCGTGAATTCGTTGACGTCCGAATCCAGGCCCGACTCCGGATGCGCCTTCTCATCGCCCTTGGGCGGCGATACATCGATGCGGGTCTGGGCACTGGAGCTCTCTCCCGCGGGGACGTTATCGGAGCGCGGCGGCGAAGCGGCGTTGTTTTTGGGAGGCGGAGCATTCTTATCGGTTGGCAACTTCTCGACCGGCGCCGGTGGGGCATCCTGCGGCGTGGAATCCTGCGGCGTAGAGTCCTGCGCGAGAGCAATTCCGGACAATACTAGGCATACTACGGCGAGTAGTAGGTAACGGAACTTCACACCCATATTGTAAGGTAACCCGCCATCGTTCGACGCGACTCGACTAGGCATACTAAATCGCTAGTCGTGGCAACCTTCGAGCAGCAGCTCGCCTCTTTTTGAGAGTAGCTTTCTGAATCCACTGGCATGATTCCAAATTTCGAGGCCCCTTTTGTATTCGCTTCGCGCCCTGAGCGAAGATGATCCGCAGCTGCAACTTGACGACTCCGAGCCGTCTGGCATCGTTGCGCGTCTGCGAAAGCTCACCCCCGGAATCGTTGCCGGCGCCGCCGACCTTGATCCCGCTGCCGTTCTGACCGCTACCGTGGCCGGCGCTTCGTTCGGCTACTCCATCGGATGGGTTGTGTTGCTGGCAGTGCCGGTGTTGTGGGCTGTGTTCAATGTAGCGGCACGCATCGGACATCACGGCGGACGCGGCCTGGTGGAGCTCATCCGCCGGAGCTATGGCAGAACGGCCGGATGGGGGATGGCGGTCGCCATGATCTCGGTCAACATGACCATGATCATCGCCGACCTGATCGCCGTAAGCGATGCCTTTTCGCTCATCCTGCAACAGCACCGCATCTTCTTCCTGCCGATCGTCGCTTTCGCAGTCTGGTATCTCCTGGTCGTTGGCGACTATCGCAAGTCAAGCCGCGCACTCATCGGTTTCGCCCTCTTTCAGGCAGCCTACCTGGTGGCAGCAGTGCTTGCGGTTAAGTCGTGGACTGGCCTTCTGAAAGGCATCTTCCTGCCGCACTTCACCCTGAATTCGGCTTACGTAATCGGCATCATCGCGGTCTTCGGTTCGCTGCTGACGCCTGACGTCCTGGTCTGGCAGACCAGCTCTCGTCGCGACGTCAAGGAAACCGGCGGCGGCCTTCATGCCGGCGAGAGCAAAGCCGGAACTCTGGTTGCCGCCATTATTTCTTTATCGGTGATCATCGCGGCGTCTTCGCTTCATGTTGCCGATCCCTCGCACATGTCGACGCTCGACGCCGCTCAAGCGCTGGGCCCGCTTGGGGCGCTGGCTCCGGTCATCTTCTCGCTCGGCATTATCGGTTCCGGCCTGATCGCGCTGCCCATCCTGGTGGCCTCGATGTGCTTCAGCATCGCCGAGGCTGCCGACTGGAAGGCGGGCCTGACCATACCTGCGTGGGAGGCGCGCAGGTTTTACGTGCTGATCTCTGCCTCGGTGCTTATCGCCACCCTCATCGACTTCAGTAATATCAACACGGTAACGGTACTGTACTGGTCACAGGTTTTTGCCGGTTTTCTGGTTGTGCCGGTACTGATTTTTATCGTATTGTTGGGCAATAACCCTCGTCTGACTGGCCGCAGGAACACCACTTCCGAAAATTTCTGGCTCGGCGGTGCGATCGCCGGAATGATCGTCGCCAACCTCGTCTTCTTCTGGACGCAATTCGTGCACTGATTCTGGTTACCAAGAGCTACGAATTTCACAGGCCTGACCAGCAGCTATGGTGCGGAAATTGCGACGGAGTTTACCGGAGGTCTCAGTGAGCAACGGCGAGGTAAGCATTGGACAGGCGTTCCAGTTCGAAGTAGAGAAGCTGGCACGCAGAAAGCAAGTTGTCTTCGAGTATTCCGATCGATCCAACGAGCAGCTTCGCTTTGAGATAGTCGACGGAATTCCCAACATCGTGGCAAACAAGCAAGGTATCCTGGCGCTCGCCAAGTTCCTCGTCACCCTCGGAGTGGCGCAACGTCCAGACGGCCTGAGTTTGCACTTGCGGCAGGACTTCGATGGCGAGCGAGAGGAAATTCTGCGGGTACGGCTTGAAGAGCCTGGTGCGGAAAGCTCGGTAAACGCTGACGAGAAGCCGCTCACAATCATTTAGCCTCTTGACTGGGCGACTGTGCCAGAGGGGCTCACGAAGCGGGCTTGCGCCGGATGTGAATCACCTTCTCGACCTCGGCGATCAGCTGGCCCGCTTCATCTCGTACCTCAACCGGAAATGTCGGCTCGTACTTTTCCTGCGTCGCCAGCTTGTTTCGGATGTCGTCGAGTTGTTCCTGGCTCAGCCTGAATTGCGCCCGGACCGTCCCCTTTCCCGGCTTGCGGAAGCGAATCGACGCGGCCTTATCCCACACAATGTATTCCCGACCCAGATTCTCCATCAGCATGAGCATGTAAAAAGGGTCAGTCATCGAGTAAAGTGAACCACCGTAGTGCGTGCCCACGTAGTTACGGTTCCAGAAGCGAAGCCTCATCTCGACCTCGGCCGAACGATAATCTGCGCCCCATTTCACATGAATGCCGGCAGCCAGAAACGGCGGCCAGACGTTGATGGCGCGCAGCATGAAGCGCTGAAGTCGGGAGGCCATGTGATTTCTGCTTGGATGATAGAGCAGGGCCAGCGACTCACGGTGTGAGATGGGCAATAAAGAAGGCCGCTCACGGGGTCGTGAACGGCCTTCTTTCCGATGGCCCTGTTCTGGCCATTGGCTCCGGGCTGAGGAGAGCTTGTAGAACCTACTGCTGCTGCACCTGCTGTGATTGCGTCGTAGGCGCGGCCTGCGCGGATTCGGTCAGGCTGTTCGCCATCAGTCGCACATCCACGCGGCGATTCTTGGCACGGCCTGAAGCGCTGGTGTTCTGCGCCACCGGATTGTCCTTACCCAACCCGATCAGGAAAATCTTGTGCGCCGGAACGCTGTACTTCTGCGCCAGGTACTGAATCACGGCATCGGCGCGGCGCTGGCTCAACTGGTAGTTGTAGTCAGCCGGTCCGGTCGAATCCGTGTAGCCTTCAACCTGCACGATGTAGTGCTTCTGGCTGTTCAGTTGCGCGGCGAAATCGTCGAGCGTCTGCTTGTCTTTGCGGGTGAGCTGGGCTTTGTCGAAAGCGAAGAGAATCGTCGTCTCCGACACTGACTTGTAGTTGTCGAGATTCTCGACCGTGCCCGCCAGGCTGGTCACGCGATTCGAAGCCTGCGTCGCGTTCTGATTCGCCTGATCGGCGCTCTGACCCGCAGCCAGCGCCTTCTGGTCGGCAGCGTCGGCCTTCGAGTTTACCTGCGAGATGCCCTGCTGCGCGCGCGCATCGACGTCGCGAATGTCGTGAGTATTTTTCGCTGTCTGATCATCTAATTCATTAACGTTGTTGATGATCGGCGTGGTCTGGTTTGTGACGTATTTCTTGGTGGCGCAGCCTACGGTGAAAGGCAGGCTGCCGGCCACCAGCACTGCGAGTACGGAATATCGGTTCATCTGGAAATGGCTCCTTGCCAACTCTCGGCCTCGGCGTGCGATCAGCCGTTCCGGCCTGCCTTGGGAGGAGCAACCCGGCTGCCAACCGCCGTTCGATGGCTGTCAATTGCCTGAGCTAGTGTTTTCAGTCAGTTGAGGCACTCGCCTCATATTTGCCCCAATCACCACAACGGTACGTCGGATAATCCTGACGTGGGGAGTAGAATTTTTACCAAGTGGGTTTACTCTCAAGATGTTGCAGCTTCTGATTCTCCCCGGCAGACCGCTCGCGATCATCAACTCTCATTAAACTAATGGACCTTCACCAGAAAATTCGCACCTTGCCGACCTCGCCTGGCGTGTATCTCTACAAGAACGCCGACGGCCAGATCATCTATGTGGGCAAGGCCAAGAACCTGCGCTCGCGGGTGCGCTCATATTTTCTGGAAGGCGCTGCGGTCAACGCCAAGACTGGATCTCTGCTGCGCGATGCCGTCGACATCGATTACGTCGTCGTCGATAACGAGAAAGAAGCCCTCGCGCTTGAAAACAACCTCATCAAGCAGAAGAAGCCCCGCTACAACATCCTTCTGCGCGATGACAAAACGTACCCATACATCAAGCTGACCATCGGCGAGCGTTATCCGCGAGTTTTCCCCACGCGGCGGCTCCGCAAAGACGGATCGCTCTATTTCGGCCCGTACTTCCCTACCAGCCTCGCGTACCGGCTAGTCGATCTGATTCACCGGCACTTCCTGATTCCGTCGTGCAAGCTTGATCTGAACCGGTATTATCCGCGGCCGTGCTTGCAGTACTACATCGGACGCTGTCTGGGCCCGTGCGTCGAGGGCCTTACAACTCCGGAGCGTTATAGCGAGGCCGTGCATGATGTGAAGCTCTTCCTCGAAGGCCGCACCGCCGATCTGTCGCGATCATTGCAGCAACGAATGATGACCGCCGCCGAACGCGAACAGTTCGAGCTCGCTGCCAAATATCGCGATCTGATCTCGACCGTCGAGTTGCTGGAGCAGAAACAGCGCATCGCCGCCGTCGAAGGGGACGACGCTGACGTTTTCGGTTATCACTACGAGAACGAAATGCTGGCCGTGAATCTTTTCCACATGCGCGGCGGCAAGATCGTCGACAAACGCGAATTCTTCTGGGAGGACCTGCCACCCCAACAGGTCCAACTACCGGACCTGCCGGGGACTCCGGAAAACAGTGAAATGGTCGGCAACAGCTTCGAGCCGGGAGAATTCTTCTCGTCGCTTCTGAAGCAGGTTTATCTCGACCAGCAATATGTGCCGCACACAATCTATGTGCCGGTGGACTTCGAAGACCGAACGCTGCTGGAAGAACTGCTCTCCGAAGGTCAAAAGCGGCGCGTGCAGATTCACGTTCCGCAGCGCGGGGAGAAGCGCTCGCTGGTGGACCTTGTTGGTCAGAACGCGAAGCAGGCTTTCGATCAGCGTTTCCGCGTGATGAAGCCGGCCACCAAGGTCATCCAGGAAACGTTGCAGGACGCGCTAATGCTGCCCGAATTACCGCGCCGCATCGAGTGCTTTGACATCTCGCACATCCAGGGCGCCGAAACCGTCGCCTCGATGGTGGTGTGGGAAGACGGCAAGATGAAGAAGTCCGACTACCGCAAGTTCATCATCAAAACGGTGGAAGGCGTCGACGATTTTGCCTCGATGCGCGAAGTGGTCACGCGACGCTACGGGCGCATTCAGCGTGAACAACAGAAGATGCCGAGCGTCGTATTAATCGATGGCGGAATCGGGCAATTACACGCAGCGGCAGAGGCCCTGGAAACGCTGGGTATCGTAAATCAACCGTTAGCCTCCATCGCCAAGCGGGAAGAGATCATCTATATCCAGGGTCAGGAGGATGAGCCGTTGATTCTTGACCGGCATTCCCCTGTGCTGCACCTGGTGCAGCTTATTCGAGACGAGGCTCACCGCTTCGCCGTGACCTTCCATCGCAAGCGCCGGCAGATTCGTGATCGCAAGACCGAACTGCTGGAGATTCCGGGAATCGGCGAACGCACCACCCGGCGGTTGTTGCAGCATTTTGGCAGTCTGCAGGCAGTAAAGGACGCCGACGCGGCGGCGCTGGCATCGGTCTTAAATCGCGCGCAACTGAATGCAGTTCTACAACATTTTCACAAAGACGAAATGATGCTACAAACGTCTGAAACTTCAGGGACCGGCAGCGCAGGGGCGGAGTGAGGTCTATATGGATCTGAGCAGAGACTCGAGAGCGAGGTTAATCTTCATCTGCCTGCTGGTCGTGCTGATGGTGTGGCTCGTGGGCTTCGGCTTTGACCGCCTGCTGGCGCGCGATGGCGTCACCCGCAACGACATACTGCTGACCTCCAACCTGTTGACCGGAATCGTGGCCGGCTTCCTCTTTTACAGCCTGACCGACAACGAACGCCTGCGCCGCAACGTGATGCGCGAACGCCTGCGCACCATCGCCGAAATGAATCACCACATCCGCAATTCTCTGCAGGTGATCACTTACGCCACTGCCACTCAAAAGAGTAACGAGTCCGTCGAGATGATTCGCAGCTCCGTAGAACGTATTGAATGGGCGCTGCGAGAAGTCTTGCCCGGCCACGTCGAGGCCCCGGCGGCTCCGGAAGAGCAGGACGCACTGCGCGCGGGCTGAGGTACCGAAAATAGCTGAATTTGCAGCTTGCGCCGTCTATCTGTCCCCTGCCCCACATTCACAATCTATTGACGGAACCTTTCCCTGCCTCGCCCGTATATAGCTACAGAAGCTGAAGTGGGGCCACGAAGTACATCCGGCGCAAACCCGGAGTTCTCAGTCGGCGCATGAGGCGACGGCTGGTCAGCGGCCACAACAAGGAGAGCTTTATGGACGCGAAATACAACTGGCTGATCGACAACCCGGCAATCCGCGTCACCCTGAATACGGCGGCGTTTGCGCTTTGGATTGCCCTCGCCATCGGAATCATGGAGCTGGCGGCAAGAGCCTAGCTTCAACAGGCAAAAATCGAACCCCATGCGATGCGCAGCGTCGCGATAAGAGCCCCGCTTTCAAAGCGGGGTTTGTCTTTATGTATCAGCGCAAATAGTTGACGACTGTCGGTTTCTGCCTCATTCTTGGCGCTCACGGAAGAACTATGGGCAATGAGATTCGTTGTTCCGTTCGCACGGGCAACAAGACGACCGAAGGTAAGGCACTATTAGAAAGCAGCGAGATCATCTTCCGCGGTGACCTCCGTCTGAAAATTTCGCTGGCATCCCTCAAATCCGTAACGTCACGCAATGGTGAACTGCATCTTCAGTGGTCCGAAGGCACGGCGGTCTTCGAACTCGGAGAGCAGGCTGACAAGTGGGCCCACAAAATCCTCCATCCCAAGAGCACCGCGGAGAAGCTGGGTGTGAAGCCGGGTCTCGTGATCTCGGCAATCGCGACGGAGCATCCGGATTTCCTTCGCGATTTGCGCCAGTCCGCAAAGAAATTCTCAGACTCGAAGCCGCTGAAAGATTCCGATCTGATTTTTCTCGGCGCCTCCGCGATCGCTGAGCTGGGTCGCGTAGCTAAGCTGAAAGATTCTCTGAGCGCAAAGGGTGCGTTGTGGATTGTCTATCCCAAGGGGGGTAAGGAGATCAAAGAGGCGCACGTACTGGAGGCGGGAAGAGCGGCTGGCTTATTCGACGTGAAGGTGGTGAGCCTCTCGGCCACGCACACGGCGCTTAAGTTTGTGCGACCGAAGGTGACGCGCTGACTCATGAACGAACGTTCCACCCAAGCAAATGCCTGGGTGGGGTCCTTCGTCAGAAATGAATGGCCGGCGTTACCCGCGCGTGGTGTCGACTTCGCGCAGACGAGCAGCCTTACCGCGCAGAGCACGCAGATAATACAGCTTGGCGCGACGCACGTGGGCCGAACGCAGCACGTCGATCTTATCGATGACCTTCGAGTTCGTCGGGAAGATACGCTCAACACCCTGGCCGAAGCTCATCTTGCGGACGGTGAAGCTGGGCTGCGCGCCCTTGCTCTTGGCGATGACCACGCCTTCGAACGCCTGCAGACGCTCCTTATCGCCTTCCTTGATTTTCACCTGCACGCGAACGGTGTCGCCGGGCTGGAAGTTGGGGAGATCCGTGCGCCGCGTCTTGGCGAGTAGCCGGTCAATAATTTGAGAATTCGACATTTTGATTTCCTTCCGTATAGCACGCCTCACGGCGGCAAATATTTTGGCTGTTAGCCATTAGCTTTTAGCTCTTGGCAAAGTCAACGCCATGACTCCAAGAGCTAAAGGCTAAACGCTAAGAGCTCATATTGGGTGCCCCGTTCTAGCCCTCCTTCTGGGCTAGGGCGGGAGGCTACTCCTTGTCCCGTTCAAGCTCCGCCACCAGCTGGCGATCTTCATCGCTCAACTGCGCTGCCCGCAACAAATCAGGACGATTCCGCAACGTCTTGCGCAACGCACAACGGCGGCGCCACTTCCTGATCTCATCGTGGTTCCCATTCACCAGCACCTCGGGAACCGGCATCCCGCGAAACTCCGCCGGACGCGTGTAATGCGGATAGTCCAGCAATCCACCCGAGCCGCAAGTCGAGCTCGGTGGCTCACCCTCCAGTCGCGCCCGCTCGGCAACCGTCGCGGTAAACGACTCCTGCTGCGACGACGCCGCGTTGCCCAGCGCTCCTGGAACCAGCCGTGCCATCGTATCCACGATGATCGCCGCACCCAGTTCCCCGCCGCTCAATACGAAGTCGCCGACCGAAATCTCGCGATCGGCGAGATGCTCGCTCACGCGTTCATCCACGCCTTCATAGCGCCCGCAGATCAGGATGACGCGCTCGCGGCTCATCATCTCCTGCGCGACCGCCTGCGTAAACATCTGTCCTTGCGGCGACAACAGCACCACCGACTCACGCCCATTTTCAGGCACCCGCTCTTGGCGCGGCGCAACTTTCAGCGACTCCAGGCATTCGAAGATCGGCTCCGGTTTCAGCACCATGCCTTCGCCGCCGCCAAACGGCCGGTCG
>DATHQX010000118.1:0-17120 GCA_035482295.1 Verrucomicrobiia bacterium
CGGCTATCGTGCCTTCAGCAGCAAGGTGCTGACCACGCTGCCGCTGATGGAAAACTCTCCCGACTTCGTCTTCGACAATCAGATGCTGGCGCAGTGCGTACACTTCGGCTTCCGCATCGGCGAAGTTTCCTGCCCCACCAAGTACTTCGAAGAGGCGTCGTCCATCAACTTCCGGCGTAGCGTGAAGTACGGCTTCGGGGTGCTGGGGACTTCGGTCCAGTTCAAGCTGAATAAGTGGGGGATGGTCGACCTGCCGCGCTTCAGTAAGAATGGCAAGAAGCTGGAGCCGATGGAGCTGACGACCTCGCGCATCGGGCACGTCGCAGCCCAGTAATCAACCCGTTTTACGGGCGTCTTACCCTGAATCGATTGCAACTTTTCCCTGTGGGGTTTCGTATTACAACTCGGAGAATTCTGCCCAGCTGCGTACAATGGAGGCGGGGTTCTCCGGCATTCTCAGCATGGTTTCTTCTACTCCACAACGGCGGTTGCCGCGCGGACACGTCCTGCGCGAACCGGCTCTCATCGCGTTGCAGACCATGCGTGCCCACAAACTGCGCTCGTTTCTGATGCTGCTGGGCGTCATCCTTTCGGTTTCTACCCTGATTCTGGTCGTAGCGCTAATCAGCGGCGTCAACGAATACTTTGCCAGCCGCGTCGCCAATCTTGGCTCCAACGTTTTCCTGGTGATGAAGTTCCCCATCATCAGCGACACCAAGGAATTGCTGACGGCGACTCGACGCAATCGCGACATTAGCTGGGACGACTACGAATCGCTGCGCGAGAATTTGAAGCTGCCGAAGGGCGTGGGCGCCGAGGTCCGCCGCACGGTGAATATCCGCTCCGACCAGCAGAATCTGGAAGACGTTGACCTGCGCGGTGTCACCTCCAACATTGGCGAGATGGACGTGGAAGAGGTCGCTACCGGCCGCTACATCACCGACATCGACAACGAACACCGCGACATGGTCTGCATGATCGGCGCGGATGTAGCCGACAAGCTTTTCGCCAACACCGACCCGATTGGCAAGATCCTGACGGTCGATGGACAGGAGTTCCAGGTCGTCGGAGTGGCCAAGCGAATCGGCAACACCCTGGGCCAGTCCCAGGACAATTTTGTTTATATTCCGATTCAAACCTGGCTGAAGATTTACGGGCACAACACCAGCCTGCACATCAACGTGCAAACACGCGGGCCGGAGTGGCTGGACCGCACCAAGGAAGAGGCTCGTGCGCTGATGCGCGCACGCCGCCATCTTGCGCCCAACGACGAGGACAACTTCGGAATCCTCGCCAGCGACAGCCTCATGGGCTTGTGGCAGAACCTTACCGGTACGCTGGCCTCGGGCATGGTGGGACTGGTTTCTATCTTCCTGGTGATCGGCGGCGTGGTGATCATGAACGTAATGCTGGCGTCGGTGACCGAGCGCACGCGCGAGATTGGCATTCGCAAATCGCTGGGCGCCAAGAGGCGCGACATCCTGCTGCAGTTCATGGTGGAGTCGACGGTGATGGCGATGGTGGGCGGCGCGATCGGTGTGCTGATTGCATGGATATTGGCGGTGATCGTGCGCAGCACGACACCGGTGCCGATGGCGGTGCCGATCACGGCGGTGATACTGGCGATCGGAATCTCGTCGGCGGTGGGTATGTTCTTCGGTGTCTATCCGGCGCGGAAAGCTGCGAAGCTCGACCCGATTGAGGCGTTGAGGTTTGAAAATTAGTTGCTAGTGGTCAGTGGCCAGTTTGACCCTCGGTCATCGCGACTTGCGATCCTGGACACTGACTCCCGGCGATTTGATTACTGGCCACTGACCACTGGCAACTGACAACTGCATTATGCGGATGCACTTTGGCGAAAATTCGAAGATGGCGTTTGAGTCGGTTCGCGACCACAAGACGCGGTCGTTCCTGACCGTGCTGGGCGTAGTGATTGGCGTCGCCGCCATGATCTTCGTCGCCTCCATTCTTGTAGGTCTAAGCCGCGACATTCAGGGCTTCCTGGAAGACTACGGCACGAACACGCTCTTCATCTTCCGCTTCGATTTCAGCATCCGCGCCGGGCGTATGAGCGCCGAGGAGCGCAACCGCAAGCCGCTGACCCTGGACGACGCCAAAGCGATCCTGGCCGAGTGTCCCCACGTGAAGAATGTGACCGTCGAAGTCATGCCGCGCAACAATCCCGACGAGCGCCCGACGCCGCGCGTGGCGCGCTACGGCACCCACGAGATCACGGACCTTGACTACACTGGAACAAACGCAGCCTACCAGGACGTCTACAACGCGCGTGTAACCCAAGGACGCTTCTTCACCGATTTTGAAGACGAGCACCGCGAAGATGTTGCGGTCATCGGCTACGAGATCGACAAGAACTTCTTCCCTGCTCACGACGGGCTCGGCAAGACGATCATCGTTGACGGGGTGCCGTGGAAGGTCATTGGCGTGCTCGAAAAGCGCAAAGGGCAGTTATTCAAAGACGAAACTGCCGATCGCACCGTCAAGGTACCGTACAACTCTTACCGGAAGCACTATCCCGCGCACGACGAGCATTTCATTGGCGCCGAGGCCTACTCGGGCTATAAGGACGCGGCCGAGGACGAGATTCGCGGCCTGCTGCGCCGGCGCCGCAACGTGCCCTTCGACAAGCCCGATAATTTCGGCATCACCACAGCTGCGGCAATGGCCGACAACTTCCGGCAGATCATGAGCACGGTCGCGCTGATGACCATCGTCGTCAGCTCCATCGGCTTGCTGGTCGGCGGTGTCGGCGTGATGAACATCATGCTGATGTCGGTGACCGAACGGACCCATGAGATCGGCGTGCGCAAGGCCATCGGCGCACGGCGCGGCGATGTGGTTCGTCAGTTCCTGGTCGAGGCGGTGGTGTTAACCGGCCTGGGCGGCCTTGCCGGAGTTCTGGTGGGCATAGCGGCGGCTGCGGTTCTTCCCCTGGTGTTTCCGTCGATGCCGACATCGGTGCCCGTATGGGCTATCGTCAGCGCTGTGCTGATGTCCATGAGCGTAGGGCTGTTTTTTGGTATGTATCCCGCGGTGAAGGCGTCCCGACTGGATCCCGTCGAAGCCTTGCGCTACGAATAGCGGTTCGGGCAGCCATCAAGCTAACAATTGAATCTAACCACGGTGCCTTCTCTCATCGAGGATTACGCCTTAATCGGGGACTGTGAAACCGCCGCGCTGGTCAGCCGGCACGGCTCGGTTGACTGGCTTTGCTGGCCAAACTTTGCTTCTCCCGCCTGCTTCAGCGCTCTGCTGGGAACCACCGAAGACGGACATTGGTCAATCGCTGCGAAGGGCGAAGCGCGCTCCACCCGCCGCTACGTTGAGAACACCCTGGTCCTCGAGACGACCTTCGAAACCAAAGGCGGTAGTGCTACGGTGGTCGATTTCATGCCACCACGCGGCAATAACCCCGACCTGATTCGCATTGTGCGCGGCATCCGCGGGCGTGTTTCGATGGAGTTGGAACTGGTGCTGCGCTTCGATTACGGCCGCTCAGTTCCGTGGGTCACCAGCCTTGACGATCAGACACTGCGCGCCATTGCGGGCCCTGACATGGTGGTCCTGCGTACTCCGGTTGAGCTGCGCGGCGAGAACATGCAGACCCGCAGCGAGTTCACTATTCGCGAAGGCGAGTCGATTCCTTTTGTCTTGACCTACGGACCATCGTACAAGGGCCTGCCCCATCGCATCGATCCGGATAAGGCGCTGCAATACACTCTCGACTTCTGGAAGAAATGGACTGGCCGGTGCAAGCTGCATGGCGAATATGCGCCCGACCTGGAGCGTTCGCTGATCACGTTGAAGGCGCTGACGTACCGGCACACGGGAGGCATCGTCTCCGCTCCCACCACATCGCTGCCCGAACAATTTGGTGGCGAGCGCAACTGGGACTATCGCTATTGCTGGCTGCGAGACGCGACCTTCACCCTGCTCGCGCTGATGAATGCCGGCTATTTTGAAGAGGCGCAAGCCTGGCACGACTGGCTGCTGCGCGCTGTCGCCGGTAGCCCCGATCAGGTGCAGATCATGTACGGCATTCATGGCGAGCGCAATCTTATGGAGTGGGAAGTTCCCTGGCTCTGCGGATATGAAAACTCCAAGCCGGTGCGTGTCGGGAACGCTGCGGCAGAGCAGCTTCAGTTGGACGTCTATGGCGAACTCGCCGATGCTCTGCTTCACGCCTATCTTGGAGGCATTCGATCGACCCTCGAAGATGTCGGACTGCAAACCGCTTTAGCCAACCATCTTGCCGAAATTTGGCAGCAGCCAGACCGCGGTATCTGGGAGGTGCGCGGCGAGCCACAACACTTCACTCATTCCAAGGTCATGGCGTGGGTAGCGTTTGATCGCGTCATCAAATCGCTGGAAAAAACGGGGGATCGCAAAGCGCTCAACCACTGGTCGCAAGTTCGAGATCAGATTCATCAGGAGGTTTGCGAGAAAGGCTACAATGCGGAGCTCGGCGCCTTCACCCAGACTTACGGATCGAATGAATTAGACGCTTCGCTGTTGCTGATGCCGCAGGTTGGCTTTCTGCCCTACGAAGATCCTCGCGTGCTGGGAACGATCGACGCAATCGAAAAACACCTGACAGTCGATGGCCTGCTGCTCCGTTATCGCACCGAGAGCACCGACGACGGACTACCGCCGGGCGAAGGCGTTTTCCTGGCATGCAGCTTCTGGATGGTCAGCGCCTTGAAGATGATCGGCCGCGTTGACGAGGCTAAAGAACTTTTTGAGCGCTTGCTGGCTCTACGCAACGACGTAGGCTTGCTGGCTGAGGAATATGACCCGAGAAGCCGTCGGCTGATGGGAAACTTTCCTCAAGCGCTCTCGCACATCGCACTGATCAATGCAGCGTTTGAATTCAACCGCATGAGCAGTCCCGGACAGCAGCGCGCTCAGTCGACTCCGGCGCAACAGCATATTGCCGTCGATGAGCCTACGAAAGCCGGATCTTAGCTCTCGACCGTTGCGGGCTGCGCGTTGCGGCGTGGTCTCCGGTTAGACTGCAGAATCTTCTTGCGTAGGCGGAGGGCTCGCGGCGTCACTTCTACCAGTTCATCGTCGGCGATGAATTCGATCGCCTGCTCCAGGTTCAGATTTTTGAAGGGCACCAGGCGGATGGCGTCATCCGCCGTTGACGAGCGCATGTTGGTCAGCTTCTTCTCGCGGACGATATTCACGTCCAGATCGTTGTCGCGCGAGTTCTCGCCCACCACCATACCTTCATAGACCTCGACTCCGGGACCGACAAACATCTCGCCGCGCTCCTGCAGCCCCCACAGCGCATAAGCCGTGGTGAGGCCTGAGCGGTCGGCAACCAGCGCGCCGGTGACGCGATGCGGGATGTCGCCCTGCCACTCGGTATAGCCCTCGAACAGCGAGTTCATTACGATGGTTCCGCGGGTGTCGGTGAGCAGTTCGCTGCGCAGTCCAATCAAACCGCGGCTGGGGATGACAAACTCCATGCGTACGCGGCCGTAGCCGTGGTTGTGCATCTTCTGCATCTGGGCCTTGCGCGCGCCCAGCTTCTCGATGACGACGCCGACGAACGATTCCGGGACATCGACCGTCAGCCGCTCCATCGGCTCCATAAGTTTGCCGTCCACGTGCTTGGTGACGATTTCCGGTTTGCCGACGGCGAGTTCGAAACTCTCTCTCCGCATCATCTCGATCAAAATCGCCAGTTGCAGTTCGCCGCGTCCCATCACGGTGAATGAGTCAGTGTTTCCGGTGTCTTCCACCCGAAGCGACACATTGGTCAGCAGCTCTTTCTGCAAACGATCGCGCAGGTTGCGCGACGTAACGTACTGGCCTTCGCGTCCGGCAAACGGAGAGGTATTCACCATGAACTGCATGGCGATGGTCGGCTCATCGATGCTGATGATCGGGAGGGGCGCCGGGTTCTCGACGTCGGTAATGGTCTCGCCAATGTTGATGCCGGTCACGCCGGCGACCGCGACGATGTCGCCCAGCTCGGTTTTTTCGATGTCGGTACGCTTCAGGCCGGAGAATGAGAACAGCTTTGTGATCTTGATCTTTTCCATCGAACCGTCGCGCTTGGCGATCGCAACATCTTCGCCGGTGCGCAGCGTCCCGTTGAATACGCGCGCAATCGCCAACCGGCCGAGGTAATCGCTGTAATCAAGATTTGCTACCAACACTTGCAGCGGCCCATCGAGGTCGCCCTTGGGCTCGGGAATCGTCTTCACAATGGCTTCGAACAAAGGCTGAAGATTCTCGCCCGGGGACGCCATGTTCGTGGTGGCCGTACCGAGTTTCGCGTTGGTGTACAACACCGGAAAGTCAAGCTGGTCTTCGCCTGCATCCAGATCGATGAACAGGTCATAGACCTCGTTCAGCACTTCCTGCGCCCGCGCGTCGGGCCGGTCGATCTTGTTGATCACCAGGATGGGCGGCAGCTTCGCCTCCAGGGCCTTGCTGAGCACGTAACGGGTTTGTGGCAGCGGTCCTTCGCTAGCATCGACCAGCAACATCACGCCGTCCACCATCTTGAGCGCGCGCTCCACCTCCCCACCGAAGTCGCTGTGACCCGGCGTATCGACGATGTTGATCTTCACGTGGTGGTAGAAGATAGCCGTGTTCTTGGCCAGAATGGTGATGCCGCGCTCGCGTTCCAGGTCGTTGGAATCCATCACGCGCTCGACATGCGTTTCGTTGGCGCGGAAAGTCCCGCTCTGGTTCAGCATGGCGTCTACCAGAGTGGTCTTGCCGTGGTCGACGTGCGCGATGATGGCGATATTGCGAAGATTCGTGCTCAAAACTGCTGTCCTTTCCTGAGTGGGGGAAAACCGCGTTCGAACGGCAAAACGGAGGGAGTCAGAACCGGTACATCCAGTTTACATTACGCCGCAGAGATTCACGGCCCAGGAAACCTCTGATCTGCGGACGGGCGCTGAACACGCGAAGCTTGCCGTCGGCGAAGAATTGCGATTGGGTCGGTTGGGAGCGACAGTCGAGAAGACTAGCCGGAGAAGCCGTTGCCGCCGCTAACCTTGACCTTGGCGTCCTCGGGGGGATAAAGGAGTCGCTCAACGGTGCGGTCCATCGAATCGAGCAGACTGTCGGCCGGAATCACGCGTACTTCCTCAAGGGCGGAGTTCCAGTCGCGAGAGCGCAGCACACCTTCCGCATTGGCTTTGCTCCGGGAGGGAGCAGCAACCACACTGTAGCTCAGCCAGATCAGCACGGCGACCAAATAGGCAATGCTATTGGCGCGGCTCAACGCCGCGGTACTAATTCCCTGATGGCTGGCGAAGGTTGCTACCAGCATATTCACTGCGGCGAACAGACCGAAGCCTACAGAAATTCCGAACAGCAGGCTGCGATGCGGAATTCCCAGATACGTGCTGAACAGCAAAAGGAAGAACACCAGTCCGCACTGCATCATGCGCAAGCTGCGATCGGCCAGAAGGATCATGCCCATGACCCAGCCGGTCTCAGACTTCTGTGTCGCGTTGATCGCCCACATCACGCCGACCAGCAAAATCACAAGTGCCGACCAGCGGAAGAGGATCACGCTGAGATCGCGCAGAGCTTCGTAAGGACGGAAAGCGTCCTTGAAAATCTCCTGTAGAACTGCGAAGGAGATTAGAAAGCTCAAACCCAAATGCACGTAATACGCGTAATAGTAAGCAGTGTAGGAACAGCGCGACGAGATCAACGCAAGTACGGGATCTGAAAGAGCCTGCAGGACGATGTAGTTAAAGAAATACGGATAATCCCTGTTAAAGCCTCGTCTCCACATCACGGCCAACACGCCGCCTAACAGAATAGGCGTGGAAAACCACAGCGCGTAGTCGAATAGACGAAGGTGCATGACTCAACGGAAAGAATAGCCGTTAAGACCGCACATTACAAGGAAACTTTTTCGTCCAATCAGGTAACCATTACATGGTTACTTCCCGAACTGGCATGTCCCGGGGCCGCGATCCTACTGACCGCCTAGCCGCGATCCATTAAGCCGCCCGAGAGCTAGTCCGCGGCGGGCAATGTCCCGGCTGGCACAACGGCATCGGTGCGCCTTCACTGGCCATATTCACAAACTGGCCTCCGGGCGGGCAGTGTCCAGGCTGACACAGCGGCATGGGAGCGCCTTCAGAAGCGATAGTCTGCGTCATCGACGGCGGGCAATGGCCGGGCTGACACAACGGCATGGGGGCGCCTTCACTGGCTAGTTGAGTCTGTTGACGCGGTGGACAGTGGCCAGGCTGACACAACGGCATAGGAGCGCCTTCGCTTGGGAGAGCTGAGGCTTGACTCGTGTTGTCGACGACTGCGGCAGGGGTAAGGGGAGCTGACGAAACTGCGGACGCATTTGTAGCTGCACAAGCTACGCTGGCGAGCATGACGAGAGCGAAAGTCACAGCCAGAACGTTCTTCATGGGAGAGTCTCCTGGGTCGTTTTACGACCGGTATTCCTCAAAAATGATTGGCGAGCGTGGTCTCGCCGGGGGCGCTAGGGGATAAAACTACGGGGAATGGGGACGTTCCTTCCCCAACAATGGCGGCAGAGTGGGATGGACCGATGGGGGTTGCACCGCTAATGGCGCAGAGAGCTCCAGCTAGCATGAGGGCGGCAAGTATGGCGGTGACAAAGTTCTTCATGGGTACAACCTCCACTTGAGTCTTAAGCTGTTCTTTTTAGCCGAATTACTAAGTAGTTACTACACCCAATAATGGGCAAACCGGGAATTGAATCGCTATTTCCCTGGAGATTGTGTCGATCGGGGGCCAAATGTTGCGCCATTTGACTCTTCACGACATCAATCAAAAACTATTTACTAAATAGTAAACATTGCACTACCACTGCTCCGGCCCGGGCGCATGGCCTTTTTTCAAATTGTCCCTAGTTAGTTAAATGCGCCCGTTGATAAGAGGCTCCACGGAAACACTGCCCCTTATGCAAATTATAGATAGGCAATTTGTAAATACCAGCGAAATTTGGCCAACCGTCCCGTGACATAGGTACATGTACTATCGGGTGATATAGCGCCATATTCTGCGTGCTAGTTTGTTGTTTTCGCCCGGAGTCGGCTCTATCGCTGTCCATTTTCTGGATGAGTCGTTTCTCTCTA
This sequence comes from Verrucomicrobiia bacterium, assembly GCA_035482295.1. GTDB lineage: Bacteria > Acidobacteriota > Terriglobia > Terriglobales > Acidobacteriaceae > Bog-257. The sequence continues at coordinate 9,123 of DATHQX010000118.1, forward strand.
CGCACATGACAGATGACTCTCGCCCGGTGCCCCAAGACAGTAGCGGTTCTTCCAGCAAAACGGACTCGTCTGCCTATGAAAACAGTATGAAAGTTTGTCCCAACTGTTCCGAAACATTACAGGACAATCATTGCAAACTCGTCTGCCCTCGCTGCGGATACTTTCTCAGTTGCTCCGACTTCTATTGAGCTAAGGCAATCGGGTGGCCGAGACCGATTGGAGGACTCTAAGTGTGGTCCTCCGCCAGCCTCCTGTCAATTCCCCCTCGACGTATCCTTCGTGTACCTTGGAATACGGAATAACTCTTATCTGTAGGAGGACAGCAGCATGCAACGCACAGGCAGCGCCCACTGGGCCGGAGGCTTGAAGGACGGCAAAGGAACGGTGTCGACACAAAGTGGCGTTCTGAGCCAGACGCAATACTCGTTCAGCACTCGGTTTGAAAATGGAGTTGGAACGAATCCTGAGGAACTGATCGCAGCGGCCCACGCCGGATGCTTCTCGATGGCGCTCTCGGGGCAATTAGGCGCCGCAGGTATGACAGCCGACAGTATCGACACCACGGCCACAGTGACCCTCGACAAAGTGGACGGAGGTTTTGGAATCACGGCGGTGCATCTCGAGGTGAAGGTGAAGATCCCCGGCGCCGACAAAGCCAAGTTCGATGAGGCCGCTCAAAACGCCAAGAAGGGCTGCCCGGTCTCCAAAGTTCTGAACACGAACATCACCATGAACGCCCAGTTGCTCTAATCGACGGCTGCTTCCGCAGCTTCGGGAGCAGCCAACACTACTCCTCCCACTTCCATCGAAAGGTAAGTACGTTACGCCGCGTCTGCACGCTGCGCCGATTGCCTTTTGGTGAGCCTTTGAAGATTACGATTTTTGGATTGACGCTTTCCTCGTCCTGGGGAAACGGGCACGCCACCCCTTATCGCGCCATCCTGCGCGCACTTGCTCGCCGCGGAGCTCACGTGATCTTTTACGAAAAAGATGTTCCGTATTATGCACGTCACCGCGACCTGGTCACGTGTGAGTACTGCGATCTGAGGCTTTACGCGGACTGGGACGAGGTGCGCCTGGAGGCCCTGCACAACGCAGCCGACTCGGACATCGTTATGACGGCCAGTTATACCCCGGATGGCGCGCGCATCAGCGATGAAACCCTGGAACTCGCGCGCCCTCTGCACGTCTTTTATGACCTGGACACGCCGATAACGCTAGGCCAATTGGAAAACGGTCCGCTCGACTACCTTTGTCGCGAACAGATTTCGGCTTTCGATCTGTATCTGTCCTTCACCGGCGGCCGGCTGTTGTGGCGTCTGGAACAGGAATACGGAGCGCACATTGCCCGACCTCTGTATGGGTGCGTTGATCCCGATATTTATCGGCGGGTGCAGCGGCAGCCGGAGTTTGACTGCACGTTGAGCTATCTGGGAACCTACGCGCCTGATCGCCAGGAAAAGCTCGACAATCTGCTTCTCGAACCAGCGCGGCGGCTTGCCGAATGGCAGTTCCTGCTGGCGGGCTCGCTTTATCCGTGGGAGTGGACATGGCCGGAGAACGTGCGGCGCATCGAGCATCTGCCGTCCAGACAGCACCCCGCGATGTACTCCTCGTCGCGAGCCACTTTGAACATCACGCGCGAGGAAATGGCGAGGTCAGGCTATTGCCCGTCAGGACGCTTCTTTGAAGCGGCGGCGTGCGGCGCACCAATCCTTACCGACGAATGGGAAGGGCTGGACCACTTCTTCGACATTGGAGAGGAATTGAGGGTCGTCCGGACAGCCGAGGATGTGATTTCCGTTCTCGATGGACCTGCAGAAGATTTGCGCCGCAGCGCAGAGCGAGCTCGGCAACGGACGCTCGACGAACACACCGGCGAGCGACGCGCCTCGGAGTTCCTGGCCTTCTGTGACGATGCGCGACAGCGCAGGAGTTCAGCGATGGAGGTGCCGGCATGATCGGCATTATTCCTGCCGCAGGCGCGGGGCAGCGCATTCAGCCTCTTGGCTGCTCCAAGGAACTGCTGCCAGTCGGTTCACGCGTGGTCGATGGCATCGAGCGCCCCAAAGCAATTTCGGAATACCTGGTGGAGCGGATGATTGCAGCCGGAGCCACACAGATCTGCATGGTCATCTCTGCGGAGAAGAGCGACATCGTGCGTTATTACGCCGAACGCAGCTTTGCGGCGGAGATTTTCTACGTGGTACAGCAGCAGCCGCGAGGACTTTGCGATGCCCTGTTTCGCGCCGAGGCCTTCACGGCACAGCACGACCAGGTGCTGATCGGACTGCCCGACACCGTCTGGTTTCCGGAGAACGCCTACTACCCTGCGCTGATCCAGGGACGGGCCGAGGTGAACCTCGTCCTGTTTCCAGTTGAGAATCCTTCCGCCTTCGATTCGGTAGTCTGCGATCCGCAGAATTTCGTTCGCAGGGTGGATGTGAAAGTGGCCCAGCCGGAGACAGATTGGATCTGGGGTGCGATCACGGCGACCGGAGAGGCTTTCCGAGCGCTGAAGCGCCTATGGGATTCGCGCCATCGCGAGGACGAATACCTTGGAACGCTAATGAACGCTTTCATTGAAGCAGGGAATTTCATCCGGGGGCATTACATCGGAGAAACCTACATTGATGTGGGGACGGTGCAGGGATTCCATCGCGCACAGGACTTCCTGCGGGCGCAGGCACAGCTTCAGCGGGTGAGGAAGCCGGCAGCGTGAAAGAGTCAAAATGCCGTTCGGTGGAAGTTCTTCTTACCCCTGAGCCCTCAGAATCTCGCGAATTTCGCGGTTGATGCGGGCCGCGTCCTGAGAAGCTTTATCGATCAGATCGAGCCACTTCTTGTTGTTGTCGTCGAGCTTTGCCTGGGCAAGAAGATAGGAAGCCTGCATGATAGTTTCAATGTAATTGCTGAGATCGTGCGACAAAGTGCGTAACTTGGCGACGGTTTCGTTGGGCACATTCTTGATCTCGTCTGTCGCGGGTTGAACCACGTTGGTCTCTCCTGACATTCGGCCGGTGTTTAGGGATTAAACGCCCTTGGAGGTTAGACGCAAATCCGGGAGTTCACGTTGGCTTGCGTGCGAAAACACTGCTTCCTGGCCGACACCGTCGAACACCTTAACACAGGTTGTGGGCCGCCGACACCTCGCGGCCTAGGCAAATACCGTTTCCGGCAACGTTTAAGGCTGTTATGATGCCCCCAACAGCCCTATCAGCCGGGTTCTCCACATGAGCCGAATGCGCTTAAAGACCAAGTTGGTGCTGGCGATCAGCAGCATGGTGCTGGCCCTGGTTGCCATCTTCTGCTACCTGTATGTGTCGCACCTGGTGCGGCAGCGGACGGCCGAAGCCTATGACAGCGCTGACTTTGTCGCCAAAGAGATTCGGGAGAGCGCGCGCGAGGCTTCCCAGATCGACCTGAGCACAACCTTCGTCAACGAGAACGACCCCAAGCAGGTCGAAGAACTGTTGAACGAAGCGCTGCGCATGGATCACGGGCTGAACACCCTGCTGCAGTCCGTCGTCGGCTACTCGCCCACGATCTTCGACGCCGCCATCGCCGACGTAAACGGTCGCGCCATCGTAGATACCGATCCGCTGGCCATCGGCAAACAACTGCCCGATCGCGAGGATTTTCGCAAGCTGCGCGATGGCAGCTTCCTGGAACAGATCAAGGTCGTCTTCGGCGAGCCGGGTGTCTACGACGTCCATTTGCCGATTCAACGTGAATTCCAGCCGTTCGGCGATATCCGCATCGGCATTTCCACCGTCTTCCTGAAGAACGAAGTCCAGCCGCAGCTGCGGCGCGCGCTGATCTTTTCCATCATTGCGATTCTGGTTTCTCTGGCGTTGGCCGCGGTCGTATCCAACATTGCGTTGCGGCCGCTGGAGGCGATCGGCCGTCGCCTCGACCAGATGACCAGCGGCGTACCTGACTCCACGCCCGAACCCGATCCTCGGCGCACGGACGAATACAGCCTGGTCAATACCAAGATCGATCGGCTGGGGCGTCAGATCCGCGACGTGAAAGAGGTCTTCAGCGCGCTCAAAGAGAACCTTGACCAGATCATGGGCACGCTTCAGGACGGTCTGGTATTGTTCACGCGGGACACGCGTGTGGTGCTGGTCAGCGCGTCGGCGGAGCGCTTCATTGGACGTCCTCGCGGCGAGATCCTGGGCAGCGTCGTCGAGGGTGTATTCAACGACGAAACCAAGCTGGGACGCATCGTGCTCGACGCGTTCGCACTACATCAGGGGATCCCGCAGCGCGAAATCGAGCTCGACAACGGACGACGCATTCAGATCGCCCTGGACTTCATCGCCGAGCGCGGCGAGCGCATCGGAGCGCTGCTGACCATGCGGGACGCCGAGTCGGTCCGTCGCATCGAGAACGAGATTGAACTCTCCCGCCGCCTCGCTGCCATCGGCCGTCTGACCTCGGGCGTAGCCCACGAGGTCAAGAACCCGATCAACGCCATCGTGGTACACCTGGAGCTACTGCGCGAAAAGATGCGCGACATCGATCCTGATGCCAGCCGCCACATGGACATCATCGGGCGCGAGATTCACCGCCTCGACCGCGTGGTGCAGGTACTGGTCGACTTCAACCGTCCGGTGGACCTGCGGCTGAGCGACTTCGATCTGCGCAAGCTGATCGAAGACGTTACGCTGCTGGCGTCTCCGGAAGCGGCGCGGCAGGGCGTCAGGCTGGAGACCAAGCTGGGCAACAATTCCCTGCCGGTGCGAGCCGACGCAGACCTCATCAAGCAAGCGCTGCTGAACGTAATCCTCAACGGCGTGCAGGCGATGAACGACGGCGGCGTGCTCAACATCACCGCGCGGCAGCAGGATTCGGCGGCGACCATCGAGGTGCGAGATGAAGGTGGAGGCATTCCTCCCGAAGTGCGCGACAAGGTTTTCAACCTGTACTTCACGACCAAGAAGACCGGCAGCGGAATCGGATTGGCGATGAGCTACAGGGTCCTGCAATTGCACAACGGCGCCATCGATTTCATAACCGAGATGGGCCGAGGCACGACGTTCCGCTTACTTCTCCCACTGGCGGACATGAAAGAGAAGGAACCAGCCGCGGTCATCACACGCGGATGATTGTCGGGGATGACAAACGCGACGAATTCATGCAGCTGCTGTTTTTTTCGTGCCGAATGTTTATGATAACCACAACCATTTGCCGTCGCTTGCTCCGCCGCTTGAGTTGCGAAAACGTAAGCTTGTTGGCAGGGTGGCAAACCTGCGCATGAATTATGGCCGTCAATTCGTCGTCTTGCTGGCAGCTTCGATCCTGATGCTGAGTACCGGCTGCGCCAAAAAGAAGCCGCAACTGCCGGCACAGGCCAAGGCTCCCGCTCCAACGATCGAAGCCCCGCTGCCGCCGGAGATTTCGGAAACGGTTCCGCCACCGCCACCGCCGACGCCGACGCCTGAGCCCGCGCCCCAGACCGAGACTGCCCAGAAACCGGTTAAGCACCACAACAACAAGAAGAAGCCCCCGACGACGACGCCCGGACAGCCCGGCGCACAGGCGACGAATCCTCCTGCAGCCACTCCGTCCAATGGCAATACGACGGTGGCTGCGGCCCACCCTCCGGGCAACCCCGCAGAGACTCAGCCCGACGTTGCCATCGCTGCTGATGTAACCAATGCGCAGCTGGTCCGGCAGAAACAGTCGACTGCCCAACTGATTGAAGACACGGAAAAGACGATCAGCGGATTAAAGAACCTCTCCCACGATGAAGAGGAGATGCTGACGCAGATTCGCTCGTACGTGAGCCAGTCGCGCAAGGCCACGTCCGACGGCGACTTCGAGCGCGCCTACAATCTCGCCACCAAAGCCCACCTGCTCACCGACGCACTCGTAAAGAAGTAAGCCACTCTATTTTCCGGCTCGGTTGACCTTGGCCAGCATTTCTTTCGCTGGGGCCTGATAGGGGCCATCGATGGCAGCCGCTTTTTGCAGCGCCGCAATCGAGTCGGCCCGGCGGTTCTGCTTGGCATAGGCATATCCGAGCCGGAAGAGCGCTTCCTGCTCCGCCTTGGGATCGCTCTGCAGCATGCCCACGGCGGTCTTGAGCTCGGCGGAGGCCTGCGCAAGCTTATCTTGCTTCAGGTAGGCATATCCGGTGATGGAATGCGCCACGCCAGCCGCCAGCTTTTTCTTCGGATCGGTATCATTCGCCGTCAGGGAAATGACCTTGCCGGCATAAGTAATCGCTTTGGCCGACTGCTTGGAGTCTTCCGAATAGGCATTGGCCATCATCAGCAGCGCCGGGACACTGTCAGGATTGGCAGCGAGTGCCTTCTCACCGTAGGCCTCGAGCCGCTGCGGCTGGTTCAGTTGTTGCAAACTGTAGAGGGCCAGCTGCGAGATCTGATCTTCAAACTTCGACTTTGGGAAGGCCGGGGTGAATTTCTCGATGTCGCTCATCCGCTTGGCAGGGTCCTGCTCGCTGGCGATCGCGTTATAAGCGGCGGTCTCGGCAAAGTCGTAGCTGGGGCGAGCCGATGCCTGCTCGTCGGCGACACGTGCCTTCCAGTCGTCGTCCGTCACATCGGACGGCTTAGGCTGCGGGGCAATCGAATCGAAGACCGTTGCGGCGCGGACTGCGTAATCCACAACTTTTCCGTTGTCTTTCATCGCCTGGACGACGCCGATCTGCGAAACGATGATGTCAATATCGTTGGGATAAAGCTCCAACGCTTTGTCACCATAGTCCAGCGCCTTGGCCGTATCTCCCGCGGCGAGATACTGTTGCGATAGCTGCCATTCCGCATAAGCCGCCGCCGGCTTGTTGCTCTCATATGTCTTCAAAAAGTCTTCGTACATCGAGATGCGCTTTTGCGCATCAGGCTCGGCGGCGATCGCAGAGAGATCTTTGTCCTCGGGTGTGCCGGCTGGGATGACGATCTTGACGTTTTGCGGCCAGGCAAGAAGCGACGAAAGAAGAAGTGCCAGGAAGATGAGCTTTGTTGCAACTCGCATGGTGTGCACCTCGAGTCGGCTGATATGTGATCCGGCGCGCGGACGACGCTGGCGGAATTCCACCGCATCCTAGCTCTTTTTGCCGGTCGACGCTACGGGATAAAACTGGGCCCTGTCAGGATGCCGATGTGGCGGCAGCTACGACAAATGCGTGGACCAGCGGATGGGGATTGCCGGTGAATGCCGATCGCTCCGGCTGGAATAACGTTCCGAAGAAGAACGGATGCTTGGGCAACTCGACTGCACGGGCTTCGCCGTTTGGGCCGAGGACGCCGACTCGCAGTCCGGCTTGCACCAAACGCGGCACGTAGTCGGGGTTGAAGCCGTAGCTGCAGTGATAGGTCTCGCGAATCTCATCGGCACCGTAGATCTGGTGAAAGCCCGTTCCCGGAACTGTTCGCAAGACTTCGCTGGCTTCGATGAGGGCACAAGCGAGGTTGGTGATGACAGGCTCGGTAGCGTCGGAGTCGTATTCCTTGTGGCCGGCAGCGGGCATGCCGACAACATTGCGAGCGAATTCCAGCACGGCATGCTGGCACCCGCCGCACGTCCCCAGGAACGGGCGTTGGTTTTCGCGAGCGTACCGGATAACGCGGAGCGCGCCCTCCATCGAGCGATAGGGGCTTGCAGGCACGCACCAGAATCCCGCGTAGTCTTCCAGCGGCGCGGCCTCGGCAGATTCGGTGGCCAACCATTCCGGCTGAACATCCTGTCCGTCCGCAGCTAACGCCAGCGCTTTGGGGATTGCCTGATGCGCCACCACTTCGGGATTGAAGTCGCCAACGAGAGCAATGCGCATAATGGAATGCCTTCGATGTACTTGCGGCATCTGGTTTCTGAAGCGTCCGGGTGGAGCACGCCATCCCAGGCTGCTGAAAAGTCGTTGTAGGCCGCCTGGTGTCAGGGCACGACCTTGGTCGTGCCGTTTACCTGCCTAAAAGAGCACCGCTTTAGCCGCATGCACACAGCATGCCGGGGCTAAAAGCCCGCTCT
>DATHQX010000119.1:0-3293 GCA_035482295.1 Verrucomicrobiia bacterium
TCTCACAATGAGAGCGCCCAGCATTGACGCCGGATCTGAGACGATACTAATCCTGGGCGGACGCGGTGCCATTCGACAGATTGTCAATAAAGCTTTTCTTTACATGAAGATCGGCGTTGTGACTTTGGTTTTTTCTGGAAGCGTCTCATGGCCCCGGCTGTGCACGCTAACGGTTCACCACGCTTTGCGCGAGGGGAGGAACCGTGTCTCAACGAACGACTGCGGCTCTATTAGCTGCTCTTATCTCAGTGCCGGTTGCGGCCGTGCCGGCGATCGCCCAGACCCAATCGGCGCAAAGTGAAGAAATGCTGCGCCGGGCCAAGACCAAAGTGCAGCCGGGCTATCCCGACCTGGCGCGCAAGATGAATATCACGGGAACCGTAAAGATTGAAGTAACGGTGTCCCCGAACGGGACGGTGAAAGAAGCCAGGATCGTGGGCGGCCACCCAGTGCTATCGGCCGCCGCGCTGGAAGCGGCCAAGAAATGGCGCTTTGAACCGTCCCCGGCAGAGAGCTCAGGCATCATCGACTTCAAGTTCGAACCGCGCTAGAGGCGTCCGGCTGCGGAGGAGAAACTGTAATGACGATTGGCAAGAAGCTCTACATGAACTTCGGCATCATCCTGACGATGGTGGTGGTGCTGTTCCTCGTCAACCTGCTCGCGGTGCAGCGGGAACATTCGGCCAAGGCGGCAGCGGCGGCGTCACTGCAACTGAAAGACAACACCAACGCCGAGCGCTTTCAAGTGATGCAGAATCGGCTCTATCTGAGCAACTACCTGCTCAGCGGCGACACTCGCGAAGTGGATCGCATGAACGAGGGGTTGCGCATCCTGAACCAGAAGCTCGAAGACGGCAAAGCGCTGGCCACATCGGACCAGGAAAAATCCGACCTCGCGCGAGTGCAGCAGCTGGAGACGGCCTGGTCCCACGACTTTGCCCAGCCTCTGATCGACAAGCGTAAAGACGTGGATTCCGGCAACGCCACGGTGGCGGAACTGCAGATCTATTACTTGCAAAAGGACGCTTCTGCCTGGGTAAAGAATTCCACCGACGCGTTGGACGTGGTCGACGCGGAAAACCAAAAACTGGTGGAAGCAGCCGGTCGGTCTGACGACACGGCCAGCAGGCTGACCATCCTGTTCTCCGTAATCAGCACCCTGATCGCGCTGGGTCTGGGCATCATCATCGCCTTCCGTACCGCCCGCTCGATCACCGAACCCCTCACCAACCTCATGAAGGTCGCCCGGCTGATCGGCGACACCGGAGACCTCGAGCACACCATCGAACTCAAACAGGAAGACGAAATCGGCGAGCTGGCTCGCACCTTCGCCAAAATGGTCGCTTACCTCAAGGAAATGGCGGCGGTCTCCGAATCACTGGCCGGCGGCGATCTCACCGTGGCGGTGAAACCCCGCTCGACGCACGACACTTTGGGCAACGCCTTTGCCCGCATGGTGGAAGGCCTGGCCGGCCTGGTGCGCAGCGTTCGCGACGCTTCTTCGCAAGTCGCCAGCGCTTCCAACCAGGTGGCATCCGCCTCGGACGATTCCGCCAAGATCGGCCTGCAAGCTTCTTCCGCCATCGACGAAGTCACCAGCACCATGCACGAGATGAGCGTCAACGTGCAGAACATGGTGAAGAGCACGCAGGTGCAGGCTTCGAGCGTCAGCGAAACTTCCGCCTCCATCGACCAGATGGTGGCTTCGATTCAGCGCGTCGCCGACACCGCAAAAGTCCTGCTCGACATTTCCAACCGATCCCGCGAGGAAGTGCACGCCGGCATCGCCACCATGGAGAAGGCCACCGACGGCCTGACCAAGATCAACACCACCATCAACAGCTCCGGAGAAATCATCGGGGCCCTGGGCCAGCGCGCTGACGACATCGGCAAGATCATCGAAGTCATCGACGATCTCGCCGAGCAGACCAACCTGCTCGCCCTGAACGCCGCCATCGAAGCCGCCCGCGCCGGAGAACACGGCCTGGGCTTCGCCGTAGTGGCCGACGAAGTGCGCAAGCTGGCGGAAAAATCGGCGCAGTCCACCAAAGAGATTTCCGAACTCATTCAGAGCATCCAGAAAGAAGCCCGCAAGGCGGTCGAAAACATGGACCGCTCCACCGGCATCGTCAACGAAGGCCTCGAACTCGGCGGCGATCTGAACGGCGCCTTGCACAAGATTTCGAACGTGGTCACCGAAGTCTACAAATTTGCCCAGGAAATCGGAGCGGCCACCAACGAGCAGTCGCACGGCTCCTCGCAAATCGCCCGCGCCACCACCCGGCTCAACGAAATCACCCACGAAATCAACTCCGCCGTGGAAGAGCAAGCCTCGGGAGCGCAAGCCGTAGTCAAAGCCATGGAGCGCATGCGGGAACTGGTGCAGCAATCGACCTCTGGTTCAACCGAGCTGGCGGCGTCGTCGGAACAGATGTCGAAGATGTCGCGCGGCCTGCTCGAATTTATGGACCGTTTCGCGCTGCAGGATTCGCCCAGCCAGAACAGCGGCCGCGACGAGCACTCGCAGGCGCGGCGGGCTTCGGCCGGAGCGCATTTCTAAAGCCAGAGCAAGCGCTTTACCGGCACTTTATTGATTGAACTTGATTGATTCAACTCTGATGACACTATGAATCGCGAACTTCATATCGTGGGCTTTCAGGTGGGACGCGAGACTTACGGCGTGCCCATCACTTCCCTGCACGAGATCGTGCGCGTGCCGGAGATCACCGCCGTTCCGGATGCGCCGGATTATCTGGAAGGCGTGATCAACCTGCGGGGGAAAATCGTGTCGGTCATGGACCTGCGCAAGCGTTTCGGAGAGAAAGAAGTATCCCTGACCAAGCGCAACCGCATTCTGGTGGTCGAGCACTCTGGAAGGCTGGCCGGACTCATTGTGGATTCAGCCTCCGAAGTACTGAAAATTCCTGCCGATGACGTGGAAGCTCCGCCCGCGGTATTTCAGGACGGCGGCCTGAACTGTGTCACCGGACTCGGCAAGGTTAAAGGTCGACTGGTTGTGTTGCTGGATATGAGCAAGTTGCTGGCTCCAGGCAGCCTGCAGATCAGCGCGGCCACGGGCGAAGCCAAAGCCGTAGCCAAAGAAGCGAAGGCAACACCCAAAGTTGAAGCGCGGGGCGCTTCGGCGCGGTAATCACGTTGTTGCTGGGCTCTTGAATTCAGCTGCGAACGGGAAAAGCATGGGCACATCTGGAGCGGCACCCGCTCCCTTATTGACGGACGCGGAACTAAAATTGTTGCAGGCGCTGGTCTATCAGGAGTGCGGCATGCACTTC
>DATHQX010000120.1:0-13896 GCA_035482295.1 Verrucomicrobiia bacterium
CGTTTACTTGCGGACCGCGACCTCGGTCGACGCGAAAGGGTGGGCCACGTACGGATATGTGCGCATGCCCGAATATCGCTGGGGCATCTTTCTCGCCAACCGCGATCCCGAGCGCAAAATCGGATTCGGCGATCACTACGGCAAGGAAGTCTGGCAGCAAATTCCGGGCGAGTATCGCTCCACGCTGCGCCGCCTGATCGTCACGCAGGGCGACACCGAGCCCGCGTCGGTCGAACAGCAGCGCATGCTCGGGCACACCGCCCCGTCACTGTATGACCTGCGCAATCTTTTCCAGGTCAACGTTGAGGAAGGCCGCCATTTGTGGGCAATGGTCTATCTGCTGCACGCGTACTTTGGCCGCGACGGCCGCGAGGAGGCCGAGGAGTTGCTCGAGCGCCACTCCGGCGACGCCGACAAGCCGCGCATTCTGGGCACATTCAACGAGCCCATCCGCGACTGGCTCAGCTTCTTTATGTTCACTTACTTCACCGATCGCGACGGCAAGTTCCAGCTGAAATCGCTGGCCGAGTCAAGCTTCGATCCGCTGGCGCGCACCTGCTCGTTCATGCTGACCGAAGAAGCGCACCACATGTTCGTCGGCGACACCGGCATCAGCCGCGTCATCAAGCGGACCCTCGAAGTAATGAAGGAACTGAACACCGACGATCCTGTGGCGATCCGCAAAGCGGGTGCCGTCGATCTGCCGACCATTCAGCGCTACCTGAATTTCTGGTTCAGCTCCTCGCTCGATCTTTTTGGTTCGGAGAGCTCGTCGAACGCCGCGTCGTATTTCGCCAACGGTCTGAAGGGACGTCCGGACGAGACGCGTTACGAGGATCACGTCGCCACCGAACAGATCTATACGCTCGATGTGCCCGATGGTATGAGCACGAAAACGGAAGAAATTCCGATGCGCAACGCGATGAACGACGTTACCCGCGGTTCCTACGTAAAGGACTGCGATATGGGCGTCACGCGCTGGAACCGGCTGATCGAAAAAGCCGGACATTCGTTCCGCCTGGCGCTGCCCAGCACGCGTTTCCGCCGCAGTATTGGCGTTTGGGCAAACGTACCGACCGATCCGGCGGGCAATCCGATTTCGCAGGAAGAGTTCAATGCGAAAATCGCCGGCTGGCTGCCCAGCGAGGCCGACCAGGCGTACATCTTGAGTCTGATGCACGGCGTTTACGAGCAGGGCAAGATGGCCGCGTGGATTGCGCCACCGGACCGCGGCATCAACAACAATCCCGTCGACTACGAGTATGTGCGGCTGCAGTAAGCAGTTGTCGGTTGGTGATCGTGAATAAGTGGTCGATGGTGACTGCTGTGCTTTTCGTTAGCGCTGACCATTGGCGACGCAACAGCCGCCCAGCGGCGGGATAAAGTTAGCCCCGGGTGCGCAACATAAATCGGCGGGAGCCGCGTTAGCGGTGACACCGCTTCATTCGTATATGCATATTGCCATCATCGGCTCGGGGCCCGCGGGATGTTATCTCGCCGACCATCTGCTCCGGCTTCTGCCTGACGCTTCCATCGACATCCTCGAAAAGCTTCCCGTGCCCTTCGGGCTGATTCGTTACGGTGTCGCTCCCGATCACCAGAGCACGAAGAATGTCGCGCGCGTCTTCGATCGCATGCTCGGGCGCGACCGCGTGCAGCTTTTCGGCAATGTGGAGGTCGGCCGTGACGTCAAGCTCGACGAACTGCTTTCGTTTTACGACGCGGTCGTGCTGGCCACCGGTGCAGCGCGTGATCGGCGTCTTGAAATTCCTGGCGAAGATCTGCCCGGTGTCTTAGGTTCGGGCAAATTCGTGGGCTGGTACAACGGACATCCCCACAGCCAATCACCAACTGTCGACGCAGTGAAGTCAGCTGTCGTGATCGGTAATGGCAATGTCGCCCTCGACGTCGCGCGCATTCTCGCCAAAGGTCCCGACGAACTTGCGGGTTCTGACTTACCTGGCGAAGTGCTCGACTGGCTGGAAGCTCAGCCTCTTGAAACCGTTCATATCGTAGGACGCCGCGACGCTGCGTACGCCAAATTCAACGAACACGAACTGGCGGAACTGGGGACGCTGCAACGCGCCCGGCCAGTCGTGAATCCAGCCGATCTGGTTGGCGACGGAGCAGTTGTGAAAGTCCTGCGCAACCTTGCCGAAGCCCCGAAACGTGAAACTCCCGTTACCATCCACTTCCATTTCAATCTCACGCCGACGGCGTTCCTGGGTGACAGCAAACTTGCCGCGGTGCAATTCCGTTCGGGATCTGGCGAGGTCATTGAAATTCCGGCGCAACTCGCGGTGACGTGTATCGGTTACGAGTCTCTGCCCTGCTGCTCGGCTTCGCCGCAGAATGGCGTCTTCGCCAACGATAACGGCAAGATCGGGGAGCGGCTTTATGTTGTGGGCTGGGCCAAGCGCGGTCCGTCAGGGACGATTCCCACCAATCGCGCCGAGGCGCAACTGGTCGCGCAGAAGATTGCTCGGGAAATTCGTTCGAATGGCATGCCCGGCGGAGAAGGTTTGCAGAAAATTCTGGAGGAGCGCTCTGTGCGCTGGGTCAATTATGCCGGCTGGCGCAACATCGATGCGGCCGAGCTATCTCGTGCCGGCACATCACGTTGCCGGGAGAAGTTCTGTAGCACAAACGAGATGCTGGACGTCGCCCATGCAGGCCAAGTGCTCCCCGCGTAAGTTTCCGCTTTGCATCGTCATCGCAGAATGGCTACGATACCAAGCCAACGGCAGTATGCTCGCCCGGAATCCAACATGGATACATGCTTCAAAGTCGTAACATGGGCGGAGTACGCTGTGCGGACGAAGCGCCAAGCAGCTTCTCAGGGATGAGTACCGCCACAACACCCGATTGCAAGACTGCTGTGCGCCGCATGCATCGCGCGGGCTTACGCACCGTCGCGCTAGTGGAGGCGCTAAAGGGTGGCCTGGCGCTGGTCGGCGCCTACGTCTTCATTCGCATGATTCGCCACGACGTCGACTTCGAGGACGCCGCCGAACACATCCTGTTTTACCTGCACATCGATCCGAACCGGCATCTCCCGCACCAGTTTCTCGACGCCGTCAGCAAACTTTCCAGCGCCAGCATCTTCAACATTCTTGGCATTGCGATCGCGTACGCCGCCCTGCGCTTCATTGAGGGCTACGGACTGTGGAAGCAGCGCGCATGGGCTGAGTGGCTGGCCATCATCTCCGGCTGCATCTATCTGCCATTTGAAATCTGGAAGGTGGTCAAACACCCGAACCAGTTGCACTGGGTCGTGCTGGGGATCAATATCCTGGTCGTGCTTTACATCGCGTGGGTCCGCTGGGACGAGATCAAGGTAGCGCGCGCCGCGCACCTGCACGTCTGAGTCTCACTGGCCGGCCGTCGCCATCTGGGAAGCCTCCTCTTCCAGCACCTGCAACACGCTGCGACGAGCAGCCTCATTTTCCTCGCCGAAGGATGGTGGCTCGATCTGCTCCAGATACAGCCACGCCGAATCCGCAGCAGACAAATCGCGTCGCGCTTGAGCTGCGCTGGCCTCTTCGCAGAGCAAGGCAAACGCCAGCGTCTCGCTCAGACGATGCAGCAGCTTGCGCGCGTAGCGTTGCGCGCTCTTCTGATCGCGCATCGTGACGGCAACGGCTTCGGCGTCAGCCTCCAGACGAGCATCCAGCGCCATGCGCAAACGGATAAACCCCTCCGGCAGCTTCTCGATGATGCCACGCACCCGTGCCTGATACTGCTCCCATCCGCGATATTTCGGCGCAAGCAGCCGCAGTAGTTCGAGCGCCTGAATGTTTGCCGGACCCTCCCAAACGGTGAGCACCTGTGCGTCACGCAGCAGCCGAGCGACGGGATAGTCGCTGGTATATCCGTTCCCGCCGATTAACTCCAGGGCTGCGCGGCTCGATGAGATTGCATACTCGGCGGTGAGATATTTCGCCAGCGCGGTCGAAAGCCGCAGCCAGGTGCGGCGTTCAGCATCGCGTTGAACTTCGTCGAATGTGATTGCCGCTTCGAAGGCCAGCAGTGCACCGGCCTCGAACTCCACTCGCATGCGGAGCAGCTCGTCCTGCACCATGGGGTACTCCGCGAGAACGTGCCCGAGGGCATGACGCGACTTCGCCCAAGCCAGCGCCTCGCGTAAGGCACGCCGCTGGACGCCGGCCGAGCCGACCGCATTGTGCACGCGGCTGTACTCCAACGCCTCCATCATCAGCTTGAACCCGTGCGGCGGCGCAGCGATCTCAATCGCCTCGGCGCCAAGCAGATCAATCTCTCCCGTCGGCAGTCCCTTGGTTCCCAGCTTGTCCTTCAGGCGACGAATGCGATAGTGATTGGGCGAACCGTCCGCCAGATGGCTGGGCACCAGATACAAGCCGAGGCCGGCCGATCCCTCGGGCGCACCTTCAGGCCGTGCGGTCGCAACCGCGAGTCCACTGTTGGCATTCGAGGTGAACCACTTCAGTCCGTGCAACGCGAAGCTCTCTCCATTACGAGCAGCGCGCGTAGTGGTCGCGCCAACGTCGCTGCCACCGTGCTGCTCCGTTGCCCACGTTCCACCGCTCTTGGCCAGCCCATCCATGCGAACTGCGTCGTGTAAAAACTGCCGACGCACCGCGTCGGGTGCATGCGATCCCAGCACGTACGCTACAGCGCCGGTCAGTGTCACAGGGCAATGCAGGCTGATGTCGGATTGCGAGAGGATGAAGCCCATGGCAAAGGTCAGCAGGTGCGGGGCGCCTTCGGCGTAGGGCAGACCGATGATGCCGCGGCGATAAACTTCGGCATGCTGCTCGTCGTACCAGCGGTTGGCGACGATACGGTTGATGACCTCGCCATGGCGGTCCCAGGTTTCGAGGGCGGGCGGGGCGTAGCGATCGGTGTAGTTCGCCTGGGCATCCACTTCGGTTCGCACCCACTCGAAGAATTCCGAGAGTTGAGCGGAGTAGGCACTCATGCGCGGAACGCGTGCAGCCAGCAGAGGTTCAAGGTAAGGATCGAAGGTGTGCAGGCTGGTCATAGGCGCCTCCGCAACGAGTAAGAAAACTATGGCACGGGCCCGGGGTTTGCGCGACAAAGAATGCCCAATTTCAGAACCGCATTTTCGAATTGGAACCGCGCCTGAGGCGGTCACCAGCGAGCCGTCTTCGCGCTGAACTTGTTACAGTAGAAGCCTAGCCGGAGCTCCTCCGGCGGTGACGTCCATGGCTGAAATACTGCTGGAGATTTGTTGCGGTTCCGCGGAAGACGCGCTTGAGGCGGCCGATGGTGGCGCTGATCGCGTTGAACTCTGCTCGGCTCTGTTTCTCGGCGGGTTGACGCCGAGCCTCGGCTCCCTGCTACAGGTGAAAGCGCGGACCAGTGTGCCGGTCATGGCGATGAATCGACCGCGGCAGGCCGGCTTTTGCTACTCGCAAACAGAGTTTGCCGTGATGGAGCGCGATGCCGAAGCGCTGCTGGAACACGGAGCGGACGGCATAGTCTTCGGTATCCTGCACGACGACGGAACGATCGACGCGACTCGCACTCGCGCCCTGCGCGAACGTATTAGCATCAGGCAAGCTGTGTTTCATCGCGCCTTCGATGTCACGCCTGATCCCTTCAGCGCTCTCGAAGAGTTGATCGATCTTGGCTTCACCCGCGTGCTCACCAGCGGCCAGAGAAACGACGCGCCCGATGGAGTCGATCTCATCCGCCGGCTAATTGAGCAAGCGCGCAACCGCATCGAGGTTTTGCCCGGAGCCGGCATCACGCTCGCGACTGTTCGTGCGTTTGTCGAGGCCACCGAATGTGCGCAGATCCATATGACGGCGTTCGCCACGCGGCAAGATAAGTCCACGCTCGCAAATCCCAAGATTTACTTCGGCGCTCCCGGTGGACCGCCGGAGGCGGAATTCCAGCTGACCGATCGCGATTACGTTCGACGCGTGAAAGAAGAACTGGCCGCCGTCGGAAAGCCCGATCCCTCGCGGGCGGGGGCTCGCTCATGATGACAAGCAAACTTGTTCGTACATTCCTGACGCTCATCCTGATGGCGTTATCGTGCGCGGGTTCGTCCCTCGCGCAGTCGACGAAGCCAGCAGGCCGAGCCATAGCACCCGAGTCCTGGACCGACCAGCAGAAGGCCGAGATGGCAGAACACGTTCGCCAGGATTTCCTGCACGCGTGGAGCGCCTACAAACAATATGCATGGGGACACGATGAGCTGCGTCCACTGACGAAGAGTTATCGCGACTGGTATGCCTCATCGCTGCTGATGACGCCGGTCGATGCGCTGGACACTATGGTCCTGATGGGCCTGAAGGATGAGGCCGACAAGGGCCGCGAGCTTATCGACAAGCAGCTCTCGTTCGACAAGGACATCTACGTCAAGAATTTCGAGATCACCATCCGCCTGCTCGGCGGCCTGCTCAGCAGCTATCAGCTCACCGGTGACAAGCGCCTGCTGGAGCTCGCTGACGATCTGGGCACCCGGCTGCTGCCCGCGTTCAACTCGCCGACCGGTATGCCGTACGTCTTCGTAAACCTGAAGACCGGCGCGACCAAGGGCGTGGAGAGCAATCCTGCCGAAATCGGATCGCTGCTCATTGAATTCGGTACGCTCAGCAAGCTGACAAACAAGCCGGTCTACTATGACAAGGCCAAGCGCGCGCTGCTCGAGGTCTACGATCGCCGCTCGCCGATTGGACTGGTCGGCTCCAGCATCAACGTCGAAACCGGCAAGTGGACCGATCCGGTGAGCCATATCAGCGGCGGCATCGACTCGTACTACGAGTACCTGCTGAAGTGCTCCATCCTCTTCCACGACAAAGACTGCGAGCAGATGTGGAAGACCAGCATTGCCGCGCTGAACAAGTACGTCGCTGACCCTACGCCGAACGGCCTGTGGTACGCGCAGGTCAACATGGATACCGGTGTGAAAGTCTCGACACACTACGGCGCGCTCGACGCGTTCTTTCCCGCTGTGTTGGCGCTTTCCGGCGATCTGACACGCGCCGAGCAGCTACAAGCCTCCAGCTACAAGATGTGGACGACTTGGGGCATCGAGCCGGAAGAGTTCGACTACTCGACGATGAAGATCACTTATCCCGGCTACGAGCTGCGGCCGGAGATCATCGAGTCGACATACTACCTGTACTTCTTCACCGGCAAGCCGCTCTACCTCGATATGGGCAAGACCTTCGCCGATAGCCTGGAGAAGTACTGCAGCACCGAGACGGGCTTCGCCGCGCTGGTCAGCGTGGAGACCAAGCAGCAACGCGACGATATGGAGAGCTTTTTCCTGGCTGAAACCCTCAAGTACCTGTATCTGTTGTATGCTCCGAAGTCGACGCTGGACCTGCATAAAGTAGTCTTCAATACCGAAGCGCATCCCATGCAGCGGACCTGGTAGGCCGTTTGGACATCTAAGTTTCGCAGGTGAACATGGCACTGGGAGCACAGCAAAACTCGACGATGATAACCGCAACCGGGCCGGAGCAGAACTATCGCGGCCCGCTGGCGATGGTGACCACGCTGTTCTTCATGTGGGGATTTCTCACCTCGCTGAACGACATCCTGGTGCCTCACCTGAAATCGATCTTCGACCTCAACTACGCCGAGGTCATGCTCGTCCAGTTCTGCTTCTTTTCGGCGTACTTCGTCTTCTCGATTCCATCAGGCAAGATCATCGAGCGCATCGGCTACCAGAAGATGATGGTCGCCGGCTTGTTGACCATGGGCCTGGGCGCGCTGCTGTTTATCCCCGCCGCCAGTGTGCCGTCGTTCCCGCTCTTTCTCGCTGCGCTCATCATTCTGGCCGCCGGCATCACGGCGCTGCAAGTGTCGGCGAACCCTTATGTCGCAGTACTGGGCCCGCAGCGCACGGCATCCAGTCGCCTCAATTTGACGCAGGCTTTCAACTCGCTGGGCACGACCGTCGCGCCTTACTTCGGGGGCTTGCTCATCCTGGGCGCGGCAATACCTAAAACTGCCGAAGAGCTGAAGGCGCTGGCGCCACAGGCCCTGCACGCCTACCGGCAGCAGCAAGCTTCGTCCGTAAAGATGCCTTACCTGATCATCGCCCTGGCGCTTGTCGCACTCGGCGTCGCCATCGGCAAATTCAAGCTGCCGCACATCCCCGAGGCCGAAGGCGGACCCGCTTCCACCAGCGACAGCGTCTGGGCGCATCGCAACCTGATCATGGGCACCGCGGCGATCTTCTGCTACGTCGGCGCCGAAGTCTCGATTGGCAGCTTTCTGGTGAACTACATGAACCTGCCCGACATCGGCAACTTGAGCCCCGCGGTCGCAGCGAAGTATTTATCGTTCTATTGGGGCGGCGCGATGATTGGCAGGTTTATCGGCTCGGCCCTGCTTCAAAAGATTTCGACGCGCGGTCTACTCGGCTTCAATGCGATTGTGGCTGCCGTGCTGGTCTGCCTGTCGATGTCGAGCTCCGGCCACCTCGCGATGTGGGCGCTGCTGATCGTCGGTCTGTTCAACTCCATCATGTTTCCCAGCATCTTCACGCTAGGCATCGAAGGGCTGGGGCCGCTGACCGGCGAAGGCTCCGGCCTGCTCATTATGGCGATCGTTGGCGGCGCGATCGTCCCTGAACTGCAGGGGCTGCTCGCCGACCGCGTCGGTCTGCATCACGCGTTCGTCCTGCCCGTCGTTTGCTATCTCTACATTCTGTTCTTTGCAACCAAGGGAAAGCCACAGCGAGCGACTGCGTCCGCCGTTTAGCGCCAGCCTCTTTCAATCCGAAAGCGCCCATCCCGACCGAGCTTCTAACGGGCGAAATCATTCTGCAAACAAGAATCGCGGAGACCCGGTGCAGGTTCGCACCCGGCCTCCGCGATGTTTCTTGTTAAGAAACTAAGCGACGCGATCGCGCGCCGTGCCGCAGCTTCGACAACTGGCGGTGATATCGACACGGTTCTTGCGCAGATGGTCTTCAAACCCTGCCCACCGTCGCGCCCGGTCGCGCTCGGCGACGTAGAGATCGCTGGGATTCGTCAGATGATCACGCTGCGCCTCCACAGTGCGCTCCTCGGCTTCTTCGGCGGCCAGGGTCGGAATTTCCTGACCCTCAGAAACTCCGGGAAAGCGTCCATCTTCCGCCCTTGCAGCCAGTCCCGACGGCCGCATGCGAATCTTGTTGGGATCCGGCGCGGCATCGGTGAACTTGTTCACCAGCCGGTCCGGCATGTACGCCTGATCGTCGACGCCCGATCCGGTTCCGGCCGGCATCTCGCTGGCCTCCGGCGTAATACTGTGTGTGCTGCCTTCCTTGTGCATCACCGGACCGCTGCCCCAGGCTTCGCGCTGATGCTTGTCGTAGTCCGACCAGCCGGCGTCGGTAACCGCCGCGTTCTCCTCGTACGCCGGTAGCGCCTCAATCTGTTTCTTGGTCGCGTTGATTGAGAAATCGTCGTCGTTCTTTTCGTACGGACGAATGCGGTCCGCGGGTACCAGAAACTTCTTGCTGCTGAGCCAGCCGCCGGTATCGACCACGGCGTACTGAATCGTGCCGGTCGCGTGATCGAAGATCACGTCGTCAATCTTGCCGAGCTTCTCGTCATCGGCCCCGTAAAGAGCGGCTCCGCGGATGTCGTCGACATCATCGGAGAAGCGGTAATCCCGCAGCATTCCGTAATGAGCTGCCATAAACACTCCTGTCCTGCTGGTTTCAGTCAATAACTCTCGTGTGATGCGGACGGGAAGGAGCAAGCAGCCTGAGGCGCTCAAACTTCTGCGAACCACAAACTAAGGGAACTTTTGTGCATCCATTCGCTGAGTACACTCAGCAGGATTCATCGTATGGATCCGTTGGGCCAGTTGAATCCTGCGTTACGATTTGTAAAGCTAAACGGAGCGCTTGCGACCCCCGTAGTACGATGTTGAATTCCCCGCTGTACGGTCGGCCACGCTCGTAAAGGAGACTCATGCGCGGATTCATCCTCGGCGTCATTCTTACGCTCCTCGCCGTTTTCGGCGGGGCTTATCTCTACGTCAACGGCGGACATTTCGATGTCCGCGCGGTCGGCAACACGCCCGGCACCTTCGAACGCCGCACCGCCAATCACTCCGTGGATGAGTGGACCGACGAGCATGCGCCCAAGGATTCGAATCCGTTTCAGCCGACCATGGACAACGTCATGGACGGCTCCATGACCTACGACAAGAACTGCGCCTTTTGCCATGGCAGCCTGAAGCAGCCCACCTCGCCTATGCGCAAGCAGTTTTATCCGTCGGTTCCGCAACTGCTGACACACACCCCGGACGATCCCGACGGCAACATCTTCTACACCATCAAATACGGCGTCCGCTACACCGGAATGCCCGGCTGGAGCGGAGTTCTGAGCGACGACGAAATCTGGAAGACGATCGTCTTCCTGAAAAATTCGAGCCAGATGAAGGACACCGGCCAGCAGCAGAATCCGCAGAACCTGGCGCACCCGGACAATCCTGGGCAGAAGAAGTAGGCGGGTTCCCAAGCCGGACAGCGACGACATCGCCAAGCTTCGGCTGGCGATGCCTCTTTTCTTCCCACTCGTTTAGAATCTCCTGCGAGGGTGGCAATCATTCATGGCAGTAGTTACTTATCTTGAAGCAATCCGGCAGGGCATCTGGGAGGAGATGGAGCGCGACTCCTCCGTCTTCTGCATTGGCGAAGACATCGGCATCTACGGTGGCGCGTTCAAAGTCACCGACGGTCTCATCGACCGCTTTGGTCCCGAGCGCGTTGTCGACACGCCCATCTCGGAGATGGCTATCATCAATGCCAGCTTCGGCGCGGCCATCACCGGTATGCGGCCAGTCGCCGAATTCCAGTTCATGGACTTCATCAGCTGCGCCTTCAACCAGATCACCAACCTGCTGGCCAAGGCACATTTTCGCTGGGGCGCGCCCGTGCCTGTCGTTGTGCGCGGCCCGTCCGGCGGAGGCGTACACGGCGGCCCGTTCCATTCGCAGAATCCCGAGACGTACTTCGCACACACACCGGGGCTGAAAGTCATCTGCCCGGCCAGCGCTTACGACGCCAAGGGCCTGATCAAATCAGCCATCCGCGACAACAATCCCGTACTGTTCTTCGAGCACAAGTTTTTGTACCGGCGCATTAAGGAAGAGCTGCCTGCCGAGGACTACACCGTGCCCATCGGCAAAGCGCGCGTTGTACGCGAAGGTCATGACGTCAGCGTGATCACCTACGCTGCGATGGTTTATACCGCGCTGGAAGCCGCGGAGATCCTGGCCAAGGAAGGCATCTCGCTGGAGGTCATCGATTTGCGCACGGTGCTGCCGCTCGACCGCGAGGCCATTCGCGAAACGGTCGAGAAGACCAACCGCGTGATTGTGCTGCACGAGGATACGAAGACCGGCGGCATCGCCGGCGAAGTCGCGGCCATCATCAACGAAGAATGTTTCGACTCGCTGGACGCGCCCATCGTGCGCATCGCCTCATTCGATTCGCCGGTGCCCTTCTCGCCGCCGCTGGAAGAAGTGTTCCTGCCGCGAGTAGAGGATGTGGTGCGCGAGGCGCGACGGTTGAAAAGTTATTAAGCGCAGCCGTCGTTGGGCTGCCTTGTGTCAGGGCACGACTTCAGTCGTGCCGAACGAGCCACACTCTACGAATTGTCATCCTGAGCGGAGGCGCGCGGCTTTTGCGCGCACGAGTCGAAGGATCTGCGGCTTTGCTCACACGGGAAGATTGATGTTATTCACGACGAACCGCAGATGCTTCGTCGGGCTGAAGCCCTCCTCAGCATGACAATTTATGGGATGCACTGACGGCACGACTGAAGCCGTGTCCTGACACGAAGCGGTGGTCGTGGACAAGACAGGCCACTGACCGCTGCCCTCAAAACTTTGCCTTCAGCCGCTCGTACGTCGTCTCCAGCAACTCCGGAAGCACGCGCGTTTCGCCGATCACGGTCATGAAATTTCCGTCTGCCACCCAGCGCGGCAGCGCGTGCAGGTGGATGTGGCCGGCGATGCCCGCGCCCGCAGCCTTCCCGATGTTCATACCAATATTGGCGCCGTCGGGATGGTAGAGCTCGAACAGCGCCGTCTCCAGTTTGCAGGCCAGGGCCATCATCTCGGCCGCGGCACCTTCCGGCAGCTTGTGCAGACGGTCGGTGTGCTCGTAAGGGACGATCATGCTGTGTCCCGAGGTGTAGGGAAAGGCGTTGAGAATGATGAAATTGAACTTGCCGCGGTAGACGATCAGCGCCTTCCGGTCGTCGCCCAGGCGCAGCAGTTCGCAAAAAATGCAGCTTCCGGCGCTGCTGGAAACGTCGGCCGTGGTGATGTAGGAATAACGCCACGGTGTCCAGAGATAATCCATAGCACTGGCAGAGTAACATCCCGTTTTGCGCCACCCAACCGGAGCCGGGAAGGCTCACATTCGGCTGTGACACAGGGCTCTTGACTTTGAGATTAAAAGTTGGAAAAACCCAGCAAAATCTGTGCGGACGTAGGACTTAGGTGTTTGACACCCTCCCCCCCGATTGCTATATTCGAAGAGTTCCCTTGAAGCGCAGCCCGCTCCATTGGATCCGGCCGCTGGGTTGTCCAAACCCGCCATGAGCGGGACAATCATACCTGAAGAGATTCAAGCCAGCAGTCCGTTTTGAACAGGCTCTCCTCTCGCTTTCAAAGCGTGTGGAGTGTGCGTAAGCAACCCATGTCTTTCGAAGAAACCCACAACGCCCCGACGACCCCGACCCAGGAATCCGGAGCTGCCGAGCAGCCCGAAACGAAAACTGCTGAACAGCCCCAAGCCCAGTCCGCTGAACAGCCTCAACCCCAGCCGGCCCCTGAGACCACGACGACGCCTCCAATCACCTCTCGCGCCGAAAAAGAGCCAACCATGGAAGATTTCGCCACTGCTCTGGAGACCTTTGAGCAGGAACAGGCCCAGACCGAAGCCGCCCTCAACGAAGATCAGATTGTCACCGGCACCGTGCTGAAGGTTACGCCCCAGTACGTCGTTGTCGACATCGGCTACAAGTCCGAAGGTGTCATTCCGGTGGCTGAGTTTACCGACCATGAGGGTACCGTCTCGGTCCAGCGCGGCGACGAAATCGCTGTCATGCGCGAGCCCGGCCACACCGAAGAGGGTTACATCAACCTCTCGCACCAGAAGGCGCAGCGCCTCAAGGCCTGGGACGAGATCGAGAAAGTCTTCAACGACAAGGCTCCGGTTAAGGCGCGCGTCATCGACCGCATCAAGGGCGGTCTGACCGTCGACATCCTCGGCGCACGCGCGTTCCTGCCCGGCTCGCAGGTCGACCTTCGCCCGGTGCGCAACCTCGACGCGCTCAAGGGCCAGGACATCGACGTCCGCATCATCAAGCTGAACAAGAAGCGCGGCAACATCGTCGCTTCGCGTAAGCAGCTGCTGGAAGAAGAGCAGTCGGAGAAGCGCGGCAAGACGCTGGAGCAGCTTCACGAAGAGGCCATCCTCACCGGCACGGTGAAGAACCTGACCGACTACGGCGCATTTGTCGACCTCGGCGGCATCGACGGCCTGCTGCACATCACCGACATGTCCTGGGGACGCCTGACGCATCCGCGCGACCTCGTACAGGTCGGCGACCAGATCCAGGTCAAAGTCCTGAAGTTCGACAAAGACAAGCAGCGCGTCTCGCTTGGCTTCAAGCAGCTCACGCCTGACCCGTGGCTCGACGCCGCGGAGCGTTATCCGATCGGCGCACACGTTCGCGGCCGCGTCATCAGCGTCACCGATTACGGCGCGTTCATCGAACTGGAGCAGGGCATCGAAGGCCTCGTACACGTCAGCGAGATGACCTGGTCCAAGCGGATGAAGCATCCGTCGAAGATGGTCAACGTTGGCGATCAGGTGGAAGCGGTTGTGCTCAACGTCAACCCTACCGACCGCCGCAT
>DATHQX010000121.1:0-17898 GCA_035482295.1 Verrucomicrobiia bacterium
GCAAAATCCCCGTAGGTGAACATGACAATCTCAGAACTGAAAGAAAAGAACATCACCGAGTTGACCCGCATAGCTCGGTCTCTCGAGCTACCCGGCGCCAGCGGCCTGCGCAAGCAGGACCTCATCTTCAAGATCCTGCAAGCCCAAAGCGAAAAAGAAGGACACATTTTCGCCGAAGGCGTGTTGGAAATCCTGCCTGATGGTTACGGTTTTCTCCGCTCGCCCGATTACAACTATCTGCCCGGACCGGACGATATCTACGTTTCTCCGTCTCAGATTCGCAAATTCGACCTCAAAACCGGTGACACGATCAGCGGCCAGGTTCGTCCGCCGCACGAAGGCGAGAAGTATTTCGCCCTGGTCAAAATCGAAGCCGTTAACTTCGAATCGCCCGAAGAGGCGCGCAACAAGATCCTCTTCGATAACCTCACTCCGCTATATCCGCAGGAGCGGATCAAGTTGGAGACGGTGCGCGAAAACATAAGCGCTCGCGTCATGGACTTGCTGACTCCGGTCGGCAAAGGTCAGCGTGGCCTCATCGTCGCCCCGCCGCGTACCGGCAAGACGATGTTGCTGCAAAACCTGGCGAACTCCATCACCACCAATCATCCTGAGATCGTGCTGATCGTGTTGCTCATCGACGAGCGTCCGGAAGAAGTTACGGACATGCAGCGCTCCGTGAAGGGCGAAGTTATTTCGTCGACCTTCGACGAGCCGGCAGCCCGTCACGTACAGGTCGCGGAAATGGTGATCGAAAAAGCCAAGCGTCTGGTCGAGCACAAGCGCGACGTCGTGATTCTGCTGGACTCGATTACGCGTCTGGCGCGTGCCTACAACACCATCGTTCCGCCCTCCGGCAAAGTGCTTTCCGGCGGCGTGGACTCCAACGCGCTGCAGCGTCCGAAGCGCTTCTTCGGTGCGGCCCGAAATATCGAAGAAGGCGGCTCGCTCACGATCATCGCCACCGCGCTGATTGAAACCGGATCGCGCATGGACGATGTGATCTTCGAAGAGTTCAAGGGCACCGGCAACATGGAAATCATCCTCGACCGCAAGCTGGTCGACAAGCGCACGTTCCCGGCGATCGATATTCAGCGCTCGGGCACGCGTAAGGAAGAGTTGCTGATCCCGAAAGAAGATCTGGCGCGCATCTGGGTTCTGCGCAAGATTCTGAACCCGCTGTCGCCGGTGGAAGCGATGGAGTTGCTGATCGATAAGTTGGGCAAGGCCCGCGCGAACGCCGAATTTCTGTCCAACATGGGTTCGTTGTAAAGAAGCTGTCAGCTCTCAGCCGTCAGTTAATAATTTGGGTGCCCCGTTCTGGCCCTCGTTTGGCTAGGGCGGGGCTGTTCCACAAAACCGCCGCGGTGCGCTTACTTAAGGGCCATGCTATCCGATAAAGATCTCGCGCTTCGTCTCCTCGACGTCATCGAATATCTCTCATTGCGCAACGCTGCTCTTGAATCTGTGCTGGAAGCCAAACTCTCCGGCCAGTGGCAGCCCTATGTCGAGCAGCTTGAGGCGAACCCGGCGCACCGGGCGACGATTCATCAGAAGCTCGAGCCTTTGCGCGAACTGGTGCTGACCGCTCCCGATCTCAACGCCGCAGTGCGCCGCATCATCGAGAGCGAAGCCGACGGCCAGCAGGCCGAAGGCGCATCCGGCGGGTAGGCAGTGGAAGTCTGGACCGAGGTGAGGCGCGGCGCCGATAGGTTCCGCCCTTTTGTTCTTGTCCGCGGGCTGCGGGAACTGCTGCTGTTTACGCCCTAAGTAACATTCTCTTGTGCTACTCTCAAGTGTTACTCTGTTCGCACACCCAAAGTTCCGGCGGTTTTCCTCGGAAACAACCCACGAATCTGCTGGACTGAGGCATTGGTCGAGTGTGCTTCTGCGCCCCTTGTGTCATAAACTGTAACTACCGCTCCTTACTTAGAAAGAACTAGCACGGATGTCATCCAACGGCTTTCATAGTAGTTCCTCGCGCTTCAGCAACATGCGCTCCCTGTTCAGCGTGTTCTCCAGCGATCTGGCGATCGATCTGGGGACCGCGAACACCCTGGTCTACGCCCGCAGCAAAGGCATCGTCGTCAACGAGCCCTCCATCGTCGCCATCAACAAGAACACCGGTGAAGTCGAGGCCGTCGGCAAAGAGGCCAAGGAGATGCTCGGCCGCACCCCCGGCAACATCGTCGCCATCAAGCCGATGAAAGACGGCGTCATCGCCGACTTCAAGGTCACTGAGAAGATGCTGAACTACTTCATCCAGAAGGCGCACAACCGCAAGATGCTGGTGCATCCGCGTATCGTGATCGGCGTGCCTTCCGAGATCACGCAGGTGGAAAAGCGCGCGGTCATGGACTCGGCCTATCGCGCCAAGGCCAGCGAGGTTCACCTCGTTGAGCAGGCGATGGTCGCTGCGATCGGCGCCGGTCTGCCCATCACCGAGCCAAGCGGCAACATGGTCGTTGACATCGGCGGCGGCACCACGGACATCGCGGTCATTTCATTGAGCGGCATTGTGTATTCGCGCTCGGTGCGCATGGCGGGTAATCAGATGGACGAGGCCATCATGAATTACCTGAAGCGCAAGTACAACCTGCTGATCGGCGAGCGCACCGCAGAGCAGATCAAGATCGAAATCGGTTCGGCGTATCCGCTGGAGAAGCCGCTCACGATGGAGATCAAGGGTCGCAACCTCATCGAAGGCGTGCCCAAGACCATTACCATCGACGATAGCGAGATTCGCGAGTCACTCGGCGAGTGCGTGGCCACGATCATGAACGCGATTCGCGTGGCGCTGGAACGTACGCCTCCTGAGCTGTCGGCCGACATCAGTGATCGTGGTATCGTGCTGACCGGAGGCGGCGCGCTGCTGAAAAATCTCGACAAGCGCATTCGCGAAGAAACCGGATTGCCCGTCTCGATCGCCGATGACCCGCTGTGCAGCGTGGTGCTGGGCACGGGAAAGATGTTGAGCGACTTCAAACTGCTGCGTAAGATTTCGATCGATTAGGGTGTGGTAAAAGGCGGAGCAGCTCAGCTGCTGGAAAGCGCTGCATCCTGGGTGAACGTGCGCCCGCGCAAAGAGTTTTTTGACAATTCATGAAGTGTGCGTCACCGTGAACGATTTCACGTAAAGCGTGGCAGTGCGTATGATTCTTGCAAGTCCCGGCGCGGTAAGCCGGCAAGAGTATGGATACATTCCTTGGCCGCTTTAAGAACCTGATCGTATTTGCGGCCATCCTGTTCGCCCAGGTGATCGGACTCGCCGTGCAAGTGCGGCGCCCGTCCGACGAAGGCCAGACGCGCCTGATCCGCCTGTGGGCCATCTCCGCAGTCACTCCCATCGAGACCGCTGTTGTGCATAGCCAGCAATGGGTGCAGAACATCTTCAAGAACTACGCTTACCTGCGCGGCGTCCGCCGCGAAAACCGCGAGCTGAAGGCGCAGGTCGAGCAGATGAAAATTCAGCAGACGCGCATGGAAGAAGATGCGCGTATGGCTCGCCGCGTTCAGGCGCTGCTCGGATTCAAAGAACAATATGTCGACGCGACTATCGCGGCGCAGGTTATCGGCACCAGCGGCAGCGAGCAGTCGCGCGTGCTCTACATCGATAAGGGCGCGAACGACGGCATCAAGGTCGACATGGCGGTGATTACGCCCTCCGGCATTGTAGGCAAGATCGTGCAGGTGGCCGACAACTGGTCGCAAGTACTGCCTATCAACGACCAGTTCAGCGGCGTGGGCGCTGCGCTGAAAGATTCACGATTGCAGGGCATTCTGAAAGGCACGCCCAGCGGCGCGACGACCTTGCAGTACATCATGAGCGATGAGAAAGTCACGCCGGGCGAAGAGGTCATCACCAGCGGCGGCGATCGCATCTTTCCCAAGGGCTTGCCGGTGGGCAAAGTCGCCACGGTTGAGCCCGGCAAAGACCTTTTCCTCAACATTCGTGTGATTCCAGCGGCGCGTCTCGATCAGATCGAAGAAGTGCTGGTGGTCACCAAGATCACCGAGAAGATGCCGGACGCGAATGCCCTTGGACCGCTGCGCGCGTCCGACATTCTGGCCGAGCGCCTGCCGACCGTGCCCAACAAAGCTGATTTTGACGCCGCCGGAAACGCGAAGCCGGGCAGCAGCACTCCGGGAACTCCGGCAGCCGGAACCACGACCCCAGCTGCAAGCGGAACGCATCCCACAGCGTCAGGGACTTCGCCGAACAAGCCGGTGAATCCGGCTCCGGCTGCGAATAAGCCTGCTACGACCGCTCCGCGTACAACTGCGCCGAGCACGGCTGGAACGGTGAAACCAAAGCCAACGCAAGCTACCGGGACAGCGACGACTGCGAAGCCCAACGGCGGCACGACCGCACCCACGAACGGGGTCCGCGTCGTCGACAACGACGCTCCGGCAACGCCGAAGCCGAAGCCTGCGCCTCCGCCTGAATCAACGCTGCCGCCGACCGAGCAGCCAGCTGCCACGCCCTCAGCAGGAGCCTCGCCGCAATGACGACCCGTGTCATGCCATTCCGCGGCAGCGTAACCTCACGCGAACAGGTGTCGGTCTACGAGTTCGGCTGGCCGGCGATCCTCCTCATCCCACTTCTCGCTACCTTCATCCAGATCTTCATTCCGGTGAAGGTCCGCTTCATGCCGATCATCGACCTGCCGTTCCTGGTGACGATCTTCTTCGCCACGGCGCGGCGCAACCCCATCAGCGGCTGCCTCACCGGATGCTTCATCGGCCTGCTCTATGACCTGTTCGCCGGGCCAAGCCATCCGCTCGGCATGTATGGGATCGCGCTGACGGTGGTGGGCTACCTGGCGTCGTCGCTAGGGGTGAAGATCGATGTCGAAAACCCAGGCTCGCGTTTCCTGATTACCTTCGGGTTTTTCTTCATACACGAGATCGTGTACTACGGTGTAGCACATGGTCTGCTGCGGCAGGCGCTGCAATGGAGTTGGAGCCACACGGCTGTTTCAGCCTTGGCCAACGCCATCCTCGGCATACTCCTGTTCGCCTTTCTGGACCGGTTCAAACGACGCTGATGGATTGGCTCGATATGTGCCTCATATCCCACTATTTCTCCACATTTGTCCCCCTACACTTTCCCGATTCGGACTACAATGAGAAAGAATTCCGAGTCGCCGCTTTCCATGAAATTGGGTGTTCTGCTGTTGGATCCTGCTGCTTCGAATCCGAGTAGCCGTCCCGCAGTGTGACTACCCGAAGGTAAGACTCGGGAAAGAATCAGTTCCTGATGTTAGGTCGCGAGGACAAAGTATCCCAGCTCCGGTTGACGGCAGTGCAGTACGTCCTGCTGGGAATTTTTCTGATTCTCGCCTTCGGACTGTGGCGGCTTCAGGTCGCCAAGAGCGAATACTACAGCTCGCTGGCCGAGCAAAACAGCATCAAGCAAATTCCTATCCTCGCCCCGCGCGGCAAACTTCTTGACCGCGAAGGCCGCATCATCGTCGACAACTATCCTTCGTTCTCGGCGCTGTTGCTGCGCGATCAGAAGCACGACCTGATGGCCGATGCCGACAAGATCGCCACCGGGCTGCACATGCCGCCGGATGAGCTGCGTGCGCGCCTGAAGCGCATGGCTGCGGTGCCTGGGTATCAGCCGCTCTTCCTCAAGGATGACATCACGCCGGACGAGTTGGCCTTCATCGAGTCGCATCGTGGCGAGCTGCCTGAATTGGAGACCATCACCGTCCATCGCCGCCTCTATCCCAAGAACGGCTTCATGGCGCATGTGATCGGCTATGTCGGCCAGGTCAGCGAGGAGATGTTGAACCAGCCACAGTGGGAACTCTACAACCCGGGCGACATCGTGGGTATGTCGGGCGTCGAGCAGTACTACAACGATATCCTGATGGGCAAGAACGGATATCGCCAGGTGCTGGTCAACAGCCGTGGCAAGGAGATCCGCACCCTGAGCGACGTTCCCGCCGTTCCCGGCAAACAGCTCAAGCTGACCATCGATCTCGATTTGCAGATCGCCGCAGAAGAGGCGCTTGAAGGTAAACCCGGTGCGATCGTTGCCATGAATCCGCATACCGGTGAGATTCTCGCGATGGTGAGCCGGCCGGCATTCGATCCTAACGAGTTCGCCGTTCACATTACCCGCGACGAGTGGAACGCGCTGGTCACCGATCCCGGCAAGCCGCTGCTCAACAAAGCCATCCAGGCACAGTTGGCGCCCGGCTCGGTCTTCAAGATCATTATGGCGACCGCCGGCCTGCAGGAGGGAATCGCGCAGGACCTGATCGTGAACTGTGGCGGCGGCAAGACGTTCTACGGCCGCTTCTTCAAGTGCTGGATAGCCTCGACGCACGGTTCGCACGGCACCGTGAACATCAGTAAGGCCATCTATCAATCGTGCGATTCGTACTTCTACACGCTGGCCGAGAAGCTGGGCATCGACCGCATCGCCAAGTACGCCACCATGCTGGGCCTTGGGCAGAAGACCGGCGTCGATCTGCCGCAGGAAGTCTCGGGCGTGATGCCCTCGGAAGAATGGAAGATCAGAAACTTCAAGCAGAAGTGGTACGCGGGAGAAACGATCTCGGTCGGCATTGGCCAGGGCGCGGTGGCGACTACCCCAATCCAGCTGGCGCGGGCCCTCGGAGCGATCACGAGCGACGGTGTGCTGGTGCGCCCGCACATTGCCTTCCCCGATCAGTTCCCGCCGAACTTTAAGCAGGTCGCGCTCTACAACGACAAAGGCCACATCGATATCGACCAGAAGAACTGGGAGACGATTACCGATGCGATGGCTCTGGTGGTTTCGCCGATGGGCACCGCCAACAGCGCGCATTTGCCGGGTATCGATTTTGCCGGCAAGACGGGCAGCGCGCAGACCATCTCCAACCAGTTAAAGCAGAAGATGAGCGCCAAAGAGAAGAGCGAGTACAAGGATAACGGCTGGTTCGTCGGCGTTACTCCGCGGCGCAATCCGGAGATTGTGGTCGCATGCCTGTTTGAGGGCGGTGAGCACGGAGCGCTGGCCGCTCGCGTGGCGTCGAAAGTGATTGCCGCTTATGTTGAGAAGCAGCGCCGTATCCAGACGAATGTGGCGCAGGGGAACACGCCGAACAAGCAGGCGGAAGTTGCCGCCGTGTGGCACGAGGGCGACGCCCAGAATCCCGACAAGGTTCAGGCCGGACGCTTCAATGTTCCCACGGATGGTTCGGCGAAGTCGGTGAAAGCCGCGCCGGGTGTTGAGGGCGATCGCAACACGTTGCGCCCGGGAGAACTTCAGGCCACCGAGTCGCACACTGAGATGGCGCAACCAGATCCCTCCGCTTCGGCGCCTGCTCCGGCCAAACCGCCTGAGCTCGATTCACAGCCCGCCGACCTCCCTGCAAAGAAGAAAGCTCCGACTCCCAACCCGGCCGCGGCTCCGCCTGCCGTCGCGGTCCCCGGGAGACAGCAATGAGCCGCTACGTTTCCTTTCGCGATTTCGACTGGGTCCTGATGGTCCTGGTCCTGCTGATCTGCGCGCTGGGCGTGGTCGAAATTTACAGCGCGACAATCGGTACCAAGTTCATCGGCGTACACCTGAAGCAGGTGTACTGGATTGTCGGCGGGATCGGGTTGATGTTCGCTGTGAGCCTGTTCAATTACCAGGCTTTGCTGGAGCGCGTGCCTTTGCTGTATGTGATTTCGATCGCGTCGCTGCTGGCAGTCGCCGTCTTCGGCAAGAAGTATCTGGGTGCCCGGCGCTGGGTGCAGCTGGGCTCGTTCCACTTCCAGCCGTCGGAGTGGGTCAAGCTCGTCCTGATTCTCGCGATGGCGAAATACTTCGCCGATATCAAGACGGAATGTACGGCGCAAGACATCCTCAAGGCTGGAGCGCTCGTCGGCGTGCCGATGTTGATGGTGCTGGCGCAACCCGACCTGGGCACCGCTCTGACCTACCTGCCTATCGCAATCATGGGACTGTTTCTGGGAGGGATGAAGGCAAAGCACGCGCTGGTCATCGTGGTGATCGGGGCGTTGCTGGCGCCGGTTGCGTGGCACGTCTTGAAGCCCTATCAGCGTGATCGCCTGACTAGCTTCAGCGATCCCGAAGCCGACTCGCAGGGACGCGGCTATCAGGTGCTGCAATCGCTGGTGGCCGTCGGTTCAGGGGGAATTTTCGGGAAGGGGACCGCGCATGGCAGCCAGACCCAGGGCCAGTTCCTGCCCGTGCCCCATACCGACTTCATTTTCGCTGCTTTTGCCGAGGAACACGGCTTTATAGGCGCAATGGGCCTACTCCTGCTATACTTTATCGTACTGATGCGTCTGATTCAGAACGCTCAGACGGCCCCCGACCGGGCAGGAGCCTTCGTGGTCATGGGCGTGGTTGCAGTACTTGCATTCCATGTGCTCGTGAACGTAGGTATGGTGGTAGGATTCATGCCGGTCACGGGGATCCCCTTGCCGTTAATGAGTTACGGCGGGTCTTCAGTACTGTTCATGTTCCTGGCGTTAGGTATCGTGATGAACATCCGCATGCGCCGGTTCGTGAACTGAGAGACCCAAAATTCTGTTGTAAACGTGCCATCAGGCACAAGTTGAAACAGCCGGACTCACCCGCCGGCAACAGGAAAAGGGTGAAAACAAGATTACGCCAGCCCTCACGTACGAGGGCATAGCCGGCCGCAAGGAGAATTGGGCCGGACAGGATTGCAAAAGTGCATTACTCGGGCGGGAAACGGCCCCTTGGCTACGAAGCCAAGTGAGACGCCACAAACCTTGAGCGATGTCCTTGATACGGTGCCTAAGATTCCACAAAGTGTAGCTTTTCGAATCAGGTCTGGGACGCAACCGGGCAATAGCCCAGGTGTGTCCACGCCCTAGTCACCCGTTCTCGTATCCCTGTCCACCGTCGCCTGCGTCCGGTTGATACCGGAGCATCCATGAACAAAGAACTTTACGTGTCCTCTACGCCGCACGAAACCAAAGTGGCGTTGATGGAGGACGACCAGCTCGCCGAAGTTTTCTTCGAGCGCGAAAACGAATACACCCTCGCAGGATCCATCTACAAAGGCCGCGTAACTCGCGTGCTTCCCGGAATGCAGTCGGCTTTCGTCGACATCGGGCTGGAGCGCGATGCCTTTCTCTACGTCTCGGACTTCCTTGAGCTTTCGGGCGATGAGGAAGAGGACGAGGAGTTCGGCGAAATTCCTGCGCCGCGTGGGATGATTGATGTGGGCAAGCCTCAACCCGCCCAGGAAACGAACCCGGCCCAGGCCCAAAATGCAATCGCCGGACCTGAGGTCGAAGAAGAATCAGACTTTGAGGTCGACTTCAACGTCTCCGAACAGGAGCAGTCGGCCGGCGAAGAGACCGAGTCCGCAAACGGCGAAGAATCGGGCGATGGCTCCCGTCGCTGGCGCGGACGCCGCCGTCGTCGCGGGGGACGTCGTGGAGGCCGCTTTGATCGCGATAGCCGCCCCGACTCTGCCTCAACGCCTGAGCCGGTAGAGGCTGCCGAACAACCGCCTGCGCCACCTCCGCAGCCTCCGCAACGCACCGAGCCGCGTCGCGATTTTCGTCCCGAGCCGCGTCCACGTCAGGACTATGGTCCGCCGGCCGGCTATACACCGATCATTCTGCCGGGCGAGTCGATCTCGAAGTATCGCAATCTGGCGCCGTCGACTGAAGCCGAAGCGCCGAGCGTCATCGAGACCGATCACGACGGTGTAGCCAGCATGCCGGTTGAAGATTTCACCGCTCCCGCAAGCTACGAAGCCGCAATCGAAGAGGAGATCCAGGAAGAAGCCGCGCACCTCGATCAAGGCTTCGATGTCCAGGAGCAGACTGAAGAAGCTCCCGCTGTCGAACAGGTCGAAGCTGCTACCGTCACGGAAGTTGTGGAAGAAGTGCAGCAGCCGCGCGGACGTCGTGGCCGCTGGGGCTGGCGCAACCGTAAGGCCAACGCCGAAGCCGCAGCCGCCGAAGAGACGAAAACTCAGGTCGAGCCGCAGACCGCCGAACCGCTGCACGCCATTGCTGCCGAGAACTCCGTCGAAGTCGATGAGCCAACCGCTGGCCGCGCGGTTGAACGGAACGAAGCTGCTGTCGAAGAGCAGCGTGAGCGCGAATCTGCCGAACTGGGCTCCGAGATCGAGCATCATCACGTGACTGCCGCGCAGCCCGAAGTCGAAGCGCACACTGACGAGCACGAAGTCGATACCCCCGCCGGCAACTTCGAATTGCAGACGCCCGAGCATCACGCCGCGCCTTACATCGCTCCGGCAGGCCACACCCTCGAGCACGAGGTCATGGACGACGAGGAGACGGACTACCATCCTGTCCCCGACGACGTGAACGCTTTGCGCGAGGTCGCAGGCGACGAAGAGCTGGTGCTGGAAGAGGAGACCCTCGACGCAGCCAACGGCTACTCCGATCGCTGGGTGCCCAAGATCGAAGACGTCGACGAAGATGAAATCGTTGCCGCCGAAGAGCGCGGCGAAAACATTTTTGCTGCCCCAGAGGAAGAGGACGACGAGGAAGGCGAAGAAGAGGAAGCGAGTGATCGTGCCGAACTTCGCGCAGCGACTCCCACAGCGGGGTACCAGCAGCGTCAGCCTTCACGTCCCGGCTACGAGCCCCGCCGCGGTGGCCGTTTTGACCGCGATCGTGGACGCCGTGGGGGCGGCGGAGGGCCGCGGCGCAACATGCGCAGCCGTCCTAACAATAGCCGCAATCAGCCGCTCATCAGCGACCTGCTGAAAGAAGGTCAGGAAGTCCTGATCCAGATTGCCAAAGAGCCGATCGGCAAGAAGGGTGCGCGCATTACCAGTCACATCGCGCTCCCGGGCCGCTTCCTGGTCTACATGCCGACGGTCAACCACGTTGGCGTTTCGCGCAAGATTGCCTCCGATGAAGAGCGCCAGCGCCTGAAGCGTATCGTCACCAGCGAGCGCGAAAATGGCTTGGGCGGATTCATCGTCCGCACCGCGGCCGCCAACATCAAGGAAGACGAACTTCGCGCCGACATCCGCTTCCTGAAACATCTGTGGGCCGAGATCAAGACCCGCGCCGAGAACAGCAAATCTCCGGCGCTGATTTATCACGACCTCAACCTGGTGGAGCGCGTGCTGCGCGACCAGGTCAACGCCGACTTCTCGCAGATCTGGGTCGACACGGAAGACGAGTACGAGCGCGTGGTGCGCTTCGCCAGCCGCTTCCAGCCGTCCCTGGTGCGCCGCATCAAGCTGTACACCAAAGAGACGCCGCTCTTCGAAGAGTTCAACATCCAGGACGAGATCAACCGCTCGCTGAAGTCGAAGGTATGGCTGAAGAGCGGCGGCCACATCGTCATCAATCAGACCGAAGCGCTGGTGGCCATCGACGTCAACACCGGCAAGTATGTCGGCAAGACGCAGCGCCTGGAAGACACCATCGTGAAGACCAACGTCGACGCCATCAAAGAAATCGTGCGGCAGATCCGGCTGCGCGACCTGGGCGGCATCATCGTCATCGACTTCATCGACATGGACGAGCGCAAGAACCGCCAGAAAGTCATGATGGCCCTGGAAGACGCTCTCCGCAGCGATCGCGCGCCGTCGAAGGTTCTCCAGTTCAACGATTTCGGCCTGGTGGCCATCACCCGCAAGCGCGTCAAGCAGTCGCTGGAGCGCACGTTGGGCGAGCCCTGTCCGTACTGCACCGGCGCGGGCTTCGTGAAGTCGGTGCCCACCGTCTGCAACGAGCTTTACATCGAGATGCGCAAGATGGTCCGCGGCCACGACGGCAAGGACATCATGGTGCGCGTGAACCCCGAAGTGGCGAAGGCGCTGAAGGCCAACAACGGCAAGCTCATCACCGAACTCGAAGACCTGACGGGTAAGACAGTTCTGGTAAAGAGCGACCCCGCCCTGCACCAGGAGAACTTCGATATTCACTAGGACAGGTAGAACGGGCAACCTTCGGCCAGGACGGTCCTACTACCGTATTGAAAACTGCAAGTAAGCGGCAACGATGCAGAAAAGCCGGGCATTTGCCCGGCTTCTTGCTTTTCAAAGCATCCTCGACATTGAAGTGATGCGGAAGGTTGTTGCAATGCGACGCATGAGCGCCGACTCAATCATCTACTGTCACCGACTTATTTGGTCGGTGCAGCCACCGGAGTCACAGTAATCTGCTTGCCCGATAGCTGGTAGTAATTCTTGTCGTCCCGGTAGGTACCGTCATTCGGGTTTGCAGGGTTCGAATCGGAGCCAGCTACCTTCTTCAACAGGATATCGTTTTCCGTCTGCGTGTCTGCTGCAGTGTAAGTCAATGCGTACTTGCCGTTGGGCAGCAGTGTCAACGATTGGAGAGTTCCGTTTCCAGTCGCCGCGGGGTGGGGTTCGCCCTTACCTGCACCTGTCGCGCCAGCGCCATTCGTACCCGGCTCAGCAAAGGAATTCTTAGCAACCTTCGTTCCAGCCGCGTCGCTCGGGCAGGGTTTGCCATTGCCGCCAGTTGAGCCTTTCGAACCTCCGCCAGGCACGGCCGAAGAGAGCAGTTGGCTGCCCGTAGAACCCTGATTGTTCGCAGCTTGCGCTGGCTTCGCTTTCGCACTCGTGGCCTGCGCGTTAGTGGAATTCTGTTTGTTCTTATTAAATAGGGACTTGAATTTCTGTATCTCGGCAGCCTCGGCTTCGGTCGCGGAGGTATCCTTGGTGAGCTGCTGCATCGTCTTTGAGTAGCTATCTTCCTGCTGCGAATCGCATGGCGACTGTGCCTGTTGCCCCTGTTCCTGGGATACCGCCAGAGTGGACGTCACAGCTAGTAAGATCAAAGTGGCAAATACCAACTTCAGGCTGAACTGCTTCATGGCCAGACCCTTCCATTCCTGTTGGCAGAATTAACTTCTGCCATAACTGTCTTCGGAAATAGTTATCGAAAACTACCATAGCCCCAAATCAGAATCAACAAATTTGATAGATAAAACACAGCGGTCAGTAGGATGACTCGGACGGCAGAAAATTCTTTGTCACAGCTGCACAGGACTAAAACTATAGTGGAGAAAATGAGGAGCTGATTGATAGCAGCAGCAGGATATCGACAAGCAAATCACGCTTCTACGATAAACACCTTATCCAAAGACATGGAATTTACACATCCGTCAAGAATGCCGGAGGGCACTATAGCAGAGAGTCGTCGCCCCTCCAACTCCGCCATTGCCAGAGAGCTGCGACTTGTCGCCGCAAGGGATAAATCCGCTTTCGCCTAGGTTTTACTAGCGTTAAGGAATAGCTTGGCTAGCATGCCTCTCGGAGCACTGCAAAAGTTTAACTACGGCTAGAAAACTGCCAGAGTACCCACTTGTAGTGTGAATCCTATATTCGGCAGGGTAAGCACTTATCTAACTGGATTAAGAAAGCTTGGGTTAAGAAAATGTCAATCTTCAAGAAGGTCTTCCTGCTTATATTGTCTTCCGGATTGCTTTTCAGTGCCAACTATCCGCCTTCAGAATAAGCATTCTTGTTGTAGTTATGGTGGTAAGTAGTTCCGGTAACAGCCATCTACGAGCTTCGGGTGACAACGGATGAGGTTCGCCCAGGCCTTGTCTGCTCTGCACTTCTTTATTGATGCCGGGTGCCCCACACATTCGCGCTTTTCGAATGTGTGGTGGAAGAATGATTGAACAGTGACAGATGGTCATCGGCACGCCAGCACAGGTAAATCGCGAGCCCACTCATTTCCGACTGCAGGAATGAGTGGGGCACCCGGTGCGAGCGCATGTGAACCGGTTGCCCCAAGTCAAAATGATGGAAAGCCCCACCAGACTCGGCTCGGCCACCCTGAAGATCTTAGGCAGAGCTAGTGGAAGTACTCGCTCCTTGCCCCCTTCCGCCGCATCTACTAGCATAGAAGGTTCGTCCTACGAGTGGGGTACTCAATGGCCAACAGCAAGTCAAACGGCAAAAGTCTGTCTGAATCGCCCGTCGCCGACGTCTTTGAGGCGGGACGGCATCCCTCCGACTCCGAAAAGCAGTGGGCGGAGAAGACTCTGGCGCCGTCACTCGAGAAGAGTCCGGAGAAGCCCATTGGCGCGGCTACCGGCACCAACGTTGACGATCAGAACCACGCCCGATTCACTACGATTTCCGGCATGCCAATCCGTCGCCTCTACACGGAGGCCGATCTGCCGGAGGACTGGAGCTACGACCAGTATCTGAACTATCCCGGACAGGCGCCCTACACCCGCGGCATTCACGCCTCGGGCTATCGCGGCAAGATGTGGACCATGCGCCAATTCTCGGGCTTTGCTTCGCCTGAGGAAACCAATGCGCGTTACAAGTATCTGCTGGCGCACGGTGGCCAGGGTTTGTCAGTGGCGTTCGATCTGCCGACCCTGATGGGCTACGACAGCGATCATCCCTTCAGCGAAGGCGAAGTCGGCAAGTGCGGAGTCGCCATTGACTCGCTCGAGGACATGGAGATCCTCTTCG
The DNA here is from genome assembly GCA_035482295.1 of Verrucomicrobiia bacterium. Classification (GTDB taxonomy): domain Bacteria; phylum Acidobacteriota; class Terriglobia; order Terriglobales; family Acidobacteriaceae; genus Bog-257. The sequence goes on from DATHQX010000121.1 coordinate 14,445, forward strand.
ACGGTATCGATCTGGAGAAAACTACGGTCTCGATGACCATCAATTCGCCCGCGTCGATTTTGTGGGCGATGTACCTGGCGGTCGCCGAGAAGCAGGGCGCCGACTGGAAGAAAATTTCCGGCACCACGCAGAACGACATCCTGAAGGAATACATCGCGCAGAAGGAATACATCTATCCTCCGGCGCCGTCGATGCGGCTGGTGATCGACACGTTTGAGTTCGGCTCGAAGTTCATTCCGAAGTTCAATACGATTTCGATCTCGGGCTACCACATCCGCGAGGCGGGCTCGACTGCGCTGCAGGAGCTGGCGTTCACCATCTACGACGGCGTCGAATATGTTGAGTGGGCGCGCCGGCGCGGATTGGATGTCGACGAGTTCGGGCCGCGGCTGAGCTTCTTCTTCAACGCGCACAACGATTTCTTCGAGGAGATTGCGAAGTATCGCGCGGCGCGCAAGATCTGGTATCGGCTGATGAAGGACCGCTTCAGCGCGAAGAATCAGCGCACGTGGCTGTTGCGCTTCCACACGCAGACGGCCGGAGTTTCACTGACGGCGCAGCAGCCGATGAACAACATCGCACGCGTCGCGATTCAGGCGCTGGCGGGCGTGCTCGGTGGAACGCAGTCGCTGCATACCGACAGCTACGACGAAGCGCTGGCGCTGCCGACGGAAGAAGCCGTGCGCATCGCGCTGCGGACACAGCAGATAATCGCGTACGAATCGGGCGTGGCGAACACGGTCGATCCGCTGGGCGGCTCGTATTTTGTGGAACGGCTGACGCTCGACATGGAGAACGGGGCGTTCAACTACTTCGACAAGCTGGACGCGATGGGCGGAATGGTGGCGGCGATCGAGAAAGGTTATCCGCAGAAGGAAATCGCCGAGGCCAGCTACCAGTTCCAGCGTGCCAACGAAGCGAAAGAGAAGATCACGGTTGGCGCAAATGAATTCGTCGTCGAAGAGCCTTCGCCGAACATTTTGTACATCGGCGAAGAGGTCGCGGAGGCGCAGACCCGGAAGCTGGATGCGCTGCGCGCACGGCGCTCGAACGACGAAGTGCGCCGTTGCCTGGACGCACTGAAGAAAGCCGCGGCACAGGAGCCGAAGGCAGGTGAAAACGGCCAGATCTCGCCGGCGAACACCATGCCGTTCATCCTCGATGCCGTGAAGGCGTATGCGACGGTCGGCGAAATTTGCGACGCGTTGCGGCAGGTTTACGGTGAGTACACGGAGACGGCGTTCGCGTAGGAGGCTGCTTTTACTCCACCAGCAGCACGAACTGAAACTTCTCCTCGTCCAACGGAACTGTGACGCGCACGATGCGTCTCTTCTTCATGTGCGCCGATTGCGGTGATTCCTGCGATAACTTGCCCAGTGGAATATACAGCACGCCTGCCTCGTTGGCGTGCGGAGGCAGCGTGTTCGCGCGCAACGCCGCCTGCTCGACGAAGTCCGGCGAATTTTGCCGCTGGAGTTGTGCCAGGGCATCCGCGCTCTGGGCCTCGATTGAGCGCAAGTGACAAACCTCATCGCACGGCGCGGGGCGCGGTCCGGCACCATCCTCCAGCGCTCCTGGCGTGTCGGTGTAGAGCAGGTTGTTGCCCGCAGCGGCTGCGCCTGAATTCGTGTGCGCCGCCATCGCCCGCATCATTTGCAAGAATTGCGGACTCATCATGTCACTGGTGATCGGGCCAGTGCTGCTGCCATCGCCTATCGGCCCACTGCTGACGGCGTAGCGCGCCATGTTGTAAGTCTTGCGCATCTTGTTGGCCAGCTCGGTCGCGGAGACCGGGGTGAGCGTGCGGCCGCCAACCGCGTCTTCTATCACGATGTCCTCGGGCCTGAACGTGATGGAATGCGGGCCGCCGTTGTACACGCGAATCTTCACGGCCGCGAATTTGCGATTGATAACCGAATGGGCTGCGGCGACCATGGTGTACTCCGAGCTCGCAGCATATTCGTACACGATGCCGTCGACGTAGAACGAGCCCTTGTGATTGGACGAGTCAGCGGTTGGCTCTTGCTGGGCGAAAAGCGACCCAGCGAGCAGCAGAGCACAGAAGATGGCACGCATGAAGCCTCCGGAGCTGGTTGTCTGCTCCAGAGAGCAAATCGGCAGAGCGGGCACGCTACATGAGGGATAGGCTTGTGGATTTCCGGCAGGACGCTATGATTTCGAACGCTGCAATTCGCGGTAGGCCTCGCTCTTCGACAGGCCGAACTCCTTCGCCGCCTGCTTCAGTGAGGCTTTCTCGTCGAGCTTGTCGTCACGGATAAGTTCCTGCACGCGTTGCGAGATGGTTTTCTTGGGGCTGGCCGCCTGGGCCGTTTCCTCGGCTTTGCCGATCAACAGAGTGATCTCGCCTCGGATCTCGCCGCGCCGCTCCAGTTCTGCGAGGACGTCCTCGGCTCGGCCGCGCAGGAATTCCTCATGTAGCTTGGTCACTTCGCGAGCGATGACGATATGCCGTTCGCCTCCGAGTATTTCAACGATGTCGCGCACACATTCGACGATGCGATGCGGCGCTTCGTAGAAGAGCTGGGTGCGTGGCGAATGAAGGATCGCCTCCAGTGCAGTGCGGCGCGCACCTGCTTTGGCAGGAAGAAATCCGGCAAAGCGGAAGGAGTCAGTTGGCAGACCGCTGGCAACCAGTGCCGAAAGGAACGCCGACGCTCCAGGCACGGGCACAACGCGAATGTGATGACGCACGGCGAGGGCGACCAGGCGATAACCGGGATCGCTGACGCCGGGCATGCCGGCATCGCTGACCACGGCGATGTTGTCTCCCCGTTCCAGATGAACGATGAGCTCGGCAGCGCGCGTCAGTTCATTATGGTCGTGATAGCTGATGGTCGGCTTGTCGATACCGTAGTGGTTAAGGAGCTGTGCCGTGTGGCGCGTGTCCTCGCAGGCGATGAGGTCGACGTCTTTCAGCACGCGCAAGGCGCGAAGAGTGATGTCCTCGAGATTGCCGATTGGCGTGCCGACGAGATAGAGAGTACCCGAGGATGTCGCGCCGTTATCGGGATTGGGATCTGCGCTGGTCACTGCGCCGTCAGTGTAGCACCGCGAGAGAGAAAGGTCTGTGTCGCGGGTGTCGGATCAAACAATCGAGATTGACGCATTCCAAGCGGCGCCTGCGCGGCAAGATTGCCATCACGAGGGTAGCAAGGGAACGGATGTTTGTGCGAAGTGGTCAAGGCCTGCCGTGGCTGAAGCCGACTCGCAACTGCCCGGCTCTCCAACCCGGGCTGACGCGCCGGACTCAAGACGCTTCCGCCGCTGCGCGGCTTGACCAAGTCGCAAGCGCCTGAACCCTTCCCGACCGGGTCCGCGCACTGTGCTAGCATCGAGGATTACAGATGCCACCAGGAAAATTACAGGTCATACCGCTAGGCGGACTCGGCGAATTCGGCATGAACTGCATGGCCATTCGCTGGGGTGACGACAT
>DATHQX010000122.1:0-63788 GCA_035482295.1 Verrucomicrobiia bacterium
CTGAACCCTTCCCGACCGGGTCCGCGCACTGTGCTAGCATCGAGGATTACAGATGCCACCAGGAAAATTACAGGTCATACCGCTAGGCGGACTCGGCGAATTCGGCATGAACTGCATGGCCATTCGCTGGGGTGACGACATTATCGTCATCGACGCCGGACTCATGTTCCCCGAGTCCGAGCTGCTGGGCGTGGACATCGTCGTCCCCGACCTCAGCTATCTGCTCGAAAATCGCGAACACGTGCGCGCCGTGGTCTTGACGCATGGCCACGAAGATCACATCGGCGCCCTGCCGTGGCTGCTGTCGGAACTGAACATACCGGTCTACGCTACCGAGTTCACGCTAGCCTATGTCGAAGGCAAGCTGGAAGAGCACGCGCTGCTGGATGACGCCGAGCTCAACGAAATCAAGGCCGGCGAGCGCTTCAAGATCGGGCCGTTCACCATCAATCCCATCCAGGTGACGCACAGCCTGGTCGATTGCGTGGCGCTGGCGATTCACACGCCGATGGGCACACTCATCCACACCGGTGACTTCAAGGTTGACCCCACGCCCACCGACAACCGGCTTTTCGATCTGCATGCCTTTGCCGAGTACGGCAAGGATGGCGTGCTGGCGCTGTTCCAGGACTCGACCAACGTCGAGCGTCGCGGCTACACGCCCAGTGAGCGGGCGGTGCGCTCTAAGTTTCAGGAGATTTTCGCCACCGCCGAGCAGCGGCTGTTCATCTCCTGCTTCTCATCGTCGATCCATCGCATCAAGCTGGCAATCGATCAGGCTTACGAGAACGGCCGCAAAGTCTCTCTGGTCGGCCGTTCCATGACCGAGTCGACCGAAATTGCGCAGGACCTCGGCTACATCGAGGTACCCGATGGGCTGCTGATTCACCCGGCGCAGATCCGCGACTTTCCGCCGGAGAAAGTTTGTGTGCTGATCAGCGGAACGCAGGGCGAGCCCATGTCGGCGCTCTCGCGCGCGGCTGTCGACAATCACAAGCACGCCAAGATTCAACCGGGCGACACGGTGGTGCTGTCGTCGCGCATCATTCCCGGCAACGAGAAGGCCATCTATCGGGTGATCGATCACCTCTTCCGCCGCGATGCGCACGTCATTTATGACGATGGCTCGTCACCGCCCGTACACGTGAGCGGACACGCCAGCCAGGAAGAGCTGAAGCTAATTATCAACCTGGTCAAGCCGCAGTACTTCATCCCGATTCACGGCGAGTACCGTCAGCTCAAGCTGCACGCGGAGATGGCAGGCGCCATGCACGGCTCGGTTGGGCACGTGATGATGATCGAGAGCGGAGACATTCTTGAGTTTGATGAGTTGGGTGCTCGCAAGGCAGGGAAGATCAACGTTGGTCGCGTGTGTATTGACTCGAACTCGATGGGGGATGTGGTCGAAGACCTGGTCATTCGCGATCGCCGCCACCTCAGCGAGGACGGTATCGTGCTGCCTATTATCGCGATCAACAAGCTGACGGGTAAGGTGGAAACGACGCCTGAGATTGTGGTGCGCGGCTTTGGCGGCGATGTCAGCGATGATGGCTTCATGGATGGAGCGCGCCGTACGGTGATGAATACCCTGGATGCGTCGAGCGATGAAGAAAAGGGCGACTACGGCATGATCAAGGAGAAGATCCGCCAGGACCTGAAGCGCTTCATCGTGAAGAACACGTCGCGACGGCCGTTGATTATGCCGGTGATACTGGAAGTGTGACGGGTGGAACTGGCCTTTAGGCCAGCGTCCGGCGTCCCTCTTCATTCTGAGCCGGCCTAAGCCGGCGGTACCCTCCCACTACGATGAAACGCAGATCCTTGGTCGGCCTGAAGGCCTCCTCAGGATGACAACTAAAAAGGGGCTGCAAGGACGCGAACCTGAAGGTTCGCTCTACCCGATTTTCCTTGGGCGAACGGTTACGTCCACCAGATCTCCTCGGGCGAATGAGTTCGCGCTACAGCTTCGCGTTCCGCAGCCGCAGGGCGTTGGTGATGACCGACACCGAGCTGAAGCTCATGGCTGCGGCGGCGATCACTGGCTTTAGCAGAATCCCGAAGTGCGGATAGAGCATACCTGCGGCAATGGGCACGCCCACCGAGTTATAGACAAACGCGAAGAACAGGTTCTCTTTGATATTGGCCATCACGGCGCGGCTGAGCCGGCGTGCGCGGACGATTGCGCTCAGATCGCCCTTCAGCAGGGTGATGCCTGCGCTCTCCATCGCGACGTCTGTGCCCGTTCCCATCGCGATGCCGACTTGCGCTTGCGCCAGTGCGGGAGCGTCGTTGATACCGTCGCCGGCCATCGCTACCGTGCGTCCCTGTTGCTGGAGCTTCTTGATGGCTTCGGCTTTGTTCTCGGGCAGAATGCCGGCTTCGAAATCGCTGATGCCAAGTTTCTTTGCGACCGCTGCGGCCGTCGTCGGGCTATCGCCGGTCAGCATGACAACGCGAAGCCCTTCGCTGCGCAGATCGCGAATCGCCTGTGCGGCATCGGACTTGATCGGATCCGCGATGCCGAGCAGTCCGGCGGGATCGCCATCAACCGCGGCGTAGATCACGGTCTGACCTTCCTTGCGCAGTTCCTCCGCTTTCGCTTTTAGCTGGTCCGTGTCGATGCCGAGGTCCTTCAGCAGCTCTTCGTTACCGGCCGCGACATCGTGACCCCCAAGTTTGCCGACGACGCCCCGTCCGGTGTACGAGCGAAATTCCTCCGTGGGCAACAGTCCAATGCCATTGGACTCGGCCGCAGATACGATCGCCGCGGCCAGCGGATGTTCGCTGCCGCGCTCGAGGCTCGCTACCAGGCGAACCACGCGGTCTTCGGTCTCGCCGCTAAAGGCGACCACCGACATCAGCTCGGGCTTGCCTTGCGTAAGCGTGCCCGTCTTGTCGAAGGCAAGCGTGTCAACCTTCTGCAAGGTCTCCAGCGCTTCGGCGTTCTTGATGAGGATGCCGGCGCGGGCACCGCGTCCCGTACCCACCATGATCGCGACGGGCGTTGCTAATCCCAGCGCGCAGGGACAGGCGATGATCAGCACGGCGACGGCGTTGACGATGGCGTTGGCCAGATGCGGCTCTGGCCCTTTGAGAAACCACACGACGAATGTCGCTACAGCCGCGAGCAGAACCGCGGGGACGAAGACGGCAGCGACGCGGTCGGCCAGCTTCTGGATGGGCGCGCGGCTGCGTTGCGCCTCGCTCACCATTTTGACGATCTGCGCCAGCATGGTCTCGCTGCCTACGCGTTCGGCGCGCATCAGCAGCCAGCCGGTACCATTCACGGTCGCGCCGATGACGTGATCGCCGGCGTGCTTCTCGGCCGGAATCGGCTCGCCGGTCACCATCGATTCGTCGACCGAACTGAGGCCGTCTACGACTACGCCGTCGACGGGTATCTTTTCGCCGGGCCGCACACGCAGCTTGTCGCCGACCTTCACCTGATCGAGCGGGACGTCGTACTCGCTACCGTTCTCGCGCATGATCCGCGCCATCTTCGGCGACAGATCGAGGAGCGCGCGAATTGCGCTGCTGGTGCGGCTGCGGGCGCGCAACTCAAGCACTTGACCGAGCAGAACGAGAGCGATGATCGCTGCTGCCGCTTCGAAGTAGACCTCGGGCTGTCCGCCCATCTTGCGCATCGACGGTGGAAAGAGACGCGGCGTGAGGGTTGCGACGGCACTGAAGATATAGGCCACGCCGACGCCCATGGCGATCAGCGTAAACATATTCGGGCTGCGGAACTTCACCGACGCCCAGCCGCGCTGGAAGAATGGCCAGCCGCACCATAAGACGATGGGCGTCGCGAGCGCAAACTCAATCCAGTTGCCCAGACGCGGCGAGACCATGTGCAGCAGCGGACTCCCCATGCGCAGCATCGCGAAGGTGACCAATGGAATCCCGAGGCCGACGCTCGTCCAGAAGCGCCAAATCATCTCGCGAAGCTCGGGGTTTTCTTCCGGGCCTGCAGAAACGGTCATCGGCTCCAGCGCCATGCCGCAGATCGGACACGCTCCGGGCTCATCGCGCACGATCTCGGGATGCATCGGGCAGGTCCACTGCGTTTTGGTGGCCGCGAGTGGGATTTCCGGCTCGAGCGCCATGCCGCACTTCGGACATGCTCCCGGATGGTCCTGCCGGATCTCCGGGTCCATCGGACAAACGTAAGCTGTACCTTTGGGGGCGGCCGGTGCCGGTGCTGGCGCAGCGGCGGTCGCTGAAGCTGAGCCCGCGTTCAGGTACTTCATCGGATCGGATTTGAACTTATCGGCGCAGCCTCGGCAGCAGAAGTAGTAGGTCTTGCCGATGTGGTTGACCGTTGTGGCTACGGCCGTAGGATCGACGCTCATGCCGCAGACCAGGTCCTTCTCCAGACGGCGCGGCGCGCCAATCTGAACGGGTGCTCCGATCGGCACCATGCCTGGCATGGCGGGCTTGTGCCCTGGCGACAGGTATCGTGGAGGATCTTTACGAAACTTGTCAGCGCATCCGCGCGAGCAGAAGTGGTAGAGCTTGCTGTCGTACTCGGCGGTAGATGCGGCATTCGCCGGATCGACGCTCATGCCGCAGACGGGATCCTTCGACACTTTCTTGGTCGCAGGTTGCGGAACGTGAGCGGAAGAGGCGGAGTTGGCCTCCGCGGCGCCTTCCACCGTTGCCAGGTACTTATCTGGCGAGGCGGTGAATTTGTGCATGCAGCCAGGAGAGCAGAAGAAATAAGTGTCGCCTTTGTACTGCGCCTTGCCCCTGGCCTGAAGCGTCTCCAGCTTCATGCCACAAACAGGGTCTTTCGCGGAAAAATCCAGCGCCATGCTCTGCGCGGGTGCTTGGGGCTCGCTCATCTTCTCGTTATCCTGGCCGGCCATGTCCTGCTGTTCACAACTCCGGTGATGCACTAATATTGAATACGGAGCCGTCGGCCTGCTCCTCCACAATGGTAGATGCGGAGGCAGCAGAGTAGTTCCGAGCTACCTTATCAATCATGACACGTTTGTGAAAGGCTCGACTCGATGACCACTGTGGAAGTGTTGTTTCGCTATGGAATGCCCCCGGGCGAAAGGGAAATGAACGCCCTCGGCCAGGTCAGCGATGTCTATGGCATCCGCCGGGTACAGTTTAACGAGCCCGAGCGTCAGATCCGCGTCGAGTTCGATGCTACCCGTCTGAACGAGGCGACGGTTGAAAACCTGCTGCGCAGTGCCGGCTTCGACGTGCGCGAAAAGATGGCTCTCCTCTAGCCGGAAAGTTCACTTTGCACCTGCGGGCGCACAATCACCCTTAGCTCGCGCCTGTTAGATTTCTCTCTTGATTGGTAGGAAGGTCGTACCACTAAGAATGGGGGCACCCTGGTGTGCAATGTCGAGCAAAATAATTAAGGGCCACTCAGAAGCGAACTCTGGCCGAAATTCGCATCCGAGTGACCCTATTGCGCCACTTCGTCTGGCTATGTAAATAGCATCCGAGAGGCCAAAACTAGACTGCCGAAAACAAAGGACTTATCAAACGCAAAAGGTGCGTGAGGCTGTAGAACTTTCCACCTACTCGGTAAACAATACCTAGGCCACAAAAGTGATAACCAAGAATGGTGCAGTTTTGCGCGTGATTGAGAGTAGAACAATAATCGCAGCGGCAGAGTACATCCTTCTCCTGCCGTCCGCCCAGCGGGAGATTTCTACAGCGTTCGCCTTAATCCTCAATGTGAGTTACAACATGAATTTCCACACCCTGTGGAAATCGTTAGCCACAGGGTCAATCTAGGTTCGGGGAGGAAGGTATTGAACTCTGGACCGATGCCGAAGACTTGGTCCATGTAATCCCACAGCGGAGGCGGAATGTCGGAGCCCGAGTCACAAGCTGCTCAACCTCAGCCGTACCGGTCAAACGGATTCCATTTCGTACAAAGGGTCCCGATGTACTGCATCACCGAAAATTCTACAGAGGAGATTATCCGCCGATGCAGAAGGGCGCCAGCTTCAACATGGGGCAGGTGAAGCAAGAGCTCGGGAAGGAGATGGCGTCGCAAGGCGGCCAGTAACGTAGCGAATTCAGCAGCCTCACATTCGTCCGAATGCCGGGCGAGTCTGAGGCTTCCCGGCGTCTGAGTTACGGTGATCCTTTCACAACGAACTTGAGGGCGCGTAGGATAACAGCAGTTCACCTTTACTTGAGCAATACATGGGCAAGATAACTTCCAAGAAGCCGAGTGCCGGCGACAAGTCTTCTACGCGACATTCTCCGCCCTCCAGCAACGCCTGGGTGCTGGCGGTTTTCGTCGTTGTGCTTGTGGTCGCGCTGATATCGATCTGGGGCCATCGCCAAAAATCTGGTCAGGTAGCGGCTGCCGATCAAAGCCCAATGTCGCAGACGAAGCTTGCCGGCGGAGCCAAGTTTCTGCCTACCGTGGTCAATAGCGCAACCGCGCCAGATTCAACACCGGCGGGGATGGCGTGGATTCCCGGTGGCGAATTTTCGATGGGCGCAAACGATCCGCCGGACATGGACGAAGTCGGGATGAAGGCCACCGAGGACGCGCGGCCCATTCATCGCGTCTATGTCGACGGATTTTTTATGGACAAGACGGACGTCACCAACGCCGAGTTCGCAAAGTTTGTGAAGGCGACTGGATACGTGACGATTGCGGAGCGCAAGCCACGTGCGGAAGACTTCCCCGAAGCGCCTCCGGAGAAACTGGTGGCAGGCTCGGTGGTCTTCAAGGCGCCTGACCATCCGGTTCCGCTCGACAATCACCTGCAATGGTGGACATACGTGCCGGGCGCAAACTGGCGTCATCCCAACGGTCCGGGCAGCAACATTAAAGGGAAAGATGATTACCCCGTGGTGCACATCGCTTATCCGGATGCCGAAGCTTATGCGAAGTGGGCCGGCAAACGACTGCCGACCGAGGCGGAGTGGGAGTTCGCCGCGCGCGGAGGCCTGACAGGAAAACCCTTCGTGTGGGGCGACTCGTTCCGGCCGGATGGAAAGTGGATGGCGAACACGCATCAGGGAAATTTCCCGAACTATGACTCCGCCGCCGATGGATATGCGGGCATCGCGCCGGTGGCGAAGTATCCGCCGAACCCGTACGGCCTGTACGACATGGCCGGCAACGTCTGGCAGTGGACTACCGATTGGTATCGTCCGGACTACTATCAACAATTAGCCTCAGGCGGGCAGGTCGCGCGTAATCCGCAAGGGCCGGCGTCTCCGTACGACCCATCCGAACCGGATCAGCCGAAGAAAGTGCATCGCGGTGGATCCTTTCTCTGCACTGATCAGTATTGTTCGCGTTACATCGTGGGGACTCGGGGAAAAGGAGAAGTCACGACCGGGACGAATCATCTTGGGTTCCGGTGTGTCGAGGACGCTACTCCGAAACAGCAGGCGAGTAAGTAAGGATCTCCTAACACTCACCCATACCTCGAAAAGCGCGAGACATCGGGTACCGGCGCAACGAAATATTGCCCGTGTCTCGAACCTCGCGAGACATGGGGCACCCGCCTTCGCGAATGCCCCACGTAAAGACGCAGTTTAGTGGCAGTTGCTGAACTTGAGCGAAGCGAGTTGCGTGCTCCAGTCAAACTGAGCGGTGGTTGTGTAGTACTCCTGCGCGTACCAGAAGGTACATCCATCTGCCGCGTCGATGGCCATGCTGCTGTAGTCACCCCATCGATTGTCGGTGCCGACCTGCGCTCCCGTTCCGGTGACGATGACTTGTTCGGCCTCCATCTGACCCATCGGATCCGTCACCGTGCGCCCGGTGACAGCGACGGATGGGTATATCGTTGAGCTTCCCAGGCTATAACCCAGCGCAACGTCGTCGACCTTGTCGCGCGCGATTGAGCCCATCCAACGATAGTTGGCGTCGGGTGCAAACGTTCCCGACTGGAACAACGATAAGCCGCTGATGGTCACCGCCCTGATCGGGGCAGTGACTTCGTACCAGCGAACTCCCGCCTGTCCGCCCGATGCGGTTGCAACGTGATTGAAGAACCAGTGTTGAGCCGGCAGCGGAAGAGGTGGAGTTGCGCGCACGCTCGCCAACGGCTGGTCCTCCCAGTAGGAGAAGCGATACATCAGCCGGTCGCCCAGCGATGCGACGCCTGAGCCGTTCGGTTCCGGTATGCACGCTCCCCGAATTGGATTGCTGTCGCAGAACGGAGTGTAGGCGGGCACGGTAAATGGATCAGCAAGCCCACTGCCGACGAACGTCGACTGCGACGGATTTGAGAAGACCGGGTGCATCGAGTAGAGGTAGACGTGATCGTTGCTGCTGTCCACGTCGTAGCTGCCGACGAAGAATTCATCCTGACCGTTCGGTGGTGCGATGTTGGAATCCCGATCGGCCGGAAGCAGGCTGTAATCGTTAGCGGTCAGCTGGAAGCAAATCTGCTCGGCGCTGTGATCGCCGACCAGCAGCTTGGCGCTGTTATAGCCGCACACTTCGGCGCCGACAAAGTTGCCGCCGCTTGGGCCGAAGTTGTTCATGGTTTCGAAGTATCCGCTGGGCCAGAGGCCGTATTTGGGATAATCGGGGAAGCCGCTGCCCAACGAGAATGCATAGAGGTAGTACGAGCCCAGCGCGTCATTCGTCTGGGAGATGGCGATGCAAGCGGTGTAGGGAGTGGTGAAGACGTTCTGCGCCAACACCCAGCGATGCGCGGATCTGTCCCACTGCGCGATGATGTCGCCATCGTTATTATTGGCGCACACTCCGCCCAGGCTTTGCCACAGCATGTTGCCCTCAATCGGACCAGCGAGAACCGCTCCGGTGGTTTTATTGAAGACAGCGTAGGAAACGTTAACCCAGTCGACGACTTCGGTGTCGCCCACGCCGGCGTTGGTGTCGGGCGGAGCGTCAGGCACAGAGTAATCGGGGAAGCCGTTGCCGACACCGAGCAGGTTTAATCCGAGGGAGAAACTCGAAGCCGGTCCCGGGGAGCTCTGTTCGACGGGATCGCGGGCAGGACCCAGCTGGCGGCCGGGATGGAAGTTGACCCAGCGCACGGGATTGGCTTCGTGGAAGCCGTAGATGGGAGTCTGCGGCATCTTCGCCAGTTCACCGAGAGGAGGCGAGATAGCAAATGCCTCGGCGTGACGAACGGTCATAGGTGGATTGGAGTTCTGTTGAGCAAATAGCGACAGAGACCACAAGGCAAGTACGCCCAGAGCGATCAAAGGCGCGCCAAGAAGATTTCGATGGGTCATGGCGATCCCACTCCTTTTCTGAATTTTCCCCGGAGTAACGAGATTGGCTGCCCCCGAACAAGGCAGGCTGGTGTGGTTGAAACTCAGATCTGAGGATGCTTTTGCTTCTCGCCCGCGAACGACCCGGAGACTCAGGAAAGTGGTGGGAATTTAATCACAATCGGCGCACCGGTGACAACTATCACATGTAGTAATTCAAAGTTTAATGATCGAAAGCAGCGCCACTACGCTGGAACGCGCAGACCAGCGGGGAAACCGGCATAGTCATAGCAAATCGGCGTAAGTTTCAGGACATTTTTGGGTGGCTTGGCCGACCTTCATGGAGAAGTGTCCCGTTATCTTCGCTTTACGGTTATCGCGACGGCGCGGGTGTTAGCTGGGATATACGGCGTGCGTTGCGAACGTTGCGTACGACCGCTAGAATCTTTGGTCGGCTTTCTAAGAGTTTAGAAGACAGCACCTGTCTGCTTCCCATGACTTCAAAACGATCTTTTGCATTTCCTCTTGCGTGCGTTCTTGCCCTCTCTTTCTGCTTGCCAGCGTCGCTTCAGGCGCAACAGCTCTCCGACACTCTCGCCGCGATCTTTAACAAGCACGAGTATGACTCGAAGCGCTTCGGACCGGCACGCTGGCTCAACCAAGGTTCGGCCTACACGACCGTCGAACCTTCTGCCACGGGTGCGAAGGGCGAAGATATTGTCGAGTATGACACGGCGACCGGTAAGCGCACGGTGCTGGTTTCGGCCGAGAAACTGTTAACGAAGCCGGGCGCCTCGCCGATGAAGATCGACGACTACGTGTGGTCGGACGACAACAAGCAGCTCCTGATCTTCACTAATACGAAGAAGGTTTGGCGGTTGAACACGCGCGGTGACTACTGGGTGCTGGATTTAGCAAGCGGCAACCTGAAGAAGCTGGGGGGAGATGCTCCCGAATCGTCGCTGATGTTCGCCAAGTTCTCTCCTGACGGGAAGAGCGTGGGATTCGTACGCGCCAACAATATTTATGTGCAAGAGCTGGCGACGGACCAGATTCGCGCGTTAACGGAAGATGGCTCAGCGACGCTCATCAACGGCACGACGGACTGGGTGACGGAAGAAGAGTTGAGCCTGCGCGACGCATTCCGCTGGAGTCCTGACAGCCAGTCGATTGCCTACTGGCAGTTTGACACGACAGGCGTGGGCCAGTACTCGCTGATCAACGATACGAAGGAAGAGTATCCGGTGGTGACGGTTTACGGTTATCCGCAGCCCGGCACGACGAACTCAGCCGTCAAGGTTGGAGTGGTCTCGGTGAAAGGCGGCCCAACGAAATGGATCGCGCTGCCCGGAGATGCACGCCAGCACTACGTTCCCCGCATGGAGTGGGTCAAGAATTCCAACCAGCAACTGGTTCTCGAATACCTCAACCGCTTGCAGAACCTCAACCAGGTGATGTTGGCCGACGCGCAGACCGGCGCGGTGAAGACGCTGTTTGAGGATAGGGATCCGGCATGGGTGGACTACGTTCGCTCGCTGGACTGGGTGCAGAACGGCAAAGGTTTGTTGTGGTTAAGTGAACGCGATGGCTGGCGTCACACGTATGTCATCTCGCTTGCGGACGGCAAGACAACCCTCATCACGAATTTTCCTGCGGACGTTGTTACCGAGATTTCCGCCGATGATGCCGGCAAGTGGTTCTACTTCATCGCCTCGCCCGACGATGCGACGCGCAAGTATCTCTACCGCTCACGCGTAGACGGAAGCGGGGCGCCGCAGCGCGTAACGCCCGCCAACGAGCCCGGTACGCATCTCTATGACATCGCGCCGAATGGCAAGTGGGCATTCCACACAGTCTCTACTTTCGATACTCCGCCAGTGACGCAGCTCGTCAGCCTGCCGGACCACAAGGTGGTTCGCGTGCTTGAGCCGAACGACGCGCTGACAAAGAAAGCTCAACAGCTCATTTCTGCGCCGACAGAGTTTTTCCAAGTGCCGGTTGGCAATGGCCTCAAACTCGACGGCTGGATGATCAAGCCGCCCGACTTCGATCCCAGCAAGAAGTATCCGGTGCTGGTCTACATCTACGGTGAGCCCGCTGGTGCGACGGTTGCGGACATGTGGGGCGGTTCGCGGCGACTATTTCACGAGATGATCGCCCGCGAAGGATACCTGGTCGTCAGCTTCGACAATCAAGGCACGCCGGCGCCCAGAGGACGCGAGTGGCGAAAGATTGTCTACGGTGACGTGGGCGTGCTCTCGTCGGTGCAGCAGGCTGATGCAATTCGAGAGCTTGCCAAAGAACGGCCGTATGTCGATTCTTCGCGCCTGGCTATCTGGGGATGGAGCGGCGGCGGCTCTAACACCTTGAACATGATGTTTCGTTATCCCGGCCTGTTCAAGGCTGGCATCGCGGTGGCACCGGTGGCCGATCAGCGGCATTACGACACGATCTACCAGGAACGTTACATGGGACTGCCGGAGCAGAACGCCAGGGGCTATCACGATGGTTCGGCCATCAACTTCGCGGACGGGCTTAACGCGAAGCTGCTGGTGATCCACGGCTCGGGCGACGACAACGTTCACTTCCAGGGAACCGAGTTGCTCATCAATCGGCTGGTCGAGTTGGGCAAGCCCTTCGACATGATGGACTATCCCAGTCGCACCCATTCGATTTCCGAAGGACCCGGCACGTCGTATCACATACACAGCCTGATTGCGCGATATCTGGAAGAGAATGTTCCGGCGGGAGGAGTTGCTCGTTAACGGTAGAGCTTGCGCAGGACTGGTTCCTGGAGTAGCAACCTTCTACCTGCTCGTGGAGGGCAGCATCCACATATGTCCGATGACACACCGGTAGGCGAGTATCTTCTCGTGTTTTTCTCCTGCACGAAGGCTTGTTTGCTCGATGGACTGCGCGCCGCAGCCGCCGCATACTGGGCAGCGTGGCATGCTCAAGATCACGAGGTCATTTCGAAGCCTCAACGCCGTGGCACACAATCGTTGGCAATGCTCACGAAGCTTTCGTGAACGCTCGAGAATTTGAGGAACCTCATCATTTTCTAGATACACGACCAGCTCTCATGGATTGCCGCGACCATGCAGTTGAGATGCCGTCTTCACACCAAGAGTGATCCTCTGGCCATGTTTTGTCTCAATCTGTCGATGCAGACAAACGGAGAAGAAAGCGACGGGTTATTGCTCAGCTACGCTTGGTCGGCTTTTTCGAGCTTTTCTTCTGAGTGTTCTTTTTGGATTTTGCGGCTGCGTTCTTTGTTTGGCGGGGTGGAGACTCTTCGAACTCGTTAAATGCGAGGACACTCAGAACTACTCCGTCGATGCGGTTATCCGCCGTGCGATAGGGGGTCAGCCGCAAGTCGCACCAGTTGCCATCGGCGTCCTTCACACGGTGCATCGCCGTTTTGACCTCTGCGATGACATTGAGCATCATCTGTTCCAGATTCGCGACGTCCACCTTGAGCCGAAGCCGCGTGATCGGCCGGCCGACATCGGTCGCCGTTAGCCCCAACACCTTGGTCGCCTGCGGGGTGAAGCGTCGGACGCTGAGGTCCGGACCAACCATCACCATCGGAAGATTCACGCTGTTCAACAGGTTGGTGAGATCGTTGTTCAACTGCGTGAGTAGTTCGTTACGATGCTGCATCTCCTCGTTTACGGTATGCAGTTCCTCATTGGCCGATTCCAGCTCCTCCTTTGAGGTCTGCAGCTCCTCGTTGGTGCTCTGCAACTCCTCATTGCCGGATTGAATCTCTTCGTTGGCCGATTGCAGCTCCTCGTTGGTGGATTCCAGGGCCTCAATGATCGACTGCAGATACTCCTTACTCGCGGCGAGTTCCTGCTTCAGCTGCGCGATCTGCTTATCCCTCGTCGTGCGCTCATCGTCGCTGAGGGGAGAGACAACCATATCGGTGGCCACGGGAGCGGATTGGCCATCAGCCGGCTCAAAGGAAATGAGGAAACTAGATTTGTCCTGAACGGGAGTCTTGAAAGGCGTAACGCGCAGACGAATGAAAGCGGCGCCCCCGTCACCCTCCACCTGGACATTAGACCGTACCGCATCGATGCCGCTCTTACGAGCCTCGTCGATCGCATTTTGCAGTTCGAAGAGCAATCCCGGCCGCGCCATTTTCAGCAGATTCAGGCTCACTTTGCCGGTAGGCAACTCCAGGAAGGCCCCTGTATGTCCCTTGGTCTGCACGATCTCCAGTTGTTCGTTCACGACAACCGATGGGGGAGCATAGCGAGCCAGCAAAAGGCGGTCGGCTTCGCGTTGCAAATCGACCGGAACACGGTGCGGCTCGGTTGTCTTCCCCGCAACAGGAGGCACTGGATTTTCAGGATTTCGTTCGGCCATGTGTACGGAAAACCTAAAGGTGGCTGGAGTCGGAACCGCGCGTTTGCGATAAATCTTCTGCTTCTTGTCCGCCATTTCGAATAGGTCCGGTCCCGAACCAAGCAGGCCTTCGGTATTTCCGATCATCAGAAATCCTCCGGGATTCAAGGCATAGTGAAAGACCGGAATCACGCGACGCTGCAAAGCCTGGCTGAGGTAGATCATTACGTTGCGGCAGCTGACCAGATCGATGCGCGAGAATGGCGGATCACTGAAGACGTTCTGGGTTGAGAAGACGCACAAATCTCGAATGGTCTTGCTGATCTGATATCCGCTGTCGACTAGGTGAAAGAAGCGCCGCAGACGTATGGGCGAAACGTCAGCTTCGATCGTCTCTTTATAAAGGCCGGAACGGGCACGTCCAACCGCCGTGTCACTCAGGTCGGTACCGAAAATCTGTATGGGAATCTCGGTACGCTCTTCACCAAGGAATTCCATCAGCGAGATTGCGTGGGAATAGGTTTCTTCGCCTGTGGAGCAGCCGGGAACCCAGATGCGTATGGGCGATATGGTGTTCTCTCGATCCTTGAGCAGATCCGCGTAGACCACCCTTTTCAACGCTTCGAAAGCCTCCGGGTCGCGGAAGAAACTGGTGACGTTGATTAGCAGATCCTGGTGAAGGGCTCGGATTTCGTTCTTGTCCCGTTGCAGCAGGGCAACATAATCGGAGAGCTTCTCGACCTTGTGCAAGGCCATACGTCGCGCCACGCGCCGGCCGATCGTCGGCGGCTTGTATTCGGAGAAATCGACTTGTGTGGCTCGCCGCAGCAAAGCGAAGACTTGCGCCATCTGCGCTTCCTTAGTCTCGCCGATCTCTTCCTCCAGCTCGATTTCATCGCCCGAAACATACGGATGCCCGGCAATTCGGGTAAGTTCATGAGCAATACCTTCGGGAGGTAAGACCAAGTCGACCGAGCCGGAAGCAATAGCGCTGGTCGGCATGCCGTCATATTTCGCAGAGCTGTCCTGGGCGAAGGTGATGCCGCCTTCGCCTTTTATGGCAGTGACACCCATGGTTCCGTCGGAGGCTGTACCGGAAAGCACCACCCCAATGGCGTTCCTGCCGAGGTCGGCAGCCAGAGAACGCAGGAAGATATCGACGGTCATATGCACCGAACGCGGCTGTTCACGCTGGGTGAGATGTAGCACCCCTCCCGAAGTCGTCATTTCGCAGTTGCGAGGTATGACGTATACGTTGTTCGGAGCAATTTGTATCCCGTTGGTCGCGTCGAGAACCGGCATGGCGGTGGAGCGGGCAAGGATCTCGCGGAAGGCGCTCTCCCGGGAAGGGTCGAGGTGCGGTAGAAATACATACGCCATCCCCAGATTGGCGGGGAGCTCTTTGAGTAATAGCTGGCAAGCCTCAAGCCCGCCGGCGGAGGCTCCGATTCCGACTACCGGGAAGGTCGTACGAGCAGGCCGCAGCCCCGGGTTTGTCTCCCGTCGGCTGTCTGTATTTGAGGCCCCTGCTTCTTTATCGGTCATGGATCGCCCTTTGAGATGAACCAAAGCCGCGGCTGTTCTTTGGCCGCCCGTCCAGGTAATCTCCGTGACGCTTGTTTACCGCTGGCACGTTAATTCGGCTCGTTGATTGGCGCCATGTTTCGAGCAAGGGACTGGCACTCTGCAAACGTCGTAGACAGGGAGGCACGCACGTCCTCCAACAATGCTCGAGTGGCCTGGCGAAGGATCGCGGATTGTTGGATGTTGGCGCGAACAGTTCCCACACACTCTGCAGTCGAGCGCGCGACAGTAAGATTGGGGAGAACGTTGGATCGCTGTGACCATTGGACTTGAAGCCACCGGTCCAATTCCCCAGGATCGGCTCGAACAATGCCCTTCGACCGTTCATTGGGGCGAAGCACCGGCAACCCGAACTGCTGCTCCCATCGCTGCACGGTGCGAACCCCTTTACCAAGATAGCTCGCAATCTCTTTCCATGATGTCAGGAGCTGCGGTTGCGCAAGATCGTGCAAAGCCATACTTCCCACCCCCAATGCTGACTTCATAGTAGATGCCGCGAGGCTGTCCTGCAATGTAACCCCACGACTCTTATGAGAATGATGCGCTTGCCGTCAATGTATTGCGTATGGGGGCGGAAATCCACGTAATTCCGTTCTCCATCGCAGCGGGCCGGTGGACACGTGCCACGGTGCTCGCCGTGATTGGTGCTTGCGCCGACGGAATCGAAGCACTGTAAGTCAGAAAATCAATTCTGGACAGGTCGCAGATTCCGACAGCAGCTCCGGTTGATGCCACTCTGTAACCGAGGTAAATTAACCGGAAGTCTCGCAAGGCCTATACACAGCGATCGTGATTTGTACAAGAGTGTCGCCCGTTTGGGCGTAGAGTCTGAACGTCAAGAAAGCAACCGTCATCGGTCGCATTTCGGCAAAGGGGGACGATCATGGCGAACCTGGCTCAGCTTCCCACATCCGTTTTGAAATGCCGCATCCGGAGAACAGCCTTCGCACTGGCATCGTTCTGCGCGCTGACTACATTCACAATCCACCCCGCGCATGCGCAGACGTTTACTGTGCTCCACGTGTTCACAGGCGCAGGAGACGGGAGCAATCCTACTGGCGCTTTGACTGTCGCCGGTCCAGGAGCCCTTTACGGGACGAGCTCAAGCGGCGGAAACAATGGATCTGGCGTAATTTTCAAACTTGTACAGTCGGGTTCTGGCTGGTTACTGAATCCGCTTTACGAATTTGCTGCGACGAGCGATGGACGTTATCTCTACGGCGGGGTTGTGGTCGGGCCGAATGGCGCGCTCTATGGAACGACTGCGCAGGGCGGCGGTGCAGGAGTTGGCACAGTTTTTGAGCTGCGGCCGCCGCTCACAGTGTGCATGGCAGTCGTGTGCTACTGGAATGAAGCCCTACTTCACTCCTTCACGGGAAGCCCGGACGGAGCGATCCCCACATACGGAAATCTCACCTTCGATCAAGCCGGAAACATCTACGGCACGACGTTGGCGGGGGGTGCGTCCAATGACGGCGTAGCTTTCGAGTTAGCACAGTCCGGCGATCAATGGACGGAAACCATCCTTCATAGCTTTGGTAACAACGACGGTGTTTCTCCAGAGGCGGGCGTGATCTTCGATGCGGCTGGGAACCTGTACGGCACGACGCTCCACGGAGGAACCGAACAAGGCTGTCAAGGCGGTTGCGGCATAGCGTATCAACTGACTTCCTCAAACGGTGCGTGGACAGAGCATACCCTCGTGAATTTTGATCCGGAAATGAGCGGGGGCAATCCATATGGCGCATTGATCGAGGATCGGTCCGGCAACCTCTTCGGCACTACTTCCATCGGCGGAGGTGGGGGCGGAGGAACTGTATTCGAGCTGACCCCGTCAAATGGGAGTTGGATGGTTTCGACTCCTTTTGGCTTCGGCATCAACCCCGCGTGTAACACGCACGCCGGCGTAACTATGGATGCCGCGGGCAACCTGTACGGGGCCTGCTATGACGGAGGCCTGCATGGAGCCGGCATGGTTTTCGAGTTAACGAATTCCAGCCTCGGGTGGATGCTCACCGACCTCCACGATTTTCAGGGCAATGATGGCTCCAACCCTTGGGGCCCCGTGGTTCTTGACGCAAGCGGAAATCTGTACGGCACGACATATGGAGGCGGCAATCTAGTTAATTGCAACGGTGGTTGCGGAGTGGTGTGGGCGATCACACCTTAACTGACTGTCCTTGCCATTCAACCGCTTGTTTGCGGGTCATAAATCGCGCTTACACCTGTGGTCACGGGCCCAGAAGTTTCTTTGATAGTAGCAAGACGACCAAAACTATCATCTAGACTAGGTTCGCTAAGTCATCTATTCTCTGTACTCACCCCCTTCAGATTTTCAAGTACTGTCACTACGGAATGAGGAGATTGTTGTGTCTTGTGGTAGGCGGAGCCGAATCTCCTGCGCAATTTGTGCCATCCCTTGGCTCTTGTTTTTCTTTCTGCCCCTAGTGGCGAAGAAGCCAGCAGTGGCGCAGATGCCGACTCAGGCGGAATATGGCTTCGTTGGGAATTTGAGTGAGGCGGGTGAGATTATCGAGCCCGATCTCCCCGACGATCCCAGTCACCGAATTTCCTCAGAACGCATTTCCGGCAACGACCGGCTGTCGAGCAGCGATTCATCTTCGACGTCGGGGTCGGCGGCCGTAGTGCTCGCCAAACCGGCTCCTCCGCCAGAGAAGTTTCACTTCTGGCAGGCGACGCTTCAGTCAGTGAACTTCACCCTGACCAGCGATGTGTTTCGGGTCGCGACCGATTCCGGATTGCAATACAGCCTCGAGCACCTGCCGTATTTCCACGACTGGTTCGTATCCTACGACGGTTATAACTTGCATCGCTGGGCCGATGGAGACGACTTCATCGTCAATGACGTCGGCCATCCACTGCAGGGCGCGGTATTCAGTCGCATCTTCTTCCAAAACAGTCCGCGAGGTCGAAGCGCAGTCATAGGGAAGAATCGCGATTACTGGATTACGAGACTGAAGGGCGTAGCCTGGGCAGCGGTTTGGGAGGCGCAGTGGAAGGTCGGGCCGTTTAGCGAAACTTCCATCGGAAATGCCGGCGGCTTTATCTACTTACCGGGTTGCGGTTATAAAGCGTCCTGCTTAACCGACCCGCCGAAAGGGGTCCATAAACCGCCAACCAACAATACCGGACTCAGCGACTGGGTCATGACACCTTGGGGAGGAATGTTGTGGGTTATGGGCGAGGACACGCTGGAGAAATACGTTGTGGTCCCTATCGCCAGAAACCACAGAATTCTAGGAGGCAGAGTTCTGCGCGGAATCTTAGAACCCAGCAAAGATTGGGCCGCACTTTTCATGGGCAAACTCGTGTGGCAACTGCCCAACGAAAATAACAATTTCGTCATGCCGGCGAAGAAGCCGAAGGTTCACAAGGATGACGAGCCTGCTCCGGTAGTCGACCATTGGGAACTTGGTGCGCAATACACCAATGTCAGCTTGCCAGTCGTCACCAAGGATTGCCTCAATTGTCGCCAGTACAATTCCGGTGTAGGGGTTAACTTCGTCTGGAGTCCAACTCGCATCTTTGGAGTCGATAGCACGATGAATGCGCTTCCGGGGCAAGGTGGCGCCCGTCCGATGGCCGAAGGTTTGTTTGGGGCAAGAATGGGTGAGCGCTGGAAGAACTGGGCGTTATACGGCAAGCTACGGCCCGGCTTCATCTACTACGATGACGCCGTGCAAAAGCTGGGTGATTCTAATACCAGCAGCCTTACACGCTTCGCCACCGATTTTGGAGCCGTCGCAGAGATCTACCCCAATCGCAATTCGACGTTTCGCTTTGATGTCGGGACCACGCTAGTTCGGTATCTCACCGATCGAGATAACACCAGGACTCTCTCCCACTTTGGCAGTCTTTTGTCCGATGAAATCATTGTCACGCAGGGCAACTTTCAAATATCGACTGGCTACTCGTACCGCTTCTAATAGCCGAAGAACATAGCGGCTACTAACATTCCTATAGCACCTCCCGACTCGCTTGCGCTCTCGCACCATTTCGAGTGAAGCATTAGACGAATCTTCGGGCCTACTGAATGCCGCTCGCCACGAATAACGTCGAAAAGATGCGCTGCACTACGTAGAGTACGTGGGCGCCGTCTTGAGTGATGATGGGGTGGCGCAAGGAAATCATCGCGATCTTGTCAGCCGGCGTGAAGTGCGACCAAAGCTTACTTTGTCCGGTGGCGAGATTCAGATCGTAAATCTCGCTGGTGTCCGTGCCGATCAGGCGCTCGAAAAAAATGTTCTGGGAACCGTTGTGCCACTCCAGCGGCAGGTCGCCAGGCGATAACCCCTTGATCGGGCTGGGTTCGCCGCCATCCGTCGGCTGCACCCAGAAATGTTTGTCGCCATCGGTGGTCATAAAGCTCTTGCCGTCGGGCGAGACGCTCCCCAGACCTTGCTCGCCGACCGTCCAGAGATAACTGCCTTCGGTACCAATCTTTCGCGCCGCGCCCGTCTGCACGTCCTGTAAATACGTTGCGGGCGGCTGTCCCGGCGCGTTCACCGCCACCAGGATGTGTTTGCCATCGGGCAGCCAGGCAGCGCCCACGTACTCGGTGCCCGCCGGAGACTCTAAGGTCCGAGCTTCACCTACTCCGGTGGGAATCACTCTCATGTGTTTCAAGTTGAGCGGATCCAACGCCAGTACCCATTTGCCGTCAAACGAGAAACTGAGTCCTACGCCCTGCCCGATCATCGCCGGCGCCGAACCGTCGGTCCGCTGGGTGTACAGGTTGTAGTCGGAATTGGCTCCGGTAACGTAGGTGTTCAGCAGCAGCGATTTCCCATCGGGCGAAAACGCATCGGTAATCTGGAAGGGGAACGAACTGATGTCCCGCACCTTGCCGGAAGCGGTTTCAGCCAGCAACTGTTGGTCGCGATAGTCATCCACGCTCAACAGAACATTTCCGTCTTTCGAAATGTCCTGCAACCTCAGCTTGACCGGCGAGGAAAGCAGCACCCGCTCCTTTCCGTCGACGGTGACGGCGCGCAGAGAATTGGGCTCAGTATTAACCGATCCCGTGAACCAAACCTCGTTTCCCTTGGACGGCCATGCCAAACCCTGCACCGAACTGAACTCGCGGGTCAGCACCGTGCGGTGACCCTGGAGGTCGACGACTTCCACCGTACCGCGATCGTCGCCGAAGATCGCATGGTCGACGAAGGCGATCTTGTCCCCCGCTGGCGAAAAACAAAGGTCACTGATGTAGCCGTCGCTCTGATACAGCGTTTTGCCGGGAGGAAATTCGAGCTGGAAGTGATGTCCGACCTGCCGGCTCACCGCCAGGGCGGAACCGTCCGGCGTCCAGTCGGCATCGGTCACCGCGTCCAGCAATTCGCGCGTGGAGCCGCCTCCCAGCGGCACGCGCGCCAGGCGACCGGTAGGAGTGTATTTCGGATCGAAAATCGTATCCAGCGTGACCGCAAGTTCGCCGGTCGAAGAAATGCTTAACAAACTCGCAAGAAGGTTCAGCGACTGCGCTTCGATCGTGTCCGTGCGGGTAGAGAACAGCTCGGTGGGCTTGCCGTCGGTAGTGCTGTCGTAGACGACCGTGCGTCCGTCGGGAGCGAAGCGCGCGTGGCGGACATAGGCAGAGCGAAAGCTGATCTGCGTGAAGCTCGGTTGGCTCACCGCCGGACGATGCAACGCCCAGGCGGCAATCGCGCCGATCGCCAGCGCTGCCAGCAGCAGCAAAGGTATCAGCAACCGCGAGCTTTTTCCCTTTCCGTCCTGTACCGCCCGCAAGCTTCCAGTTGAAGTGCCGGCGTTGCTCAGCGAATCGAGGGCGAAACCCAGGTCGCTGGCCGACTGAAAACGCGCTTCGGGCTTCTTCTCCAAACACCGATGCACGATTCGCTGCAGCCCAAGTGATACATTCAGACCGCTTTCGCCGAGGTCCAGCGGCTCCTGTTTCAGGATCGAAGTCATCACCTCGACGCTGGAGTCTCCGCGAAAGGCGCGCTGGCCCGCGACCATCTCGTACAAAATGGCGCCCAGCGCGAAGATGTCGGAACGAGAGTCGACAGCTTCGCCACGCACTTGCTCGGGAGACATGTAGCCCGCCGTGCCAAGGACGGTGCCTGCCGACGTACGATTCGGGCTGGTCATGGTCGCGTCGGGTGTGACGGCCATCGCTTTTTGCTTGGCCAGTCCGAAGTCGAGAATCTTCACCCGGCCATCGCGCAGGACAAAGATGTTTTCCGGCTTCAGGTCGCGATGCACGATGTTCTTCTCGTGCGCGGCGGCCAGCCCCTTGGCGATCTGCAGTCCATACTCGATCACTCGGCGCTGTGGAAGCGGTCCTGCGCCCAATCGGTCGCGCAGCGTCTCTCCTTCGAGGAACTCCGAAACCAGGAAGTGCATTCCATCCTGCTCACCGACGTCGTAGACGGCCATCAGATTCGGATGGTTGAGAACGCTAAGGATGCGGGCTTCCTGCTGGAAGCGCTCCAGCCGTTCGCGATCGCCGGCAAAGGACTCCGGCAGGATCTTGATCGCGACAATTCGATCGAGGCGCGTGTCGCGAGCGCGATAGACCTCGCCCATACCGCCGGCGCCCACTGACGCAATGATCTCGTAAGGGCCCAAGCGGGTTCCCGGGGTCAGAGCCATTTTTCACCTGAAAGGCAAGTGGCTCATTCTACCGTGATTGATCTAAATCCGGGAACGCGGAATTTTAAGCCGCGGCCGCGCTTCTCTGGCTCATTCGAAGACCCCAAATGAGGTGGTGCAGACTGAATCGTACGAGCGAAGCGCTTTTTCTCTCGTTAGCACTGCAAGTTTCCCTGGCAGATTCGTTCCATTCCTGAACGCAAAGATAGTGAGCGAAGGCGAAAGCGCTCCGCAAGCGGCCTTAAGGGAGGCCTCATGAGTAAGCGTCGGAAGGTGTTGTGGGCGATCGTGATTCCGCTGTTGGCATTTATTGCAGCCATTAGCCTGTCCATTTTGAAGAGGCCGCACCCGGAGGGAGAGCAAGCTTCCGTCTCCCGTCGTTGGGCAAGCGCGTCGCCGAATGCGCTGCTTTTTGCGGCGCAAGAGAATACCGACCTCGCCCAGGGTAGCGAACCTCCCGACAGCACAACCCCGGTCCCCGAGAGAAAAGTGATACATAACGCCGAACTGGGACTAACGGTCGCAGACGTTCGTGCGGCCGCCGAACAGATTCGGAGAATTACCGAAGCGAGTCGCGGCGAAGTCGACAATCTGGACATCACCGAGGGCGGCGGATCCGTCTCTGCGACCCTCGTGGTCCGCGTACCGGCGTCCGTCCTGATAACTGCGCTGGCTCAATACAAGAAGCTCGCGGTGCGAACCGACCACGAGCAAGTCAGCGGGCACGATGTCACGCGGGAGTTCTACGACAACGAAGCCCACATGCGCAACCTGAGAGTGGAGGAACAACAGTACGCGACGATCATGAAGCAGGCACACACTGTGTCTGAGATCCTTGAGGTATCGGGAAAGCTCAGCGATGTGCGCGACAGGATCGAGCGTTTGCAGACGCAAATCCAGGTCATGACCCACGATATCGAAATGTCGGCGATAAGTGTTTCGCTGACGCAAGAATCCGACACTCGAGTGCTGGGCATCGGCTGGCGGCCCTTGTACAACGTTAAAACTGCGACACGCGAGCTGCTGGCCGGCCTGGGCGAGTGGATGGACTGGGTGGTGTCCTTATTTATCAAGCTGCCGCTGGTCCTTCTGTGGGCGCTGACCGTCGGTGGGCTGTTATGGGTCATCTGGAGGATTGGCCGGGCAGTATGGCCGCGGTTCGTGAAGGCAAAGAAGCCAGGCAGCACAACGACTCAGCTTTCCGCTCCTCCTGCATCTCGAACCGGCGTCGAGCCGATACCCTGAATTACGAACATCAGATCCAGGGAAGGTTGACTTGCGATTTCAGGCGGCGGCAAATTTCCGTCCAGTCGCAGTTGGATTCTTGTGCAGTGAGCATGGGCATGCGAGGCGGCGCCCCACTGTTCACACGCGAACACCTATTACCAGCAGCGAACAATTCCATCCGGCCTGCGCTAACCAAATCCATGGCATAAAAGTCAGTTAGCACCAGCGGCGACGGCATTCCGATTGCCATACTTCCAGTCGGGATGGTCAGCGTAGCTGCATCCTGCACGAAGAAAGTGAGACCAGCTGAGTGAAGCCGACTCTGCGATACCTCGCTGTGCTTGTCGTAATCTTACCCACATTGTTGCCGGCCGACTCCTCTATGTTTCGAGCCAACGCCGCGCATACCGGAATTTACGATGACGCAGGCGTGCCCGCATTCGACAAGCTGAAGTGGCAGTTTCACACGGACGGTCGCGTGTACTCGTCGCCCGCCGTCGTCAAGGGTACGGTTTACTTCGGCAGCACCGATCACTATTTCTACGCAGTCGATCGTGAAACCGGCAAGCTGAAATGGCGAGCCAAGACCGGCAGCCTGGTCACCTCCTCGCCCGCAGTAGCCGATGGCACCGTTTATTTTGCTAGCTTCGATGGATTCCTCTATGCCAGCGATGCCGAGACGGGCAAATTGAAGTGGAAGTTTCAGACTGCGGGCGAGCGCCGTTTCACTGGCACACATCTCCACGGCTCGCAGCCAGTAGGCGAAAGCATGCCTGACCCCTTCGACTTCTATCTCTCGTCTCCTACAGTGTGGGATCGCAAGGTCTACTTTGGCAGCGGCGACGGCAATGTCTATGCGCTGGACGCCGCAACCGGTAAACCCGTCTGGAAGTTCAAGACCGGCGACGTCGTACATGCCTCGCCGGCAATCGCCGATGGCGCCCTCTATATCGGCAGCTGGGATAGCTACTTCTACGCGCTCGACGCCCGCACGGGAGCGCAGCGCTGGCGCTTCAAGACCGGCGAAGACCCCGACATCCACAATCAGGTCGGCATTCAGTCGTCGGCCGTGATTGCCGACGGTGTGGTGTATTTCGGCTGCCGAGACGCCAACCTGTACGCCCTCGACGCGAAGACGGGCAAGAAGAAGTGGGCGTTCAACAACAAGGGCTCCTGGGTGATCGGAACTCCGATTGTCAAGAATGGCAAGCTGTACTTCGCCACCTCGGATTCGGCAATGTTTTATGGAGTGGATGCGAAGACCGGTAACCAGATTTTCTCGCTCAAGTTTCAATGGCCCATGTTCTCTTCGCCGTCCATTGCCGGCAACACGCTTTACCTAGGAACGCATGAAGGAAAGTTCATGGCCATCGACCTGACATTACAAAAGGTGGCTTGGACATTTCAGACCGACGGCTCGCGGAAGAACGGGGCGGCGTACAGCAAACCGGATGGCAGTCCGAACTATGACGTCGCCTTCGAAGACGATTTTTACGACGACGTGATCATCGGCGTGCGCAAAATGCTCAGCGTCGGCGCGGTGCTGTCATCGCCGGCGGTGGTGGACAACGTGGTCTACTTCGGCAGCAGCGATGGCAATCTCTATGCCTTGATGTAGCCGGCTCGAAGGAAACTGTTTCGCTGGAGACTTCTATGCGTCATGCGGTTCGCCGTCTAGGAAGAACACCGGGATTCACGATTCTGTGTGTACTGACAGTTGCGCTCGCCGTTGGGGTGAACACGGCCGTCTTCAGCCTGGTGGACGCGCTGCTGTTGCGCCCGCTGCCCTACGCCGACTCGCATCGTTTGGTGAACCTGTGGGAGAGCATTCGCCAGAGCGGCCGCGGCGGCGTGGCCTTTCCAAACTTTGCCGACCTCGAAAAGCAGGCGCAATCATTCAGCGATCTCGCGGCGTGGAGTTCGATCGAAGCCGACGTCACCGATAGCGGTCATGCTGATCGTCTGCTCGGCGAGAACGTCAGCCCCAGCTACTTTCGCGTGCTGGGTGCGACCCCGGCGCTGGGACGCGAGTTTACGGCGCAGGACGATCTCGAACATCCCGCCGTGATTCTGAGCCACGGCTTTTGGCAGACTCGCTTCGGCTCAGACTCGAATGTCCTCGGACGGACGGTCAACCTGAGTGGCTCGGAATTCACCGTCGTAGGCGTAATGCCAAGCGGTTTCCATGGTTACTCGGGCACGGCTCAGTTGTGGGTGCCGATTGCGACGCACGATCTGATCTATCCGCAGGTGGCGCGCTTCGATTTCGTGCACAGCCGCGATATTCACTGGGTCAGAGTGATCGGCAAGCTACACGACGGAGTAACCCCAGCGATGGCTGCCGCCGAAGTCAAGGCAATTGGCGATCGCCTGTCGCAGGCTTATCCACATGAGAACCGCGAGCGCAGCTTCAGCCTCGCTCCGGCACAGCAGGATCTGGCGCGCAATTACCAACCCGCGTTAATTGCTTTGCTGGCTGCAGTCGGACTGGTGCTGCTGATTGCCGCGGCGAATCTGTCGAACCTGTTTCTCATCCGGCTCTCGCGTCGCGAACGTGAGTTAGCCGTGCGGCTTGCGTTGGGAGCGAAGCGAACGAATCTCTTCAGCCTGGTGCTGAGCGAGACCGCGATGGTGGTGAGCGCAGGCGCAATCGCGGGCGTCGCCTTGTTTTTCTTTAGCAGGGAACTGTTAGTTTCCATTCTGCCATTGAACTTTCCCAGCTTCGCGAGTCCGCAACTCGACCTGCGTCTCGTTGTGTACACCATGGCGGCGGTCTTGTTCACCGTGCTCGCGATGACCGTGTTGCCGGTGTGGCAACTGTCGCGGCGCGATCCGCAATCAGCGCTCGCCACCGGAGGCCGCAGCGAAGTAGCTGGCCAACATCGCAGCCGAGCTCTACTGGCCGTGGTGGAGGTCGCGCTCTCCGTCACGTTGACCATAGGCGCCGGACTCGTTCTGAAGAGCCTGTGGCAACTGCAGAAGGTCGATCCTGGCTTCCGTCCCGATCACCTTGTGACTCTGCGCTTCGATGTGCCCAATGGCAAGTACGAAGGCAACGCACGACTGGCCCTGGGCGACGCAGTTACGGAGCGCATCCGACGTGTGCCTGGAGTGGAGAGTGCTGCGGTAACCTCCGTCGATCCCTTCGTCTGGCCAGGGTTGAACCGCGGCTTCACTCCTGAGGGTCAGCAGGAAGTCACCAGTCCGCAGAATTTCTATAATGACGAGATCACGCCGGGATATTTTCGGACCAGCGGCATACCTCAAATCACAGGACGCGATTTCACCGCACATGACGATACGAATTCTCCTGCGGTCGCCATCGTGAGCGGGTCGTTCGCCCGACGCATCTGGCCGGGACTGGATGCGATCGGTAAACGCGTCAAATTTGGCGGCCCGAAAACGAAGTGGATGACGGTGGTCGGCGTGGTTGGCGATGCACAGGTGGAAGATCTGCATCAAGCGAAGTCGGACCTCGCCATCCTTTACACGCCGCTGCGCCGGAGCGACGCGATTATCAGCTTGAGCGTCCTGGCGCGGACGCAAGGCGATCCCGATCTGCTGCTGCCGAGTCTACGTGAGGCGCTGCAACAGTTCGATCCTGACATGCCGGTTTATAGTACAGCCACCCTGGAGCAACGGCTTGCGGGCGAACGCGTTGCGGAACGCTCCTACGCAATCTTGATGGCGGTTTTCGGCACCATCGCCGTGGCATTGGCGCTCATAGGAGTGTATGGCGTTTTTGCCTTCAATGTGGCGCAACGCGTACGCGAGATTGGGATTCGCATGGCACTTGGCGCGCAGCGCGGCCAGATCGCGGAGCTGATCACGAGGCAGGCGGCGGTGGTGGCGTCGGTTGGGGTTTTCGCGGGACTGGCTGCCGCCTTTGTCCTCACGCGCTTCATGGCGAGCGTTCTGTTTCAGGTGAACACACATGATGCGGTGATCTTTGGTGGAGTGTCGGTGCTGTTAGCGGTGGCGGCGGTCACCGCAGGATATCTGCCGGCAAGGCGCGCGGCGTCAATCGACCCTCTCGAGGCGTTGCGGCAAGAATGACCGTTATCTAAACAATCAAACCTCACGCTCGTCAGAATTCCGCGATACCCGAAGTCCGCAATAGAAATGCGCGCCCGAGAGCGCGCCTAATCCTCACAGCAGCTTCAAAAAATTATTTAGGATCAGCGACCAGGATCAAGCTTCGGGGGCACCACGTCCGACTTCATTCTTGGGTTAGGGGTGCAACCAATTAAGGTGGACGCTTCTTCGAGATTTCTCAAGCCAAGGGTTGCACAAAGCCTGCAATGAATTCTTCGTGGATTGCTTGACCGCTCCCATCAAGATGTCGCTTAATGATTGAAGGGGGAAATTTGCAACTGGGTTGCAATTGTAATATTCACGACATCTTATCGCTTTATAAATCCTATGCCACTTCTTCGTAGAACCGATGACAGCAAATTCCTCGGATCGCTCTTTAGCTGTGCTGGGCGCCACTCGCCGGCCGAGGAACCTGCCTTCTGTTGGTCGCGACTTCAGACGCTCCTGTCGATGATTGTGATTTGTGCGCTTGTGCTGGGCCCGGCCACTAAGTCGTGGGCGGTTGCAGGTGGCAGCATCACAGGAACGGTAAGAGACAAGAGTAGCGCGATGGTGAGTAATGCGAGCGTCACGGCGATTAACCTCGACACAGGACTTCGGCACCAGATTTCAACCAATGGGTCCGGCTTTTACTCGTTCACGGATCTCCCGGTCGGGCGCTACAACCTGACAGTCGCGAGCCCAGGCTTCAAATCATGGCGGCACGCCGGGATCGTCGTAGATACCGATTCTACAGTTACTGTTGATATCGTATTGCAGGTCGGTGATCAAAATGAAACTGTTAATGTGAATGCCAGCCCGGTTCACGTCGCGATCTCGGACACCCAGATGGGCGAAGTGATCAGTGACAAAAAGATGGTTTCCGCTCCGCTGAATGGCCGCAGCTATACCGACCTGATGTCGCTCCAGCCCGGAGTAGCTCCAGCGTCTTCCTTAACAGCCGATACCCAACAAGATGTCGGCGTGTCCGCACTTTCTCCTTCAGGCGACTTAAATCCTGGAACGACCTCGATCAATGGGCAACGGGAGTTTTCCAACGCCTTTATTGTGAACGGCAGCGACGCTGAGGAGGACGTGAATGCCGGCGCCGCAATCATTCCAAACCTGGATTCGATTGCAGAGTTCCGTATCCTCACCAGCAACTTTGACGCGGAGTACGGCGGGTACACCGGAGGTCACGTCAACGTCGTCACGAAGTCGGGAACAAATCAGTTTCATGGAGATCTGTTTGAATTCTTGCGCAACACCAATCTGGACGCTCGGGATTATTTCTCTCCAGACCGAGGAACCCTCGATCAGAATCAATTTGGAGGGACGCTTGGGGGTCCAATTCAGAAGGACAAGCTATTCTTCTTTGCCGACTACCAAGGCACGCGACTGACCGAAGGAGTACCTACCGGCCTCATTCCCGTGCCGTCCCTTCAGGATCGCAGCGGCAACCTGTCGGATCTTGCAAGTTCGCTGACGGGTACAGTCACCGGCCAGAGTTGGGCAAACACTTTGTCCAAGGACCTTGGATATGCTGTCTCGCCGGGCGAGCCCTACTACACTCCTGGTTGTGTGAATTCCTCTCAATGCGTCTTGCCAAACGCGGTTATTCCGTTGTCGGCATGGTCGGCGCCCGCCCGGAATCTATTGCAGTACATCCCACAGCCCAACTTGGGCGCGAGCACGTTCTCAACCTCAACCTCAAATGAGACTCTGGGCGACGACAAAGGAGCTCTCCGTTTGGACTACAACAGTCGTTGGGGGCTGCTCACGGCTTATTACTTTACGGACGACTATACGTTGAACAATCCTTACCCGGTCGCGCAGAGCGGAGCCAGTGTGCCTGGCTTCAATGCGCTTTATCTGGGGAGGTCACAATTGTTCGGTGTGGGCGACACGAAGACCTTCGGTTCAAGCACGGTCAACGAATTCCATTTCAGCTATATGCGGGACAACAATGATCTAGGCAAGCCAGTGGGCGGACTCGGGGTCAGCCTGGCTTCGCAGGGCTTTGTGACTGGAGCGGGCACGCCGGGCATAGTCCCGCTGGACCCTCAACGTGAGGGGGTGGAGAATATCATTTTCAATTCGTATTCCATCGGTACGAATGCGAACGAACTTAAACAGGTAAACAACACCTTCCAGTGGATTGATAATTTTTCCAAAGTTGTAGGCCGGCACACCATCAAAGTTGGCGCCGAATTTCACTACGACCAGGTTAATACCAATGCAGTTGCGCAGTTTAATGGTAGCTTCCTTTTCACCGGTAGTGAGACCGGTTCAGACTTTGCTGATTTCCTGCTGGGTATTCCGAGCCAATATAACCAGAGTCAGTTGCAGCCGTTTTACGGTCGAAATAAATACCTCGGCCTTTACGGCCAGGATAGCTGGCGAGTGCGCTCGAATCTGATACTGAACTACGGTTTACGGTGGGATCGAATCGAGCCCTGGTACGAAGTCAACAACGGCATTTCAACCTTTGAACCAGGCAGACAATCGATTGTGTTTCCTGGAGCACCGGCTGGGATACTCTATCCCGGGGATCCCGGAGTATCACGCACACTAGCTCCGCCCGGCAATCTGGACTTCGCGCCTCGCCTAGGTTTGGCGTACTCGCCCAATACGAGGAAAGGCAGCTTTCTCGGGAAACTTTTTGGGGAACCGGGCGATACAAGCATCCGCGCCGGCTTTGGCATCTACTATGAGGCCATTGAGGCGCTCTCTATCGGAATTTTGGCGGGGAACGCGCCTTTTGGAATCACGTATTCGAGTCCTGCCCCGCCGCTTTTCGCCACTCCGTTCGTCACGGCCTCTTCCGGCCAAAATCAAGGCCAGCCATTTCCAGCGACGTTGGCTACTGGCCAAGCGTCCGCCAGCAACCCAAATTCCAGTATCAACTGGTCTCAGTACGAGCCCATCAGCGGCATACCCGGATATGCGGCTACGAACCGCATTCCCTATGTCGAGGAATATATGTTGTCGCTGGAGCGACAATTAGGACCGAAAACTGTATTGAGCGCCAGCTATGTGGGGAACCAGGGACATCGGCTGCTCGTCATGATAGAGGCGAACCCCGGCAATCCTGCACTCTGCCTGAGTTTGAGCCAGCCGAATCAGGTGGCGCCGGGCTCGCCCACCTGCGGTCCTTTCGGAGAAAACAATGTATTTACAACCTCCTCCGGTCAGGTGATCAACGGAACACGAGGACCGCTGGGTCCGAACTTCGGCAGCAATACCTATCAGGGTACGATAGGCAAGTCTAACTACAATTCACTCCAGGTGAGTCTTCGTCACACGAGCGGGCGACTGGAGCTGTCGGCCGGATATACCTATGGCAAGTCGCTCGACGATGCATCGAACTTAGGCGAAGAAGTAAATCCCATCGATCCTGCCTTGAGCTATGGGTTGTCTTCTTTTGATATAAGGCACAACTTCGTAGTGAGCTATAACTACAAGCTTCCGTTTGATACACTCTTCCGCACTGCCAACCAATGGACTCAAGGCTGGGAACTCTCCGGCATAACTCACTTCAGTACCGGCTTCCCAGTAACTCTGTTCAGCTACGGTGACAACTCTCTGCTCGGAGCCGAGCCAAATGGTATCAATAACTATGGAGTTGATGAACCAGACTACACCGGTGGGCCGCTGCTGCTGAACCACAATCCCCAGAATGGGTTGCCATATTTCAACTCTGCGCAGTTCACTATCAATGCGCTGGGAACTCCGGGGAACGTGCCTCGGCGATTCTTTTCCGGGCCTGGGTTGGATAACTACGATATGGCGTTGATGAAGAATATTCGCTTAAGAGAATCCAAGTCTCTTCAACTTCGGGTAGAAGCGTTTAACGTGTTCAATCACGCACAATTTTTTGGATCTCAAACAATCGATGGCAATATCGGTAGCGCAACATTTGGCCAAGTCATTAGCGCGGATCCCCCTCGTGTCATTCAGCTTGGGACCAAGTTCCTTTTCTAAGCGATCCCAGAACCACGCCTTTCTTCGGAACCGGGTCTTAGTGAGCGAACTCCTAATTCAAAAGAATTTCGACCAAATACGGCCGCCAGGATACGCAGAATCAGCTACAGCAGCTACGTGATTTCTGAGGCAAGCAGGAATGGCAGATCGCTACAGAGTACAGCGACCACGCGTCTGGCAAGCGCAGCGACCATCCCAGGTTTCAGGAGATGCTCGAGGCCGCAGCAAAGCGGGAATTTGACGTGCTGGTGTGGTGGGCCCTGGACAGGCTTACACGAGAGGGCGCGGTAGCGACGCCACGATACCTCGAAATGCTCACCAACTATGGCGTTGGCTAGGTCGTTCACGGAGACGTACTTGTAGCCATTTGTGGCGAACGCCTCTTAAGCAGCTGGTTGTCCCGCTCGCTTCATTCGCGCCGCACCGACGGGCGCGAGCATGTCGGTAGATGGGCTTCAAATCACCGATTCTCACAGTTCTCACTGCCTGTGAACTTCTGTGGCGCATAAGTCCGTTTCCATTCCTCTATCTGCTCGCGTGCGTCCTTAACTAGCTTGGAGAAACGGAGCGCTAACTCCCGAATTCGCTCCGCTTGCTTGTACTCGATCGCTTCGGTTGGTATGAGTTCCTTGCCGACGCCGATGGCCGTTGCTCCCGACAAAATGAAGCCGGCGGCAGTTTGCTGATTCACACCTCCGGCTGCGATGAGCGGGATCTGCGGAAAAGACGCCTTCAGTGCCTTGATGTACTTTTCTCCACCTACCAGAGAACAGGGAAATACCTTCACGAAATCCGATCCCGCCCTCCAGGCAACCAAGACTTCGGTTGGTGTCAAGGCGCCAGGGAGAACCGCGATATTCTCCTTGGCCGCAAACTCAACGATCGCTGGATCAAAGCCGGGCGATGTCAGGAAACTCGCGCCTACATCGAAGCACTTGCTGGCGGTCTTGTGATCGCAGACCGTGCCGGCTCCCACGATCATCTTGGGGTGGTAGCGGACCAGGTGGGCAATTAACTCCGCCGCACCGGGAACGGTCATGGTAATTTCAACGATCGGTATACCGCCCTGGCTGATTGCCTCGGCGGCGAAATGCGCGTCATCCCCGGAGGAGATCCTAATGGCCGGGATAATCGCAATTTTGCTTATGAGGGCACAGACTTCTTCTTTTTTCATCATTGCGACTCCTTCTCAGACTCTGCCTTCACGGTCAGGCAGAGCGTATTACACAGGTTCGTTCACCTCGGCCGCCGGAAGGTGATCGTCGCTGCGCGCGAACCACACGTAGAGCGTTGGCAATAGAATGATGCTTATTACCAAGTCGGCGAAGAGACCTCCAACAATGACGATCGCAAAAGGACGCTGCGAATCGGATCCGATGCCGTGCGAAGTTGCGGCGGGAAGCAGGCCGAGGGTCGCAACTGCCATCGTCATGATGATTGGGCGAAGACGCAAGACAGCGCCTTCGACTGCGGCTTCTTCAATCGAATAACCTCGCGATCGAAGTTGATTTATGTATTCCACCATAATCACGCCGATTTGCACCGACACTCCGAAGAGCGCGAGAAAACCGACTCCGGAGGAGACGCTGAAGTTCGTGCCTGTAACCAGAAGTGCCAGCAGTCCGCCGATTGGCGCCATGGCTATATTTGTGAGGATCAGCGTTGCCCACTTCAGCGACTTGAACATCATGTAGAGGATGATGTAGATGAGCAGAATTGTCAGTGGCAAGACAAGCAGCAGCCGTCGCTGGGAGCGCTTTTGGCTTTCATACTCGCCCGCCCAGTCGAGGGTGTAGCCAGACGGCAACTTCACCTGGGCGTTCACCCGTTTAATCGCTTCTTCGACAGTGCTACCCAGATCTCTGCCGCGCACACTGTACTTGACCGCCACATAACGGGAATTCGCCTCTCGATAGATTTCCGATCCTCCGTCAGCTTCTCTCACCTTCGTTAGCTGTGCCAGCGAGACGCGTTCTCCTGACGGCGCCAAGAGGCGAATCCTCTCGATCGCCTCTCTTGTATCTCGATACTGTGGCAAATAACGCAACACGAGGTCGTAGCGCTGCTCGCCAACCAGCACTTGGCTAAGCGCGTTTCCACCAACGGCAGTTTGAATTGCGTCCTGCACGTCGGAAACATTGATGCCGTAACGAGAAGCTTGATCGCGATCGACCGTGAAGTCGAGATTCGGTTGGCCGATCACGCGAAAGACACCGAGATCCTCGACACCCCGGACGGTTCTCATCACTCCCGCGATCTCATCCGCCTTGGCCTCGAGCGTCTTTAGATCGTCGCCGTAGATCTTCACCGCCAGCGCGCCCTTCACACCGCTCACCGCTTCTTCCAGATTGTCGGAGATGGGTTGCGAGAACCCCCAAAAGACTCCCGGAATCTTCTCCAATTCGCGGTCCATTGCCGCAATCAGCCGCTCTTTGTCCTCATGGAAAACGGGCCGCCATTGGTCCTTTGGCAAGAGATCGACGAAGAATTCCATGTCAAAGAAACCGGTCGTGTCCGTGCCATCGTCCGGACGTCCTATCTGGTTTACGACCTGTGGCACTTCAGGAAACGAGGCCAGGACTTGCCGGGCACGGTTCGCAACCTGAGCGCTCTCGGTAGGTCCCGTACTGGGAGCTAGGGTTCCGCGCACCCAGATTGCACCTTCATCCAAGTGCGGCAGGAATTCCGAACCAATCACTCCGCTGAAGGCGAGAAAGCCCGAAATCATAAGGAGGATCACAGCTGTTCCAACCGTAATCCAACGATGGCGAATGGCCCATCGGACATCTTTCCGATAAGACCCGGTCAAGAATTTCATCACCGGGTTTTGCCATTGCTTGGCGCCTCTCCGGAACAGCAGCGTCGCTAAGGCCGGCGCGATCAGCATGGAGAAGACGAGAGCACCGAGTAATGCGTAGGCGACCGTCCAAGCCATCGGCTTAAAAAGTTTCCCTTCGACTCGTTGCAGCGTGAATATCGGGAGGTAAGCGGTAATAATGATCGCGATGGCGTAGAAAACTGGCCGTTGCACTTCGTGAGCAGCTTCGCGAATGCGCTCAATCAGCGTGCGTGGACCTTCTTCGGGTCGGTTCAGATGGCGCACGATGTTTTCAACCATCACCACTGATCCATCTACCACCATGCCGAAGTCCAAGGCGCCGAGTGAAAGCAGGTTGGCCGAAATATGTCGCAGGTCCAGACATATGGACGCAAAGAGCAGGGCGAAAGGAATGGTCAGAGAAACGATAATTGCACCGCGTGCATTCCCCAGAAAAAGAAACAGGATGATAATGACCAGAATCATCCCTTCGGCAAGGTTGTGCAGCACAGTGTGGGTGGTGTAATGCACCAGATCGTCACGGTCCAGGTACGGAACAATCTTTACCCCCGGGGGAAGAATCTGTTCGTTCAACCGTCGCACCATGGCGTGAAGGCCGTCGAGCATAGTTGCGGTATCGGCGCCCTTGCGCAGAAACACGATACCCTCGACCACGTCATCGTCGTCCACGACCACCCCGTCCGAGCGATGGACTGCTTTGCCGATCTGGCCGAGACGGATCTTCGGTCCCTGCGTCACTACCGCAATGTCCTTTATCCGCAGCGGGGTGCCATTTTGCGTCTTGATAACAGTCTTTTCGATATCAGCAACATCCGTGACTAAACCGACTGCGCGAACATTGATCTGCTGCGAACCTTGCTCAATAAAACTGCCTCCAGCGTTTGCGTTGCTGTTGGTGAGCTGCTGCTCGACTTGCGCCAGGCTTAAGCCGTAGGAAATTAACTTGTCAGGATCGACTTTGACTTGATATTCGCGAGTGATGCCGCCGAAAGAGGAATCATCCACGACATCGGGAACGGACTTTATATACTTGCTGACCACCCAGTCCTGGAGAGATTTGAGCTCCATCACGTCGTACTGTGGATTGGTGCTCTCCAGCGTGTACCAATAGACCGAGCCAATTGGACTGAAATCAGGACCGATTCCCGCGGAAACGCCGGGAGGCAGCGTGACTTGGGAAAGCCGCTCCAAGACTTTCTGGCGATCCCAATCGTTATCGGAATCGTCGTCGAAGATCAGATTGACCACGGACAGGCCGGCCAAAGAGGACGAACGCACATGCTGCAGATGTGGAATTCCGTTCATCTGAATTTCGATAGGTATTGTGACCTGCTGCTCAACCTCTTCCGCCGCCCTCCCGGGCCATTGGGTAATCACCTGCACCCATGTATTGGCAACGTCAGGATAAGCTTCGACTGGAAGCGTCTTGAAAGCAATGATGCCCCAGATGAACAAGAGAAACGCCATGCTCAAGACAACGAAGCGGTTGTTCAACGCAAAGTCGACGAGCCAGCGAATCATTACTGTTCCACCGTATTCTGGAATTCGAGCGCATTAGCTACGACTTGTTGTCCGGGTTCGATTCCTTTGACGATCTCCTGCATGCCACCGGGAAGCATGTCGCCGCTGACGACTTCCACTCGTCGAAACTCGTTGTCTTTCGGAATGTAGACCCACTCCCGGTCGTGCAGGTGCAGAATTGCGGTGGCTGGAACGGCAGCACGTTTTTCTTTTTGTTGACCATGGAAGGTCGCGGTCACGAACATACCCGGACGCATCAGGCCCGGGTTGTGCACCTCAATGCGCACCTTGGCGGTTCGAAGGTTCGGATCCAGGATGGGACCGATGTTGCTGATGGTTCCGGTGAAGTCTTGTTCTGGGTAAGAGTTCAGGCGGATATTCGCCTTTTCTCCCACGCGCACCGTGCCGAGGTCATTCTCATATACGTCGCACAA
Source organism: Verrucomicrobiia bacterium (assembly GCA_035482295.1). Lineage (GTDB taxonomy): Bacteria > Acidobacteriota > Terriglobia > Terriglobales > Acidobacteriaceae > Bog-257. The sequence continues at coordinate 35,842 of DATHQX010000122.1, forward strand.
GATCCACACGTCACTGAGATCGGAAATGGTAAACGGATTGGGCGAAGCCAAACCTTGCACGCCTGAGGCGTTTGTTACCTGCTGATCGGTAATCACGCCCGATATAGGAGCGCGAATATCGACGATCCCACTCGGATGATCTAGGCTCGCGTTGCCCAGCACGCGCAGCTTCTCCGCAGTGGTCTCGACGTCCACCTTGGCCTTGTCTTCCGTATCTTGCGCGACTTGCAAATCGTTCAGCGAGATGGCGCCGCGGTCGTAAAGCTGTTTGGAGCGCTCGAGTTGAGTGTGGGCCAGTTGTTCGTCAGCGACCGCTTTCCGATAATCAGAAAAGGCTCCGGAAATGTCCGCGCTCTGCACCTTCAACAGTACCTGGCCCTTCTTCACGGTGTCGCCTAAGCGCGCGTCAACTTGCACGATGCGTCCGGAGGCGAGTGATATGACTGGAACATTCCTGGAAATGTCGGGGGCGATAACTCCCGTAACTTTCAACTCTGAGGTTGAATCATGCGCAGTCGCCTGGGTTAATGGAAACCGCTCCGGACGGTCCACTTGAAACAGGTTGCGATCGGCCACGCTCACGACTTTTACTGGCGGCGGTGCTTCCGCCTGGGGATCGCTCTTCTTGCTACATCCTGCTCCCAGCAGCCCCAGCGTCAGAGACAAAGTCAGCACTCCCAAGCCTCGAGTTTTCATGGGATAACCTCACGTCCTACCGCAAGATTCAGCTGGCTGGCCGACTCCAGATAGGAAGCAACCAGGTTCAGATAGTTGAGTTGCACGCTGCGGTAGTCAGCTTGTGCATTCAAAAGGTCGAGCAAAGAGGCGGCGCCCCGGTCGTACGAAAAGGTAATGGTGTCGCGCACACTCTCGGCCTGCTTGAGATAGTGTTCCTTGTACGGCTGAAGAAGTATCACCGTGCTGTTTACCGTTGCATAGGCGGAATCCACATCGCTGAACACCGACGTTTGTGTGGCCTCCAGCAGTTTCTGGTTACGATCGATGTCAAGTTGTGTGCGCAGCTTTTCGCCTTGGTTCCGATCGAACATTCGCAGCGGGAAATTGACGCTGAATCCGAAATACTGATCGATCGGAGGATTACGGCCAAAATCGAAACCCAATGTCGGATCCGTGGATCCGTTCGCAACCGCGAGTTGGTGATCGGTCTTGGCTTTTTCGACCGATTGCAGAGCGGCTTTCAAGTCGGGCCGCGTATCCAATGCCACCTGGCGAACATTGTCTAGAGCAGGAAGCTGGGCAGAGAAGTCAAAGGGACCGGTGATGTCGAATTGATCGACCGGCGTCCGATCGTTCAGCAACGCAAGCAACTGAATCTTTGCCGTACGCAGATTAACGTCCGCGGTTTGCAAGTCCGATTCGTATTGAACCCGCTGCAGTTCGAGACGATCCAGGTCGACCTTGGCAATCGCACCTAGCTTGTAACGATCGCGATTAACCCCCAGCAGATGGTCGTAGTAGTCGAGATTCTGTCTTGCCAGATCGAGGACGGCTTTTCCTTGAAGCGCCTGAATAAAAGCCATGCGGACGTTGAAAAGGAGCGTCCGTTCCAGGTCGGCCTGATCCGATACCGCAATCTTGGTCGCGTCTTGCGCGCTACCCAGTCGCAATTCTCGTTTGTGCTGACGTTCGTGAAGGTAATTCACGCTTCCTACCGCCAAAAGATAGGCAAAGGTTCCATGCGGTGGGCCGCCATTGAAGGGATCAATCTGATCAGCGAGCAAGCCCGCCGTCGGATTGGGGCGGAGATAGGCTGTGATCTCCTGGGCGCGAGATTCATCGATGCCAATCTGTCCCGCTCGAAGCGTGGGATTGGCAGCCTCGAACTTCGCTCTCACCTCAGGCCAAGTCAACGCGGTTTGTGCCCGGGCGCTCTGCATGAAAGCTGTGGCCGCAAACAGCAGCAAACACAGACGTGTTGGGCCCGAGGGCATGAATCCTCCTTTTTCTCTTCGCAGCGACATTGGCCCGGAGACTGGAAATCGGCCCCCACCAGGGAAAACATTTTCATTGAGGACCGATGGCATTATCCGTCCCTGCCTATCTACACGCAGACCCACAACTCCGAGTACGCTATGTTGTGCGCCAGCTACACCGATCCGCTAAAGCTGTGTAATCTGATTCGACTGGATTAAACACGGCGTTTGTGAACGGACTGTTAATGCAATCGCGGCGTTTCGGGATTAGGCAGCCCAACTCTTCCTGTACATTCCTTAGGACAACGAAGCTCGGGCAGCGTCCCGGCAATTGTGACCCCCACTACGTGGGGCTTTATATCATACCCCCCTATGGTATATGCAAGCGTAAAAGTTTAGAATGCGAGACACAACCATGAAAGACAAAATTCCTGAAATATCCAAAGAGAAACAAAAGCTGTTATTTCGCATCAAGCGGATACGTGGCCAGTTTGCTGCCGTAGAGCGGGCCCTGACCGCAGGGGATGAATGCGCAGACATCCTGATGCTGTTGGCCGCTATTCGCGGTGGCGTCAATGGTCTGATGGCGGAGATCCTCGAAGATCACATTCGCCTGCACATGATGACTCCAGAGCAGAAAATGGACTCGCCTGAGGAATTGGGCGAAGACCTGATCGGCTTGGTACGCGCTTATTTGAAATAGGGCGGAGAAGCGTCTTCCAAAATTCGAGCTTGAACCCTTCTCCGAACAGGACTCTGCGGCGTTGTATTTAGGCCTGATGTTTATTCACGGAGCCAAGGCTGCTGTTGAGTGTGAATGACTGTCTGGTTTTGAAAGCAGGGCGGATAGGATCCTGAACGCGGAACAATTTCGGATCCGTCGCACCATCCACCACCACATGAAGCCAGTCCTTATCGCTAACGTTTGCAGCCGTCGGCGTATCGGCCTGTCTTATCTGCGTGGCACTAACCGATAGTTTTCGGACCATCGGATCCTGCCGATTTCGGTCGTGTGGAATGAAGAAGATGCAGGGGCAGACGGTCACCGAATCCGACGTGACCAGCATCATCGCGCGCAGTAATGTGCGGCGGAGTAAGGGACGCTACCGCGCCCTGTTTGCCGCTCTACAACGGATGTTGCAACACGCAATTCTAAAGCTGCATAAATTAATTGGAATGTGACAGAAACGGATGGCGCGCCCTGAGAGATTCGAACTCCCGACCTTCTGGTTCGTAGCCAGACGCTCTATCCAGCTGAGCTAAGGGCGCTCGTGAAAAGCAGCAACGTCATTATAGCAAACTTCATTGCGGTTACGGCCCTGGGCGTAGGTCTGAACCACATGCGCGCCCGGCGATCCCAAACCTCTCGCGCAGGAACATTTGAAGCTTAGTCGGTAACGTTGCGCCCAGTTCCTGCCAGGTCAGAAGCATGATTCGGGCGCGCACTTCGCAGCAGCGGACAGTTCGCACAATGCAATACCAATCCTCGATCAGATCTGCGCGCCGCGCATCGCAGAGCAGTAGGAACGAGCGCCCGTAGTGATGTGCGGCCAGAATGCCGCGGATGAGTTGGTAGTGATGATAGACCTCTGGCGATGCGGGAAGTTCGTCGAGATCGAACACCTCGTCCACTCCGATATACCGAGAGACGAGTTCGCGCCGCGCAGATTGAAAGCCGCCTTCGGTCAGCTTGGCTTCAACAAAGAGGCTTCCTAGTGCCATGTCGATTTCGGTTCGGTCACTCAGGCCCGGCGCGCAGGGTGTCTGCACGCGAACGCCAAACTCGGGGCGCAGTCCAGGCTCTACTCCCAGCAGAGCGCAGACAGGCCGGCGGCTGGTGACGCCGGGATAGCAGAAAATATTCATCAGCAGCGCGTCTGAGCTGTGGGCGCAATCCAACTCGCGCCGTTTGCGATCCTGGGCTCGCGGCACGCGTCGATTTGCCGTGTAACACTTCTCGAGCCGCCGGCTCCAATCCGGTGCAGCACAAATCCGCCGATAGGAAGCTGCAAGAAAGTTGCCGTGATGGCCGTCGGTGTCCTGGTAGAGAATGCTTGGAAGTTCGCCATAGGTTGACTCGTGCGGTAGATGTTCGGCTAGTTCCAGATTGCGATTGCTGATTTCACGACGAAGGTCAGACGGCGACCACCCGATGCGGGGCGCGGGTGGGGTGTTGGAAAATCCCGGCCGTAGGGATTCGTCGGCGATGTGGATGATGCGAAGCTTGCGCCGAGCCGACATACCCTGGAGTATAGCGTGATTTTTGCTTTTTCTTCGCTAACGTCTGAAAGCGATTTCTCGCGGCCTTGCTAGTGGTGGGTGAAGAGAAATCCGGCCAGGACGGCGATGACGAGAGCGGCGCCGATGGCGATCGCCAGCCAGATTTTCTGGTTCGGCGCCGCTGGTTCTGCAGACGGAGGCGGTGTTGCCGGCGCGGGGGTTTGTGGAGGAGGTGGATTTGGAGCCACCTCAGCGGTCTTCGCCTTTACCGCGTCGACAATGCGACCGATCTGCGACGGAGATTCGGTGATGCGGGCCATCACCCGGGCGGCGATATCGCGTTCCAGCCCGGAGGAATCCGACACGGTCACTCGAGGCAGTGGGGCAGCAGTCGTTTTGGCAACAACCGGCGCAATAAATCGGTAGCCATGCAGCCGCAGGGTTTCGACGTAGACCGGCTGATTGGCGTTGTCGGCCAAGGCAGCTCGTATCTGCTTAATGCACTGGTTGATGCGACGCTCGAAATCGAGTTCCGACTCGTCGCTCCACAGACGCTCTTTGATTTCTTCGCGAGTGACTACCTGCCCGGAGCGGCTCGCAAGATAGGCGAGTAGCTGGAAAGGCTGCGGCTGAAGGCGGATGATAGTGCCTGCCTTCCGTAGTTCTTCCGTGTCGAGGTTTAGCTCGAAGACGCCAAAGCGAAGTAGCCTGTAGGTGTCGGCCAATTTGAGCCTCGGAAGTTAATTATATCCCCAAGATCAAAAAATCCTTCACAACTTTCTGCATACATGTCCCATAAACTCATGCTGCTTCAATGCGTTGCATGAATACTTTGCATTCACGAAGATATCACGCATCGTGGTCTTGAAAGCTTCGGCGATTGAGGGCAAAGTGTCGTTCAAAGCGGAAACATCATTGAGCGCACACTCAATGCCCCCGCTCAACGGGGGAAGTCGCTGCCGAGGGTGGACAAGGGAGCCCGCCTTCGGGCAGCGATTGCTTTCAAATGACGGCTCGAGAAATTGCCAATGCGGTAACAAGGGTTGCGCCCCTTCGTCTTGGCGAACATTGAGCTGTTACCACCTAGGGAGTGCGACGAGCGTCTGGCCGAGACATTGCCCGCATTCCCGGTAAAGGGGCGGTCTTCGCGGTGAAGCCGCCCCTTACACCCCATCACCTGAACCCGGACAGTCATCGAAGTTTTCCACAGGCTCAAGTCACCATCCGTCCCGTTCCTTTCGCTAAGCGGTGCAGGATCGGCCTTCTCACGCCTTCGGTACAACCCATCTACCTTCCAGAAAGTCTTAGTGGGCAGCCCGAACTTATTTTGGAGGATGCTCATGCTGAGGAGAGTCAGTGACTTGGAAGGCGACTACCTAACTGGCCTGAAAGGAACAAACCTGTACGGCCCCGACCAGGAAAAGCTGGGAAGTGTAAAGGACGCTCTGGTGGATGACCGGACCGGTGAGTTGCGCTATCTGGTGATCGATTCAGGGTGGCTAAGCTCGCACCGTTTTGTCGTGCCTGCCGATCAGGTCTACGCGTATGGCGACAGCGACGATCTCTACGCCAATCTGCGGAAGCAGGACGTGGAAGGATTGCCGGAACTTCGCGACGAAACGCTGCTGACCGATGACGCGTTCTTGACCTACGAAGGCGCCTACCGAAGAAATTGGCACTATGACGCCGATCCCGCTCGAGTACACAGCAGCAGTCGTCTGGCAAACTTCCGCAGCCACGTTCGAGATGTCGTCATTCGTGACCGTTCCCTTGAAAAGCGTGCGGTAAGTCGCGCTGAGATTCCTGCGACCTACGTGGCGACCGGAATGCCGCGACCCACTTCAGTTTATGGCGTTTATGAAGACCGCGAACATGTGGAGAAGGCCGTTGACCGGCTCCGCAAAGACGGATTTCTGAGCGGCGACATCTCGGTGGTCTTTCCCGACCGCGACATGAACAAGGAATTCGCCCTTGAGAAGAACACCAAGGCTCCCGAGGGTGCGATGGCGGGAGGAGGTACTGGTCTCATCGTCGGTGGAACTCTGGGGTGGTTGGTTGGCATCGGCACGCTGGCAATTCCAGGTGTTGGTCCGCTGCTGGCAGCGGGACCAATTGTCGCTGCGCTGGCGGGAGCCGGCGTGGGAGGTGCGGTCGGCGGTATCGCGGGAGCCTTGATCGGCTTGGGACTTCCGGAGATCGAAGCCAAGCGCTATGAAGAAGAGATCAAGCGCGGGCGAATTCTCATCTCGGTGCACTGCGAGAGTGTCCACAGTGCGCAAACCGCTCGCAAGGTGCTGGAGGATTCGGGCGCGAAAGATGTGTTCCTCTCCGGCGAACAGCGCGCCGCGTAGTAGAGTCCTGGTTATCGAGCTTCGCCTTCCGGTGCAGATTGTGCCGGAAGGCTTATTTTTTGGGACAGTGTGCCTTCGTCGGCTATGGATGATGTGATATTGCTCCAACAGGAGCGAGTTATGACCTGCCGACGTCTTCTTTTGTTCGCGCTAAGTCTTGGGCTGTTTCTGACTGCCCTTGTGCCGGCCTATGCCGAGCAGCGGGTCGTGGACCTGACTGCCTCCGACGGGACCAAACTCAAGGCAACATACTTTGCCGCCGCTAAGCCGGGCCCGGGAGTGTTGCTGCTCCATCAGTGCAATCGTCAGCGTAAAGTTTGGGACGGGTTGGCTGAACAGCTGTCGGCTGCGGGCATCAACGTTTTGACCTTTGATTATCGCGGTTTCGGCGAGAGCGGCGGCAAGCCGGAGGCACAGCTGACTCCACGCGAGGTTGGCGCCCAACGGGCGAAGTGGACAGGCGATATCGATGTCGCGTTCGAGTATCTGATCTCCCAGCCCGGAGTCAACAAGGAGATGATCGGCGTGGGCGGCGCCAGTTGTGGCGTCGATAATTCGGTGCAGACAGCGCTCCGGCATCCCCAGTCTGTGCATTCGCTGGTGTTGCTTTCAGGGCAGACCGACCTCAGGGGCCGTCAGTTCCTGCGCAATTCCACACAGGCTCCTGAGTTTTTCGCTGCGGCCGATGACGACGAGTTTGGCGGAACCGTGACCATCATCGAGTGGCAATACTACATCACTGGAAATCCGGGTAAGCGATATGTGCATTACGCCACCGGAGGACACGGCGCAGATATGTTTCGCCTGCATCCCGAGCTGATAAAGCAAATCACCGACTGGTACGTGACGACCCTGGTCAAGACGCCTGGGCATGCCCCGGATGTCAAAGAAGCGTTCAAGCCATCGGAGGAAGTTCGGGTGCTGAGCATGATCGACCAGCCCGGTGGTCCGGCGAAGGTCAGCCAGATTCTCGACGAGTCGCTGGCGAAGGATCCCAAGACGAAGCTGTTTGACCAGGGAACCGTCAACATCATGGGATACGAACTGCTGGCGGCAGGCGACACGAAAAGTGCGGTTGAGGTGATGCAGCTCAACGTGAAGGCTTATCCAAATTCGCCCAATGCTTATGACAGCCTCGGCGATGCGTATTTTGCCGCGGGACAAAGACAAAAGGCTCTGGAAGCCACAAAGAAGACCCTGGAATTGCTGCCCACGGATACCACCGATCCCCAGCAACTTAAGGACGCAATCAAAGCCAGTGCCGACGGAAAACTCGAGCAGCTGGGAGCCACCGAGCCGTAGGGCACGGCGCGGGCAGCTGCCCTTCTGCTAGCATTTCTGCGTTATGACGACGCGGAGATTTCTTGTTGCGCTGATTGCCTGCGTGTTCCTGCCGGTTGTTCTTCATGCTCAATCACAAACTCCGATCGTTTTGCACGCGGCGCGGATGTTCGACGTCGAGAGCGGCAAGGTTGTCGCACCCGGCGAAGTATTGGTGCAGGGCGAGCGCATTGTCGAGGCCGGTTCGAAGGTCAACCGGCCTGCCGGAGCGGAGGTCATCGATCTCGGAGACGTGACACTCATGCCGGGCTTGATCGATGCTCATGTGCATCTATTCCTGCATCCCGGTGCCGAAGATTTGCAAACGGTTGAAGAGTCCGTCCCGCAGCGCACGATCCTGGCTACTCTCGCGGCGAAGGCCGACCTCATGGGCGGCTTTACGGCCGAACGCGACATGGGCACCGAGGGCGCGGGATCGGCGGATACCGCGGTGCGGAATGCGATCAACGAAGGTCTCATCCCCGGTCCGCGGCTGCGCGTCAGCGGCAACGCCATCGACATTCTTGGCGGACATGAGGACGCCAACCATTTCAATCCTGCGCAACACGTGCTCTCCAACGCCGACTACGCCAACAACTCCCAGCAGATCGTTGAGGTAATTCGCGAGCAGGTGAAGGAAGGCTCTGACTTCGTCAAGATGTATGAGACGGGCCGCGACACCCTGGTCGACGGGAAATGGCATACGCCGTATCAGTACACCGAAGAGCAGCTTGCCGCCGCTGTGGCTGAGGCCGCCCGCACCGGACGTCGCGTCGCCGTCCATGCCACCGGCGAGCCCGGCACCCTCTACGCGGTGCAGGCAGGCGTGGAATCTGTGGACCATGCCGACCAGCTCAGCGACGAAACCATGCGCCTGATGCGCGAGAAGGGAATTCCCGCCGTCCCAACCTTTGCCATCGTGGAGTACTTTGCCGATCATGCGTCAACGCCGGCGGCCGGCGAGCGCGAACGCAAGATGCAGGAATTCCACGCGCAAGAATTCAAGAAGCAACTGACCGCCGGAGTGCCTATGGCGGTTGGCTCGGACGTCGGTCCATTTCCGCACGGGACGCAGGCGCGGGAGTTCGAGCTCATGGTGCAGTATGGGATGACGCCAGTCGCCGTACTACAGGCCGACTACATCAATGGCTCGAAGTTGCTGGGATGGGACGGCCAGATCGGTGCGCTGAAGCCCGGATATTTCGCCGACATCGTTGCTGTCCCTGGCGACCCCACGAAGGACATCAGCGCCGTTACCAAAGTCAGCTTCGTAATGAAGGGTGGTGTCGTGTATCGGAAGTAGCTGCCGTAAAGCCGCTATTCGCTATTCGCCTTTCGCGCTTGGCTGGATTCCGTGCGTTCCGCTGAAACGCGGACCTCGCCGCATGAAGCCTAAGCAGAGCTTCCTGCATCTAGTATTCAGCCTGGGGCGAAAGCGAAGAGCGGAAAGCCAATAGCGAAGAGCGTTTATATGACCCTAACCTGTAAATCTTGCGGAACGAAGAATCGAGTTCCGGCGAAGCATCTCGCCGATACTGGCCGTTGTGGTTCATGCAAAGCGGCGCTCCCGCCGGCCGATGAGCCGTTGAACGTCGACACGGCTGAGTTCGACGAGATTCTGCGCGAGTCCAAGGTGCCGGTGCTCGCCGACTTCTGGGCAGCATGGTGCGGACCCTGCCGCATGGCTGCGCCGCAAGTCGCCCAGACCGCCAAGGACATGGCCGGCAAGGCTGTAGTGGTCAAGGTCGACACCGAGCGTCATCCCGACCTGGCGGCACGGTTCAACATCCGGGGCATTCCATACTTCGCGGTTTTCTCCGGCGGGCGCGCAGTGGTGCAGCAGGCCGGATTGGTCGATCATCACCAGATGGAAAGCTGGCTGAAGGCGGCCATGCCCGTGCATTCGGCGAAAGCCTGACGAAAGTTTATTTCGCGGCTATGGCCCGCGCGACTATCTGGGTGCGCTTGCCGGCGTCGAGGTAGGCCTTCGCGTCCAGGCGTCCGAAAATCTCGATCAGCTTCGCAATGATTCCCGTCCACCCGGTTTGATGACTAGCTCCCAGGCCAGCGCCGTTGTCGCCGTGGAAGTACTCGTAGAACAGGATGTAGTCTTTCCAGTAAGGATCCTTCTGGAACTTTTCCGAGCCCCCGTAGACTGGCCTGCGTCCCGACGCGTCCACCTTGAAGATGCTGGTGAGCCGGTTCGCAATCTCGTTCGCGACCTCGTATAGGTTCACCATGTTGCCCGAGCCAGTCGGACACTCAATCTTGAAGTCATCGCCGTGATAGAGGTAAAAGGTCATGAGCGCGCGAATGATCAGCGCATTTACCGGCATCCAGATCGGTCCGCGCCAGTTCGAGTTGCCGCCGAACATTCCGGAATCGGATTCCGCCGGCAGATAGGAAACGCGGTACTCCTGTCCTTCTACATTGATCACATAGGGATGATCGACGTGGTATCGCGAAAGCGCGCGGATGCCGTATGGGCTCAGGAATTCGTTTTCATCCAGCATGCGGCTGAGGATGCGGCGCAAGCGTTGTGGACTCACCAGTGCAGCGATGCCGCGGTCGCCGTATCCGCGATATTCCGGGCCTGTTGGATGCATGCTTTCGCGTAGCTCCGGCATGCGCTGCATGCGTTCATGCAAGACCGCGGCGGCTCGCGGCACTCTGTCCCGTTGCCAGGGCTCGACCACCGTGGTCGCGCAGATGGGAAGCAGCCCGACCATAGAGCGAACTTTCAGGCGTTGCGCTTCGCCATTGGGAAGCCTCAAAACGTCGTAATAGAATCCGTCCTCCTCGTCCCACATGCCCCCGGGGCCGGTACGATTCATGGCATGAGCAATCCAGAGCAGGTGGTCGGAAAACTTGATCGCCATCTCCTCGTAGAACGGATCCTCGCCGGCGAGCTCAATCGCAATCTCGGCCATGTTCTGTCCGAAGAGCGTTACCCACGCGGTTCCGTCGGCCTGCTCCAGGTATCCGCCAGTAGGTAGCGGAGCGCTACGATCAAACACGCCGATGTTGTCGAGTCCCAGGAAGCCGCCTTCGAAGACATTGCGGCCGAAGCGATCCTTTCGGTTGATCCACCAGCTGAAGTTCAGCATCAGTTTTGCGAACGAGCGCTTAAGGAACTCCGTGTCGCCCTTGCCGCGAAGCTGCTCTTCCACGCGATAGAGAAAGATCGTCGCCCAGGCATGGACGGGCGGATTCACGTCGCTGAAGTTCCATTCGTAGGCGGGAATCTGCCCGGTCGGATGCAGGAAGAATTCCTGCAGCATCAGATCGAGTTGTTCTTTTGCAAAATCGATATCAGCTGTCGAAAACGCCATGGCGTGGAAAGCGAGGTCCCATGCCGCGTACCACGGGTATTCCCATTTGTCGGGCATGGAGATCACGTGATCGTTCACCATGTGGTACCACTCGCGATTGCGGAACCCCTGGCTGCTGTCCTGAAGCGGGTCGATGCCGTGCTCCTCCAGCCACTTGTCGACTTCCAGCCCGAAGTACTGCTTCGTCCACATCATGCCGGCTAGCGCCTGACGCATGATGCGCGCTTCTTGTTCCTTCACCGCCTTGGGAGTGATGGCCGCGTAAAACTCGTCGGCCTCTGCGAGGCGTGTCTCCATGGTGGTGGCGAAGTTCTTGAAAGGGTCGCCAATTTTGGCCGGCGCAATGTCGCTCAAACGCAGACGGACGGTTTTCTGCTCGCTGGGTCCAACCTTTACCCGATAGTATGCGGCAGCCTTGGTCCCCGTCTTCTCCGGATTCACCGCCTCTTCCTTGCCCCCAATGACGTAATTGTGAAACGCGTCTTTCACGTACGGCGTGTCATTTGGCTTGCCGAAGATGCGCTGGTTGTTCGTCTCGTTTTCAGTGAACAGCAGCGGCACATCGCCTTCGAAGTACAGGTGACGTTCGCCGAGCTTCTCTCGAGAGGCCGACAGCGCGCTGACGTTTTTCTTGCTGCGGACCTGTCGCATCTGCGGCTTTGGGGTGCCCGGCCACCATGTCCACGTGTTGCGGAAGAGCAGCGTTGGCAGCACATGAATCTCGGCAGCTTCCGAGCCCCGATTGCAAAGTGTGATCTGAACCATCACATCTTCCGGAGTCTCCTTCGCGTACTCCACAAACACGTCCCAGTAACGGTTGTCGTCGAAGACGCCGGTATCAAGCAGTTCGTACTCCAGGTCCGTCCGGCCGCGCTGCTTGTTGGTCTTTACCAGATTGTCGTAGGGATAGGCCTTCTGTGGATACTTGTACAGATACTTCATGTACGAGTGTGTCGGCGTGCTATCGATGTAGAAGTAGTATTCTTTGACGTCTTCGCCGTGGTTGCCTTCGCTGTTGGTGAGTCCGAAGAGGCGCTCTTTCAGGATGGGATCTTGGCCGTTCCATAGAGCGAGGCTGAAGCAAAGCTGTTGCTTGTCGTCGCTGTATCCGGCCAGACCGTCTTCGCCCCAGTGGTACGCACGCGAGCGCGCCTGGTCATGGGTGAAGTAGTCCCAAGCGTTACCGTCTTTGCTGTAGTCCTCGCGAACCGTGCCCCACTGGCGCTCACTGAGATACGGCCCCCACTTCTTCCACGGTACCTTGGAAGCACTGCACTCCTCCAATCGTCCAATCTCTGCGCATTTCATGGTGTTCTCCCCATGGCCTATGCCGCTACCGGCCAATTCGCGGAGACTCGGCTCGCGATCGTCAACCGTGCTCTGGTCCCCTGAACTGCTTCGGGCTGCGAACCCACGTCGGACCAGCTTTTCGGCGCCGAGTGACGCGTCTGCCCATGATAGACCACCTATGCAAGCGTGGCCTCCGACCGCGAAGCCCTCAGAAAATCTCAGTCGAAACCCGACGCTCCTCACCTGCTGCCGGCAGAGCTGCTGTCTAATTCCTGCGAATCATCGCCTCGCCCCATATACTAGAGGCACTGGATATGCCTTCCTACCCTAAACATTCCTGGGTTCGCCGCAGACTGGAAGACGCCGTTCGCGGCGCTTTCACCAAGGCTTATAAGACCATCAAAGTTGAGCCGGAGCACTACCTCCAGCACCTGCGCATGGCCTACAACCTGCCTGCGCTGACCTACGACGGTATTTATTCGGTGGATCCCAACCTGCTGGACCGCATCGCGGAAGACACTATCCGCGCGCACATGCGGATCGCTGCTGCCGAGGGTGCTGGCATGGGGATGGGCGGCTTGTTCACCATGTTGCCCGACCTGGGCATTCTGGCAGCGATTACGCTGCGCATGATCCAGAAGCTCAGCCTCATCTATGGTTTCTCCTACAACACCGAGGAAGAGGAAGCCGAGTTGTGGGTGGCGGCGGCCAGCGCCGCCGGCGTGGATATCAGCCGCGAGCTGGTGGAGAAGCAGTTTGTGTCGAAGTTCGTGCCTCGCGTGATTCAAAGGATCGCCGTCAGCGCCAGCGCCGAGATCGTGGAGAAGTGGACGGCTCGGCTCATCCCCATCGTCAGTTCGGCCATCGGCGCCGGACTGAATTATTACTTCGTGAAAGTCTGGGGTGAGCGCGCCATCGGACACTTCCGTCAGAAGCACCTGGAGATGCGGCACGCGAAGAACGCCATCCCGCTACCGGCCAGCCGAACTTAGGTGCTTCGCTCCGTCGCGAGCGTTGTTTGCAACTTCCGCCGCGCTGACCCCCGGCGCGTTCCGATGATCGTCATCCCGATCGGTAGAAGGAAGAACAGATACCCTGACAAGCCGCCCATCCTTGATGGCAGGGCCCCCGCAACCACAGCGCACAGCAATCCGACGAACAGCTGAAAACCGCTCTCCATCATGCTGGTGCGAGTGTCGAAAATTTCCAGCGGAGTGAGCTCGAGCTCTTCGCGTTTTCGGAGCGCGTTACGGTAGAGCAGAAGGAAGACAAGGAACACCGCGGCATAACCCAGTCCGTAGATCACCATTAACGCCGAAGCCTGCTCGGGCTGCATCCATGAAACGATTTGACCAGTGGCAGCGCGAATCTCGGTGTGACCGGTGATCTGGTTGAATAAGCCCGTAAACACGAACTTCAGCGGATAGGTGTAGAAGAGCACGACGAACAGAAGCACGAAATTGAGGGTCGCGGTGGTGGCATCTTCCAGTCCGTAACGGCGAAAGAAATTGTGATGCAGCCACCAGACCTGCGCCAACAGGGCAAAGCAGATCGCGAAAGGCACGAACCCACGCATGTCGGCAATAAGCTCGGTGTAAGTGCGTGGCACCTCCAGCGAAACCACCAATAGCGTCAAGGAGAAGCCGAAGACGACATCGCTGAAGGCCTCGATGCGCGAGATTTCGTGGCTCCGGAGGCGAAACTCATCGTCGGAGGGCGCTTTCCTGGCAGGCCTGTTCGTCATCCTGGTGCCTCAACTCTCCTGCAGCTTGCGTGAGTTATCAAAGGTCGTACGGAAACCGTCTACTTTAGCGCGTTGACCACAACTGGGGAAGGTGTTTCGCTGCGGAAATCACCCTCCCACTTGGCCATGATGACGGCGGCCAGACAGTTTCCGAGTACGTTGACGGCGGTGCGCCCCATGTCGAGCAGTTGATCGACGCCGAGCAATAGGAAGACCGGCTCGGTGGGCAGGCCCGTCGAGCTGGCGGTGGCCATCAGGATCACCAGCGCCGCACGCGAAACGCCGGCCACGCCTTTGCTGGTAAGCATCAGAGTCAGCATGATCATCAGCTGCTGGCCGAGGGCGAGGTGAATGCCGGAGACCTGCGCAACGAAGATTGCGGCGACGGAAAGGTAAAGCGAGCTGCCTGTCAGGTTGAAGCTGTAGCCGGTCGGAATGACGAACGCTACAATCTGACGCGGCACACCGATCGCCTCCATAGCCTCCATCGCGCGCGGCAGAGCGGCTTCGGAGCTGGCGGTACCGAAGGCGATCGTCACGGGCTCCGCGACGGCTTTCAGAAAGTCCCGCAAGGGTACGCGAAACGCCATCGCAATGGGCAGCAGCACGCCCACGATGAAGACGACCAGCGCCGCGTACAGCGTGAGCAGCAGCTTGACCAGGCTACTCAGAACGCCCAGCCCGGTATGTCCCACAGTGTAGGCCACCGCAGCTCCCACACCTAGGGGCGCCATGTACATCACGATGTTGGTGAACTTGAACATCACTTCGCTGAGGCTCTCGCAGAAGCTCAGCATCGGACGGCGCTTCTCCTCGCTGAGCATGGCCAGGGCGACGGCGAAGATCAGGCTGAAGACCACCACTTGCAAGACGGCGTTGTCGGCAACCGATTTGGCGATATTTTCCGGAAAGACATGCAGGATGGTGTCTTCCGCACTTAGCTTACCGACCGACGAGGTGTCGCTGCTGCTCGGCGTCGATAGCTGAACACCAACTCCGGCCTTCGAGAGGTTGATCGCGCCAAGGCCCAAGAAGATCGCGATCGTCGTGACCACCTCGAAGAAGATAATGGAGCGCAGCCCCAGCCGCCCGACCTGCTTCAGGTTGGAGTGTCCGGCGATGCCGACGACCAACGTCCCAAACAGCAGTGGCGCGATGATGGCTTTAATGAGTCGCAGGAAGATGAGTGCCAGAACGCGCAGGTGTGTCGCAATGTTAGGGAAGTCGTAGCCGATCTCCGCGCCCAGCAGCATGGCGATGAAGATCCATGCGGTGAGCGTGCGCCGCTTCAGGCCGTAGCCGATCAGCGCGGCGAGCACAATCCAGCGCAGGGCGGGGAAGAGAATGGCGACACAAAGCGATATGGATAAGTGTTCCACGTTTTGAAGTGGCACCGTAAGCGTGCCGTTAATCGGGCTTTGAAGGGGCACGCCTTCAGGCGTGCCGTTCAAGCCCTTTCTCGATCGGCGAGGCGGCCTTAAGGCCGACGAGCCATCTCATCGCAGCAGATCCTCCAACTCAACCCCGCGGTCAGTCTTCTCATCGCGATACTTCACAATGACCGGCGCGTAAAGGGATAGTCCCCACTCCGCGGCTTTACCCTTGGTGATGGCGCGCGAGCCCGGTACGACCACTGCATTTTCCGGCACTCGTAGAGGCTCGTTGGCGGTCGCGCGATAGATCTCGCCCTTCACGATGTCGAAAAGCGGCGTAGAGCGCGTCAGAATCGTGCCCGCTCCAAGCACTGCGCGCGTGCCGATCTGCGTGCCTTCATAGATCCCGCAGTTGCCGCCTACCAGGACGTCGTCTTCGATGATCACTGGCGAGGCATTAATCGGTTCCAGCACGCCGCCAATCTGCGCCGCAGCCGAGATATGCACGCGCTTGCCGACCTGCGCGCATGAGCCGACCAGCGCATGCGAGTCGACCATCGTGCCTTCATCGACATAAGCTCCGGCGTTGATGAACATCGGCGGCATGCAGACCACCGACGACGCCACATAGGCTCCGCTGCGAACCGATGAACCTCCGGGGATGACGCGTATCTGCTCACTGGCGGCGAAGTGTCGAGTCGGGTAGGTGTCCTTATCGACGAACGAGAGGACGCGCGGATCGCCGCTCTCGGCCAACTTGCCGATGCGGAAGCCAAGCAGAATACCCTCCTTCACCCACGCATTGGTCTGCCAGCGTCCGCCGATCTTCTCGGCCGCGCGCACCTGACCCGCAGTCAGGGCGTCGCGGAAACGAACAAAAATCTCGCCGGCACTCGGGTCCTGCGCCGCTTTACCCCCGAGGGCGTACAGGCGCTCAATTTCTGATTGGAGTTCGTGCATGGCGGGCAGTATAACTGGTCATCGATGGCGGTTGCAGTAACTCTCAAACTGCAACCGCGCAGCGAGCATCGAAAGATCATGGACTGGATCGACGACCTGCTGGAACGCACGCTGGTTCTGGTGGCACATCCCGACGACGAGTGCATTGCGTTTGGCGCGCTGCTGCAGCGCATGCGCGAGCCGCTGGTAGTCTTTGCTACCGACGGTTCTCCGGCGGACCCGTATTTCTGGCAGAAGTACGGTTCACGCGAAGCCTACGCTGTCCTTCGCCGAAAAGAAGCGCTAGAGTCCATGCGCGCTGCCGGTGTGAAGGATGTCTTGTTCCTCGCCGACATGCCGGGCGGAGAGAAACTGGTCGATCAGGAGTTGTTTCGCAACTTGCATACAGCGTATGACTTGCTGGCCGACGCCGTTGCGCGACGCATGACCCCTGCGTTGCTGACGCTGGCCTACGAAGGCGGTCACCCTGATCACGACGCGTGCAGCTTTCTGGCAGCTCAGCTGGCCCAGGCCGCGTCCATTCCGTGCTGGGAGGCGCCGCTCTACCATCGTGACGCCGATGGAGCGGGCTTGTTTCAGGATTTTCGCACTCCCACCGACGATGTTATGGATGTTCGGCCGACGGAAGCGGAACAGGAGCGCAAACGCGAGATGTGCCGCGCGTATCTATCGCAGGGGGACTTTCTCCAGAAGTTCGACGTTTCCCGCGAGATCGTGCGGCCGCAGGCTTCCTATGACTTCACTCGGCCTCCGCATGAAGGCAAGACGAATTACGAAGTTTGGCAGTGGAGCATGACCGCTCAGGAAGTAAGTGCGGCATTCGCTGAATTCCTGCGTGTGGCACCGAAGCGGCCAGGCAAAGAACAGTAATGCTCAGCTTCCGAGCAGGAAGTTCGCCTTCGGCCAGCGTGACCGAGACTATTCGTCGTGCGCCGATCTTCAACCTCGCGTCGCTCGCTCGCGACTAATTTGCGAACCATAGCCCGCCCGCCGCAGGCGGGCGTAACTTCTGTAGCCCACCGCGGAAGCCGTGGATCTAAGGCAGACCAAAAACCAGAGCCGGCTTAGCCGGCAGCACTCGATAAACCCGGCCTTCAGGTCAGCGTCTCAGCGCATCTAAGTTCTACTGAGCCGGCTTTAGCCGGCGACACTTGATGAAGCCGCTTTCCATTCTCTACATCGCATACCCGCTGCTCACCGTCACGCCCGAGAGCGCTGGTGGTGCCGAGCAGATGCTCCTCGCCGTCGAGCGTGAGATGGCGCGGGCTGGACATTCGACGACAGTCGCTGCTTCAACCGGCTCGCAAGCCGCGGGCCGCCTGCTTCCCACTGGCAACCCTGTAAACGCGCCGGATCAATACGAGTCTCGTGAGCGCGAGCACAGCGCTTGCGTTCTTCAATATCTAAGCCAACATTCCAACGAGTTCGACCTCATCCACGATAAGAGCGGAAGCTTCTTCCGCCACGCTGCCGAATGTCCCGTCCCTGTCCTGGCGACATTACATCTGCCGCGCAGCTTTTATCGCGAAGAGTACTTCCACAATCCTGCGCCAACCTTATTCCTCAACTGCGTCTCTCCATCGCAAGCCGGGAGCTTCGACGGCCTTCCCAACTTCGATGGCGTTGTAGAAAACGGCATCGCCGTCGACGATTTTCCCTTCTCGACGGAGAGAGAGGATTATCTCCTCTGGCTGGGCCGCATCTGCGAGGAGAAGGCTCCGCATCTCGCCATCGGTGTGGCGCGCAAAGCCCGCCTGCCGCTCGTTCTCGCTGGGCGGGTTTATCCGTTCAGCTATCACCGGAAGTATTTCGATCGCGAGATTCGTCCGCACCTGGGCGAAGGTTCAGATGTGCGCTTTATCGACACACCGGCTCGTCAGAACAAACTGAAGGTTCTTAGTCACGCGCGCGCACTGATTCTAACCAGCACTGCTGCGGAGACCAGTTCGTTGGTCGCGATGGAAGCAATGGCCTGCGGCACCCCGGTAGTCGCGTTTCGCCGCGGAGCGTTTCCCGAGATTGTCGCCGACAAGGAAACAGGATTCGTCGTCGAGACAGTCGATGAAATGGCAGCAGCTGTCGAGAAGGTTGGAAACATCTCGCCGGATGCGTGTCGGATGCATGTCGAAACGCGATTCAATTCCGCGCGAATGGGCAGGGAATACGAAGCGCTCTATCGGGTGGTGTCATCTGCCTCGCGGCAGCAAGCCGCTTAGCTCCACTCCCAAGAAAGGTCGCGGTAAGGCTCCGAAATGGCGGTCCTTCGACTCCGGTCGCTTCGTTCGTGCGCTCAGGATGAAAGTGTCACGGGCGCATCAGGAGTCCTACCGAGAACCGATACGAACTCAAACCGCCGTGATCTTCGTGCCTCTGTCGTGACCAGCTTCTATTTGGTAGCAGGCTGTCCTTGTAGCAATCCGACTTCTGCCGCAACCTTCTCGAGTTTGGCACGATTCTCTTTCTTCATCGGCACCAGTGGCAAACGATAGCTTTCTTCGAGGCGGCCCATCATCGCCAGCACAGCCTTTGCCGGTCCGGGATTCGATTCGATGAAGTTGGCCTGCATCAGCGGCAGATATTTGCGGAAGAGCAGGCGTGCCGTGTCCCACTTGCCGGAGAGCGCCGCGCCGGTCATGCGCGTCATCTCCGCCGGAATTTCGTTGGAGGCGACCGAGACGATCCCTACGCCGCCTAGTCCAATTACTGCCAGCGTGATCGCGTCGTCGCCGGAGAAGACCAGGAAATCCTCAGGTACTGAAGCGCACACTTCGGCGATCTGCGCGATGTTGCCGCTGGCTTCCTTGACAGCCACGATGTTGTCGATCTCCGCCAAGCGCAGCAGGGTTGGGGTTTCGATGTTCGTCCCCGTGCGGCCCGCGATGTTGTACAGCATCAGCGGCTTGGTCGAGGCTTCGGCGATCGCCTTGAAGTGCTGATAGACGCCTTCCTGCGTTGGCTTGTTGTAGTACGGGGTCGCGGTCAGGATGAAATCCACACCCGGGCGCGACGAGGCTTCTTTGGCTTTGGCTACAGCTTCTCGCGTGTTGTTCGAGGTCGCTCCCGCCATGATGGGCACGCGTCCGCCCGCAGCCTCGATGGTTACATCGATGACGCGCAGCCACTCTTCGTGAGTGAGCGTCGGCGTCTCGCCGGTAGTACCACACGGCACAAGGAAGTCGATTCCCGACTCGACCTGCCAGCGCACCAGTTCGCGCAAGGCCGGTTCATCCAGGCTGCCATCTTGTCGAAAAGGAGTAACGAGGGCGGTACCGCAACCACGCAACTTCATTGGAGAAGAATAATCGTTTGCGGAGGGAATCTCAAAGGAGCCGCTGATGAAAAGGCGTATTCACCATGGAATTACGGAGGGAAAGACCCCGAGTGCTTTCTTTGACCCACAACGTTCCAAAGGGAAGTGTCATCACGAGCAAAGCGAGGGATCTGCTTTTGTCGCCGGCAGTAAAGCAGATCCCTCCTCAGCCTAAAGGCTTCGTTGTGATGACAATGTTCAAGACCCCCGTGAGCCGCGGCCTCCGTGGTGAATTAATCGTCAGAGCTCGCCGAAGACATCCTTGAAATCGTAAAACCCGGTCTTGCCGGCGATCCACTCCGCCGCCAGGACTGCGCCGTTGGCAAACGTGCGCCGCGACTTTGCTTCGTGCGTGAGGACGATTCGATCGCCATCTGCGTCCAGCTCCAGAATGTGTGTGCCGGTCACTTCGCCTTCGCGCTGGGAGGTGATGTCGAGCTTCACTCCCGTAGCCTGTTGCAGGACTCGTTGCATAGCCGCGGCCGTTCCCGAGGGTGCATCTTTCTTGTGGATGTGGTGGATCTCGGTGATGTGCCCGCGATAGTCGTGCTGCAGTGCCGCCGCCGCGGTTTTGACAACCTGGAAAAACAAATTTACGCCGTATGAGAAGTTGGCTCCCCAAACAAAGCCGGTCCCGGCCTGCTCGACCTGGCGGCGCACACGGTCCATCTCGCCATACCAGCCGGTAGTACCGACTACCATCGCTTTGTGCGCGCGCAGGCAGGCGTCGATGTTGCCGAGCACCGCGTCCGGCGCGGTGAAGTCAATCACGACGTCGATGTCCCGCAGGTTTTCAGGCGTGAGCCATGCGCCGCCTTCGTTGACATCCGCATCGATTACCTGCACCTGATGTCCGCGTTCGCGTGCGACCTCGGCCACCAGTGAACCCGTTTTACCCGGCCCCAAAACCAGCAGCCTCAGAGATGGCTTGCTCAATCGAAGACCTCCGGGTCGACGTCGGTGAAGAACTTGGCGTGCAGCCGGCGCACGGCCTCGGGAACGTCGGCTTCATCAATGACGAAGGTCAGATTGATTTCCGACGCGCCCTGGGAAATCATGCGCACGTTGATGTCGCTGATGGCCTCGAAGATCTGTGCGGCTACGCCCGGCGTATCGCGCAGGTTCTCGCCAACCAGGCAGACGATAGCCTTGCGACCGGAATACTTCACGAACGCGAGCTTCTCCAGGTCAGCGGCGATCTGCGGAATGGCCTCGTTGGAATCGACGGTGAGCGAGATGCTGACCTCGGAGGTCGAAACCACGTCGACCGCGCAGCGATGACGCGCAAAGATCTCAAAGACCTTCGCCAGGAATCCGTGCGCCATAAGCATGCGAGCCGCGACGATATCGATGACGGTGATGCGCGTCTTGGCCGCAATAGCTTTGAACAGCGAGTGCGAGCGTGGCGTGCGCGAGAGAACCCGCGTGCCCTCGTTCGAGGGATTGCGCGAGTTCAGTACCAGCACCGGAATGTTCTTCTCGACGGCCGGCAGCACGGTTGCCGGATGCAGAACCTTCGCTCCGAAGTAGGCCAACTCGGCGGCCTCTTCGAAGCTGATCACCTTGATACGACGCGCGTCGGGACAGATGCGCGGGTCGGTAGTCTTCATGCCGTCGACGTCGGTCCAGATTTCGATGCAAGCGGCATTGAGTCCGGCTCCGACCAATGCAGCAGAAAAATCCGAACCGCCGCGGCCGATGGTGGTGGTCGTGCCCTCGCGGGTGGCGCCGACGAAGCCGCCCATGATCGGCACCTGCTGGTTGTCGATCAGCGGCAGCACGTGGTCTTGCAGCCGCTCGTTGATTTCCTCTACCTGCGGAACGGCGCGGCTATGTTGCGCGTCGGTCACGATGACCTTGCGCGGATCAACCAGCACGGCAGGAATGTCACGAGCGAGGAATGCCGGCACGGCGATCATGCTGGAGAGACGTTCGCCAAATGAGACAACGTAATCGGAAGTTCGTGGCGTGAGCTCGCCTACAGCAGAGATCCCGCGCAGCAGTTCGTCCAGTGAATCGAACTCAGCGCCTAAATCGTTGTGAAGATCGGTGTGCAGGCCCGTGCCGAGCAGTTCCCCGGCAGTCAGGTAGTGGCGTTCGCGCAGCGCGCGGCAAATTTCCAGGGCGGCGTCGCGTTCGCCGCGTCCGGCAGCGGCTGCCATCGCCAGAAGCTGGTCGGTGACCCTGGCCATCGCGCTGACGACCACGAACGGCCGCTGCTTGAGGCGCGATTTCACGATGCTGGCGACGCGATCGATGGCGGTAGAGTTCTCGACCGAAGTGCCGCCAAACTTCATCACGATCACGGCAGAACACCTCGACCCGCCGTTACGCTGCTCATGTCAGCCGCTCCCGGGAGCAGGCCCTGCACCTTGAGGAGTTCGGCATTCAGCAGAGCTGCCCCGGCCGCGCCGCGGATGGTGTTGTGCGAAAGCACGGTGAACTTCCAGTCGAGTACGCCACACGGACGCAAACGGCCCACAGTGACGGTCATGCCCTTGCCGCGATCAACGTCAAAGCGCGGCTGCGGACGGTCGGGAGCGGGGTCATAGACGATGGGCTGCTCGGGAGCCAGCGGGAGCTTCAGCTCCTGCGGCGTCGATTGGAATTCATTGAACGCGGCGATGATCTCTTCCGCGGAAGCCTTCTTCTTTAGCTTCACCGATACCGACTCAGTGTGACCATCTTCGACCGCGACGCGATTGCAGTGGGCCGTCATGCTAAAGTCCGCCATTTCGACGTGATCGCCGTTCACCCGGCCAAGAAGCTTGCGCGTTTCCTCTTCCATCTTCTCTTCTTCCTTGGCGATGTAGGGAATCACGTTGCCAAGGATATCGAGCGAAGCCACGCCGGGGTATCCAGCGCCGCTGACCGCCTGCATGGTGGTAACGAAAAGGGACTCAACACCGAACTTGCGATGCAAGGGAGCGAGTGCAACCACCAGGCCGATGGCCGAGCAGTTGGGATTGGTGACGATGTAGCCGCCCGACTGTTTGTGCCAGTTTTGCTTCTCGATGAGCGAGAGGTGATCGGCGTTGACTTCAGGAATGATGAGCGGAACATCCCGCTGCATGCGAAAGGCGCTGGAATTGCTGACCACGGCGCATCCCGCGGCAGCGAACTGCGGCTCCATTTCGCGAGCGATACCCGCGTCGAGCGCAGCGAAGATGATATGCGGTGCGCCATCAGGCACGGCATTCGACACTGTCATTGCACGCACGCGTTCGGGGATGGGAGTCTTCAAACGCCAGCGCGCGGCGTCACCATAGGGTTGCCCGGCAGAGCGGTCGGAGGCAGCCAACCACGTCACCTCAAACCACGGATGATGCTCCAGCATCTGGATAAAACGCTGACCGACGACGCCGGTGGCGCCAAGTATTCCAACTGCAATTTTCTGTGACATTTTCGTGGGGAAAAATCAAGTTATATCACGTTCCAGATGGCGCCGAGGTGACGATTAAACTACCTCGCGTGATCCCTCGCATGGAGCCCGAGCGCTTTCAGGACTTCCAGCGCAACCCCTGGCGCTTCTTTCTCGCGCGGAACGACGGTCACGTCCGCTTTGCGATACAGGGGCAGCCGTTGCGCATAGAGCGCGCAGAAGGCAGCTTCATCGACCGCCAGCGGTCGAGGATTTTGCGGCGAGCGGTCGCCGGCGTTCCGGCAGCGCTGAAGCAGTTTCTGCAAATCGTGTTCGAGGAAGACGACGCGGACACCGTGCTCGCGTAGCTGACCCGCATTCTGCGGCTGCACAAAGGTTCCTCCGCCCAGGGCGATTACCGTGGGAGCGGTCGATTGCGTAAGCACGATGCGCAGCGCCTCAGTCTCGACTTTGCGGAAGTGTTCTTCGCCGTGCTGGGTGAACAGGTCGCGGATGGTTAAGCCGGTTTCGAGCTCGATCTCGCAGTCAAGGTCGATGAAGCGCCAGTGCAGCAGGCGTGCGAGCTCGCGGCCAATCGTGCTCTTGCCGGCCGCCATAAAGCCGGTCAGCGCGACGATCGGCGAGGAAGGAGAGCTATGACTGCCTTTGGGTGATGCACACATGGGCTTCTCAGATTGTGGCACGCCGGCGGTTATTTCTTTGCCCTCGCCGTTGCGGCCTCGGCTGCTGCTGATTCGCAAAAGGCCCTGCAGATCGCGGCGAAGAGGTAGTCCTTCCGTTTCTCATCCAACGGGAGATCTTCGTACGGAACAAAGGACGGGTGTTCCTTGGTCTGATGATCTTTCGTCTCACCGTGCTTCCATCCGGTAGCGTGCTTCTCCCGCAGCCAGCGCTCATGCGTTTGCTCTGGAGATGATTCGATTCCGGCGGCGAACCTCTTGAAATAAGTCCGCACGCCAGCGCGCGACGATTCCTTTTGCCACTCGGGCGCGTCCTCCCACGGAGACAGTGAGTTGTCGCCCAGCGTCTGACAAAAGGCCCGCAGCGTCTCATGGCAGACCTTTGCAACCTGGTCGATTTGTTTGGACTCATCCACGGCTTGAAAGGCCCGCCTTCAAAGCAAAGACTCGAAGTGATCTTAACATCGCCTTCAATCACCTGGTTTCGCGCGGAGCGAAGCAAAAGGCGCCTAGTTCATTGGTTGTAGGCTCGGTGCGACCAGCAGGGGATGTGCGGTTTTTGCCGATTCGTTACTCTTTGCCACATGCAACTCATACAGATTGGCGAAGTCAGACAAAAGACGGTGCTGGACATGATCCAGGAGATGGCGGGACGTCAGGCGGCTGAGATCGAGCAGTTGAAAACTGCGGCCTTAGGCCGGTCACAGAAGCGGATACACCTTGTCCGCCGGCGTTGCAACCCTTCCAAATAAGCTACTTTTCGGCCCGGGGCACGACGGCGTAGGTGGGATTTTCGTACGTGCCTCCGATCTTGATCGCAATCACCGACTCGTTGTGGTGACCCTTCTTCATAAAAGGCTCCATCACCTTCAGCAATACCGATTTCACGCCTGTCGTGGTCTTGGACAGTTCACTCTCCAGATGCATGTACCCGCTCAGGTCGACCTGATGCGTGATGAGCTTGTAGGTGCCATTCAATTTCGCCGAAGCTCCGGGCACGTCGAACATGACGTCGCTGAGATGGGCGACTGCGTCGGTGGTAACGACGTGGCCCTTGATGTTAGACAGAACTCGGCCAGGATCGTAGGTTTCGCTGCCAATCTTATCGTCGATGTCTTCCACCTTGTCGGCCTGTCCGCGCGCCCGAGCGCTTAGCACGTCGATAGTGCGTTGCGTGCTCTCATGCGGATACTGCGCGTTGGCGATGCCGAAATCCCCTTGCAATACGAGTTTCTTCAGGAAGGGGCGTTTGTCCGGAGGAACCGTCGCCTTCGCGCGGAAGATGATGGGGCCGGTCATCGGCGGCTTGTTCTCCGAAATAAACATCCACAACAAATCTTGAACTCGCGCCTGGCTGGAAGTGAGAACGAATTGCGCGGTCTTGCCCTCCTTGCCATTCTGGCCCGCGACCGAGCCGGCAGCGTCGATGACGGTGCCCCCGAAACGCACCTGAGCGGCATCTAGGTTCACATCCCCGTTCAGGCCGTTCACCGTCGCCGAGTAGTTGGCCACCAGGTGGATGGGATGACCGCTGGAGCTGACAGTGAATTTGGGTGTGTCGACCTTGCCGCTCACGGTTACCTGCTGCAATACGCCGTCGAAGTTTCCCTTCGAGGTGAGAATTCCACCGATATCCTGAAACGTCCCGAGGTCGAGGCTCTTCACGTCGTAGGCGCCTGACATCTTGCTTTCGCCGCCGCGCCCCGCCTGCCATGGACCGAAGTTTCCCGTGACGTCGAGCTCGGTCGGAGGTTGCGGGATCTGCAGAGTCGCCTGAAACGCCAAGGGCTTGCCGTTTTCCAGATCGTGCACCGTAATCTTGGGTAGGCGGAAGATCAGCGCCTGAGCACGATCCGCTGTCGGAGGAAATTCAATCGCCGCACCGTCGGCGATGAGTTGGCCGATCGTCAGGCCCGGAGGAATTGTTCCGACGGTGGATTGCGTGCCGCCCGAAGACGAAGTTTGTCCCGGTTGTATGATCACATGAACGCCATCAGCTTGAACCGTGCTGATGTGGTTGGTCAGCAATCCGTGGTAGCTGCCAAGAATGGTTAATTTCCGAATGGTCACGAAGGGCTGGTCTTTACTGTCTCCGCTTCTTCGAAAGGTCACATTCTCCGCAACACATCCTGGACTTGGCAGATAGAACTGCCGGAACGACCCTATTTGTACGCCGGCATCGGCTTGTTGCTGGAGCGTCGCGGCAATGGCCGATTGCGTGAAGGGCCACTCACGATCAGCCACGATTGCAAGGATGACAACGCACAGCAGAGGTATCAGCAGGATAATCTGCAGGCGAAGGCGCCGATTTTGGGGCACTCTCGGGGTTGTCACCACTGACGTCCGATCGCCCACCTGAACATGTGTGTCTGACAAATGCCAACCCCTTTGTTGTGCCCGGAAGGCCAGATGACCGATAGGATGGCGCCATCTCGGCAGACG
The DNA here is from genome assembly GCA_035482295.1 of Verrucomicrobiia bacterium. GTDB lineage: Bacteria > Acidobacteriota > Terriglobia > Terriglobales > Acidobacteriaceae > Bog-257. Next base: position 62,180 of record DATHQX010000122.1, read on the forward strand.
TTTGCCGGGCGCGAGATTTGTTGTCCGTTTAACACTGTGGAAATCGAAAGACGCTGGGCGCGACCTTAGAAACTGGTGCTCTCCCCAAAGAACAACAGGAAAACCAGCAACAGTGGATTCGTCGTTGGGTCTTTGACTCAGATCTGGTAGTCGATCTCGATTGCCTGCTGCAGCTTTTCGTCGCCGTCGCTGTAGACCATCTCGCGGCCCTGCAACTCATGCACCTGCTGCTTCAGCTTCTTCACTTCATTGGCGACGGCAGCCACCGCCTCGGAGAGGGGATCGTTGATCAGCTTGGGATCGGTGATCACCACACGCTTGCCGCTGCGTAACACAATGTGTCCAGGTACACCGACGATGGTGGAATTGTCAGGCACATCGCGCAGCACCACCGAACCCGCGCCCACGCGGCTGTTCTCGCCAATGGTGATATTCCCCAGCACGCGCGCGCCGGTTCCGACAACGACATTGTTGCAAATTGTGGGATGGCGCTTGCCCGTTTCTTTACCAGTGCCGCCCAGGGTTACGCCCTGGTAGAGCGTAACGTCATCGCCGATGATGGCCGTCTCGCCGATGACGACCCCCATGCCGTGATCGATAAAGAAGCGACGGCCGATCTCGGCGCCGGGGTGGATCTCGATGCCGGTGAAGAGCCGCGCAAGCTGCGACAGCGCGCGGGCGAGAAATCTCCAGCCGTGCGTCCACATCCAGTGATGCACGCGGTACGCCCACAGGGCATGGAGCCCGGAGTAGAGGACCAGCACTTCGAAGGTAGACTTCGCCGCGGGGTCGCGATCCAATACCGCGGCGACATCTTCGCGCGCACACGAGAAAAAGCTCAAACGTTGACCTCGACCGTGGGAAGCGCCAGCGCCTCCTCACGCAACTGCTGGAAGAGGATGCTGCTCAAGTAGCGTTCCCCGAACGACGGGATGATGACCACGATCAGCTTACCTGCATTCTCTTCCCGCTGCGCCACTTTCAGCGCAGCCTCGACCGCGGCGCCGGACGAGATTCCAACCAGCAGCCCTTCTTCTTTCGCCAGTCGTCGCGCCATGGTGATGGCGTCGTCGCTGGAAACCTGCACGACTTCGTCAATCAAGTCCGTGCGAAGAATGCTGGGCACAAAGCCCGCGCCGATACCTTGGATCTTATGCGGACCGGGTTGCCCGCCGGAGAGTACCGGGCTTTCCGTCGGCTCGACCGCAATCGCCTTGAACGACGCCTTCTTCGGCTTGATGTACTCGCTTACTCCGGTCAGGGTGCCGCCGGTGCCGATACCCGAAATCAGGATATCGACTTTGCCTTCGGTATCCTCCCATATCTCCGGGCCGGTAGTGGCGAGGTGAATCTTGGGATTGGCCGGGTTGTCGAACTGCTGCAGCATGTAACCGTTCGGCGTCGATTTCAGCAGTTCGTTAGCTTTGGCGATCGCACCCTTCATGCCCTTGCCGCCCGGTGTAAGGACAACCTCTGCTCCGAAGGCGCGCAGCATCACGCGACGTTCCGTGCTCATCGTGTCCGGCATGGTGATGATGAGTTTGTAGCCTTTAGCGGCAGCTACAAACGCCAGGCCGATACCGGTGTTGCCGCTGGTGGGCTCGATCAG
>DATHQX010000123.1:0-37646 GCA_035482295.1 Verrucomicrobiia bacterium
TTTCCCGATTCTGAGTTCGGGCTTTGCGTGCTTTGTTTGCTTAGCTTTACCTGCAGAGGTCGCGAACGGGGCTTCCGTCGATGTTTACAAGCCTGAACCGGAAGTCCATAATTGAAAGTGAACTTAGCAAATTTAGGCTCCTTCAACCTTCATTAACCCAGGTTTTGATCTATCCCACAATGTGGGAGGAGTTTATGCCATCTTTTTCCGATTGCGCGGCAGAAACTGATCATCGCGAGCGTATATGGTTCTTCCCTGACAAATTCTGGCAAGCGACAAAGAACATGCCCCAGAGTGAAGCCGAAAATTTAATGGCCGAAGTCGAGGATTACGCTGCCGCAGGCGACGTACAAGCGCTCAGCAAATATCCTTTCGTTTTTGTTGGTGACCCCTACAAGAAAAAGAAGAGAGTTGCGGATTAGGCTTTCTGCTTCTCTCGAGCGACGGATGGCCGACGACGCGTCTGCGCCGGCCTGACAGGAGTTGCCGTCGTTTGAGCCGGAAATGGCCGAACAATAATCGGCAGAAGGCACGCCGATTCCAACAGGTAGCGCGCGCGGGCGATACGCTCGCCAGTGGAACCAAACGCCTCCAGCCCTTGCGCCTCGATCACGAGGGTTCCGTCTTTGATTTCGACACCAATTTTCTTCACTACGCCCTCGTGTTCTTCATCGAATGCGTTTGCCAGCCTCACCACGCCAATGAGCGGCATCAACTCGGATCGCTGTTTCGCGGTGAGTCCCACAAGCGGGGACTCGTCGAGTTTCGGCAATGCGCCGCGGTGATAGCGAACTATTGCGGCTACGTACCGTGTATCGGTTTCGCTCCACCCGGCCGGAGGCCTTAGCTTACTCGCCAGACGAAATCCGCGTTTGCGATGACCACCCTTGCCATCATCGGCATTTTTGTCCCGGCCGATCTCGTGCAGAACAGCTCCTGCTTCCACCAGTGGCCGTCGCCCGGGAAGCGATATCCCACATTGTGAGATAGCATCAAAAATCTGCAAAGCAAACCCTGTCACCAATTCGGTGTGGGATGTATCTGGATCGAGAAATCTCGCCCAGGTTCTCAGCTTCTCCAGGGCCGCTTTGTCCTGTTCCTCGCCGGCTGGCAATTCCGACCGCCAGACCTCCCACAAGCTGTGTCTCCCTACCATCTTGGAGCGATAGAGGTCGAGCCGCGTTTTCCGTTCGTCGTTGATTTTCGCCAGCCAGCGCGTACGACCTTCCGGCGCAATCGTGCGGTGAGTCTTCAGCATGGCTCTTAGCACGTCGAAGTCGTGTACTTCGCCCAACGCATCCTGCAGATCGCGCAGATCCTTCGACCATTTCTTGTGCCGTTCTGGAAGAAAATTCTCTACCGTGTAGCGGAAGCGCTTGATGCCGATGCGCAGCTGGTGATAGGCCGTCCCACTGCGGTTTTTCAACGCATGCCGATGGAACTCGCGTGCGTCCATCCAGCGCTCCAGTGCAACGGCCTGGAAGACCGTTCCATCCAGAGGGATCGTGTCCGTACGTCCCGCCAGATGGTCGTTGAGCGAGAGCCATTCATTACGGTCGAACTTAGCCAGCGAATCCTGCGCCGCAGCTTTCTGCTCCGCTTCCTTTGACGCCAGCTCGGTCGTGAGGCTCTGCGTGACTGGATCATCAGGCGCACCAAGTTTCGCCAGCCACTCCATCATCACCTGGGTGTCGCGCAGATCGCCCAGGCTGCTGAACAGCGGCTTGGCCAGGCGTTTCATCTGCTTCCAGGCTGGATCCGGATCAACCGAGAGGAAGCCGTCGGCCATGGAGCGACAGCGTCGGATGGCCACGCGAAGATCGTGCACCGGATCGGCGGCAAAACCCTCGCTGGCTTTGTCGCATTCTTCTAAAGTGCGAGCGGCCCAATACGACAGACCTGCTTTCTTTTCTTGTGTCGGGGGACTTGCAGCCATGGAATATGAGACCTGTTGCAGTTATACAGCGAGTCGAGGGAAGCCGCACGGCAGATTCGGCCCGGGGTTCAGAGGTACACGCGCTCGGCAGCCCGAATGGCGCAGTAGCGGTCGAAGACCTTGCGGTCGCTTTCCAGTCCGAAGAACGATCGCAGGCTGCTGCCGCGGAAGGTATGCGCCAGCATCTTCCGCCAGTGGCGCAAAACAAAACCGGGATCGTGAGCGATGACTGCGGGCATGTGACGGGTCTTCATCCAGCGCTCGGCGCGCCAGCGCTCGAATTCGATCTCCCGCGGTTGCAGATGCTGCGTGGCAACGATGGCAGTAGTGCCGTCGTACTCCTCCATCCGCTCGATCTGGATCAGATTGCGGTCACGAAAATCCTTCGTCATCGGTGTGCCTGGGTAAGGTGTGGGATGCTGGATGTACGGCCAATCGACATACTTCCGCGCGAACTCCAGGTTGGTTCGAATGGAGTCGCGGGTATCGTCCGGATTGCCGATGATCAGGCCGCCAACAACATACATCTTGTTTCTGTGGAGATGTTCAATGGCACGTACAGTGGCGTTACCGGTTTTGCGGCCGGCCTCGCGGAACTCGTTCTTGGCGGCGGCTTTCAGAAAAACAAGATCGTCTTCCAGAATGTTCTCGATGCCGAGGAAAACATAGCGGAAGCCGGCTTTGCGCATCAGCGGCGCCAAGGTCTCGCCATGCATGGCGATGGGCGAGGTCATGGCCTGAACGGTGTAGACGATGTCGTTCAGGCCGGCGTCGATAATCGCCTGGCAAAGCGCTTCAAAGCGCTTGATGTTGAGGCTGATATTGTCGTCGACGATGAAGATAGCGCGTGCGCCGTGGTCGCGAGCATCCCGTATGTCCGCGAGGACACGGTCGAAGCTGTAGGTGTGGAAGTTGCGGCCGCGCATCTCGATGATGGAGCAAAAGCCGCAATCGAAGGTGCAGCCGCGCGAGGTCTCGATCACGTCGACCTGTCGTCCCATCATGGTGTAACCGGCCAGCACACGAGCATCGCGCCTAGGCGGCTTAATCTCATCGCCATCCAGGCTGTGCACCGGACGAGGCAGGTTTTCATGCCATCCATCTTCCGCGCGATAACTAAGACCAAGAATGGTGCGGAATTCCTGTTTGCTCTCGAGGGCCCGCAGCAGCTCCCGAAACGTGAGCTCACCTTCACCGCGAACGATGAAATCGATGCCACTGTCTTCGCCCATATAAGATTGCGGCGCGAGGCTGGGATCGTAACCACCGACCGCGACAACGATGTTTGGGCGCAGCGACCGAATGAGAGACACAATTCGCAAAGCCGTCTTTCGCTGGAAAGTCATGACCGAGAGCCCGACGACATCAGGAGCGTATTCCTGAAGCAGCCGCTCAACGGTTTCGCGTACTTTGCCCTGAACGAGGATCAGGTCCGCGACAGCTACGTTGTGCTGCGGTTCGACGTTGGCGGCCAGCGAGCAGAGCGCACCGTTAGGCATGCGCACCGCGACCGTCGGCATGTGTTCGAACGAGTCGGGCATCGATAGCAATAGGATATTCATCAGAAAAATTTCCCCGATGGCAGCTTACCCACGATCAGCCGTTGGGCTGATTGGAATACATGCTACACCGAATTCGACCGGCCGGTCTCATCGATAGTTCTCCGGGGTATCTGACTTGTTGAGGGGTATTGAATCGGAATTGAACATCGCCGCTACGTGTTGAGGTGCGAAAGAAAGCCGGCCTTGTCCCTATTGCGGCGCAACCAGCAACGTCGATTGGCCCACCCAGACCCGGTTGCTCAAGCGCACCGCAAGTCCAGGAAGCCGGCCATGTAAGCGCGCCTTCGCCTCGTTATACGGGCCCACAAAGCGGACGCCGTAGGGCAGGTGGGCATAGATGCGACGAAGCCATGCCAGGGTGCGACTGACGGCGGCCTTGTCGCGATCGTCGTGGGTCAATTGGAATTCGTCGCGCAGACGAGGCGGCAGAATTTCGATAGTGAGGGAGCGATACCATGCAGGAGGAGGTATCATGAGCCCCGCTCCTTGCTGCAAGCGCTGGGCAAATTGGCGCGTCGATGGGCTCACGCCGAGCACATCGGAGCGCAGCATGGCATCCATATAGGCGTTAAATTCAGCATGGCTCGGCGGAAGATATTGGGGAGCGATGCCGAAGAGCGCAGCCATCCGAATGCTCTCGACAACATACTGCTCGCGCTCCGGATCAGCGAGCGGCGGCAGCAGAAGTTCGTAGGCGATCAAGGCGCTGTCGACGAGGGTCGCGTAGACCCAGCATAAAGCGGAGGCTTCATTCGCCTCATAAGAAGAACCTTTAGCGAAACTGCCGGCGCCTTCCGCCAGAACCCCTCGGATCATACTGTGCAGCCGGTGCAGCTGACGTGCGGCGGTGAATGCTTGCTCTGCCGTGCCGAAAATCATGGTGAAGATGACGCGGAAGGTATTGTGGAAGCGGACGATGGGATCGTTCAGAGTACGGGAGTGTTGGGCGATGGCAGTTGCAACCCAAGGGTGAGCCAATTGCAACAGCGCGGCGCGACCCGCGGCCAGAAAGAGCGCCGATTCACGGTTGATCTTCCAGCTAATGGAGTCGGGACCGAAAAGTCCTTCCCGGGGCTTGGCGACAGAATCCTTCAGACCGGACAGCAGCTGTTCCAGATCGCTCGCCGATACGGGCCGCAGGGACATACTTCATCCTACCGCTGATCACGGTTACAAGAACGACCCAACTGCACGGATGCTTGGCTGGCAGACCAGTAGGAACGGCTTACTCAGGAGGGTCTGTCAGTACCACTAGTGTCATTGGCATCTCGGAAGGAAACCTTAGCGCCGTTCTATCTTCATCCGCTTGGCAACCGATCAGATCCTGCATCTCGACCCTGCCGCCTGGCTTCTGGCACCGATTGCCTGGCTGACCAGCCCTATTTTGGGGGTGTACTCCAGGCATCTGGAGTGGTATTTTGACGGGGACACTTTCAAAGTTGCGCGACAACGAAACTGTCGCTTAGCGATTTTGAACCGGGCGAAACATTAGTCTGCAGTTCCTGTTCCTACGCACGTAGTTCGCTACGTGCATAGCTGGAACATCTCAGGGGCGAAAATTCAAATGAAGAGAAACTCTAATCAGAGCTTTGCCGATTATGAGCGCCAGGCGGCGATCTTCAAAGCACTGGCAAACCCGACGCGGCTTCACCTGGTGGAGTTGCTCGGCAAGAAAGAACGCTGGGCCTCCGAGCTTCAGGAGGGCCTGGGCATCTCTAAGGCTAACCTCTCGCAACATCTCTCAATCCTCAAGGCCGCTGGCGTGGTGGCGACGCAGCGGGAAGGCAAGCAACTGTATTGCGGTATCGCGATGCCCGAGGTGAAGACGGCGACCATAACCCTGCGCAATATGACAAAAGCTGTATCGCGCGCCAGTCGCCGCGCGTAGCTGTCAGATTCAAGCTGCAAAAAGAAAACCGGCCGCTTGCGCGGCCGGTCTTTTATTTATTGGCGGCGTTCTTAATCGCCGTAGACTGCTTCCTTCTCTTCGGTCGCCGGGGCGGGCTTGATGCCGCCGATCTGACCTAGCGGAACGAAGCCGTCCTGGCTGACCGGTTTCTCGCCCAGCACGTGCTCTTTGTAAAGCGCCATCATGCGCGCCTTCTCGGCTTCAGCCTTGACCTTCTCATCGCGTGCCTTGAACTTCTCCTGACGCGCGTTCTTGGCGATGCCCAGCTTGTCGAGCGTGTCGTTGGCCTTGGCCTGTACGTGCTCGTCTACCAGGTTCAAGGTGTGCGAGGTGGTCTCGAGGCCGACCTTCTTGCCGCCGGCGAAGATCTCGTGACGCCCGTGCTCCTCGTACCATTTGGTGAGGGTGGCCGTCATGTGCATCTTCTCGACGATGTTGCGCCATCCCACGCCTGTGTTGTAAGCGCAGAAGCTGATCTCGCCTTCCTGCGTGGCGTAAGGGATGATGCACTGCTCGGTGCGGCGGAAGTCGTAGTTGAACAGGTCCTGGAACCACATTCCGGCGACGAACAGGAAGTTCCAGCGATCGCGCCGGCGCTTCTGAATGTCAGTCTCGGTGCGGTCTCCGCTGACCTTGCCATAGTCCTTGCCGGTCGCGCCGAAGGTCTTGTCAAACTTCTTCAGCAGATCGGTGAACTTGAAATGCGTCGGCGATTTGAAGGGGTCGTAGTTCTTCAGCAGCGCCAGAGTCATGCCGGCAATCGACATCCACTTGCCGCGGGCGGCGTCGTTCACCTTCGCAATGTCCTTCGCGATAGTGTCACCGTTCAGGAAGGCCGTGACCGGAACCGCTTCCTTGGTTTCCTTGTCGATCATGACGGCCATGCCTACGCCGCAATTCGGGTGGCAGCCGCAGCTCAGCGAACCCCAATCCTTGTCAGGGCCGTGAACCAGGTCGGCCCAATCGGAGAAGGTGCTCATGAACGAGATCGGGAACCAATCGCGGGTGGGCTCGCCCAAGCCTGTCTGGTTCTTTACGTCGTGCGCCAGATGGGACAGCGTGTAGCGCTGTGCCGCGCGGCGCTCGTCGGTGATGGCCTCGTCGCGGCCGGTAAACGAAACGGGCTGGAAGGAGAGGAACGAGATGCGCTTGGGGTTATCGAGCGCGAACTGGATGATGCGGCCAACCTGCTCGTTGTTCAGGTCGTTGACGATGGTCACAACCGGCACAATCTCGACGCCGGCCTTGTGCAGGTTTTCGATGGCCTGTAGTTTCACGTCGAACAGGTTGCCAACCAGGCGGTGCGAGTTGGCAGCGTTGCCGATACCGTCGAACTGCAGGTAAGCATAGCGCAGACCGGCTTCCGCGGCCTGCTTGGCGAACTCGAAGCTCTTCGCGAACTCGATGCCGTTGGTCGCAGCCTGCACGCTGTTGTAGCCAACCTTACGAGCGTAGGCAACTGCGTCAAGGAAGTACGGAGACAACGTGGGCTCACCACCGGAGAACTGCACCGACATTTGGCGGCGTGGCTTGATAGTGATGGCGTTGTCGAGCATCGTCTTGATCTCATCCCAGGTCAATTCGTGGACGAAGCCAACCTGGTTGGCGTCCATGAAGCAGGGATCGCACATCATGTTGCAGCGATTGGTGAGATCGATGGTCAGCACCGATCCGCGGCCGTGCAGCACCGTACTGGAGCCGTGATGATGCAGCTTCTCGTCGTTGTGGGCGCGGATGTCGCGGCCCGGGAAGACCTCTTCCAGGTGCTTGAAGAACGCAGTATCCATGGCCATCACGTCTTCGAAGTGACCGTGAATGGGGCAATCCTTCACCATCAGGATCTTGCCGTCGCGCTCGATGATCGTGGCCTTGATCTCGCCGGCCTTCTCGTTCATCAGCACTTCGACGGGCAGCTTGCCGTCGATGATCTGCTGGCGGATTTCCGGAACGCACTTGGGGCACAGAGAATCGGTGGCGCGCGGCCAGCCGAGTGGTGGCTTGGACTTCTGATACGACTTCAACAGTGGCTTATCCGACCACTTGGGCGTAAACGAAGGATTGGGGTTGATACTGTTCAGTTTGTCGAAAACGGTCCATGCGCCCTTGGCAGCAACAGTGACAGCTTTTTCAACATACTTAATCGGCTTATGCATTTACGCCTCTCAGGTGAAATGAGTGGTGTCCCCTCATGGGACTGGAGCCACACTTCCTTGCATTTATAGGGTAATAACCGCAGCTCGAAGGCGTAAAGCAGGATGGGCCGAACGGGATGAATTGGCGCTTCAGCGGGTTAATCTCACATTGAACGGTGACCCCGGTCACAGGCCTATGTTATTGAAAAGGCGAGCTCTGAGCCAGGAAACGCGACGGCGGCAAATGGAGGTTTTGGCCGGTTAATCCATCTTCCAGCGGTATGCGCCCGGCTGTGGCAGACCGATGTGCGCCAGCACGCGATTGGCGAACTCGCGGGCAATCTCGTCGGTTGACTGCGGGTGGAAGTAGAAGGCAGGGATCAGCGGGTAGATGACTGCTCCCGCGTCGGCTGCGAGCGTCATGTTGCGCAGGTGAATGCGGTTAAACGGTGTCTCACGAACACAGAGAATCAGCGGCCGCCGCTCCTTCAGGCAAACATCGGCCGCGCGTTCGATGAGATGAATAGCCATGCCATTGGCGATGCGAGCCAGAGTACCCATGCTGCATGGCATGACGATCATGGCATCGCCGTCGTACGATCCGCTGGCAACGTTCGCGCCGATGTCATCGTTATTTTGTTGCTGGATCTTGGTGGCGCTGCGTGCCAACAGTTTGGTGACGACCTCGTTCCGGCCGGAAATCCCGAGTTCCTCGGCCATCACGCGCAAACCGCTATCGGAGACGATCAGGTTGATGTTGCCGACTCGCTCGTCGCGTTCCAGGGTATCCAGCAGGTGCTTGGGAAAGATGGAGCCGCTGGCGCCCGTGATGGCAACGGTTAGGTTCCGATTTTTTGTGTTCGGTGACGTCATCTACGGAAGTGACCTGACTCAGATTGTCGGTGAGATTCGGTCCCGCCACTTCATCGTAACATCCGATTCTGGAGTCGGCCGTCGCGGTGCTCAGCTGCACGGATCACCCAACGATATACTTTTCACTCAGGTCGCGTTAGTCAACCATGAACGCCAAATCCCTCAAACAGCTTTTTGACGATGTCCGGCGGGGCAAGCTCTCGTCCGATGAGGCGGTGCAGAAGCTGCGGCACATGCCGTTTGAAGATCTAGGATTTGCCAACGTCGATCACCATCGCGCCTTGCGCGTCGGCATGCCGGAGGTGATCTTTGGTCATGGCAAAGCTCCTGAGCACCTGGCGGAGATCTTCAGCCGGCTGGCGAAACGCGGCAATAATGTGCTGGCCACTCGGGTCTCTCCGGAACAGATTCGCGCGGTCAAACGCAAGCTTCGCAAAGTAGAGGTTCATCAACTGGCTCGCGCCATCACTTTGACGCGCGACGAGACACTGCATGGCAAAGGAACCGTCGTCGTTGTTTCGGCCGGTACCAGCGACATTCCGGTCGCGGAAGAGGCGGTTGTCACGGCGCAGATCATGGGCAACGAGGTGCAGCATGTCTACGATGTCGGCGTCGCCGGAATTCATCGGCTACTGGCGCGACGCGATGTGTTAACCGAGGCGCGAGTGATCGTCGTGTGTGCCGGCATGGAGGGAGCGCTGCCCAGCGTAGTCGGCGGGCTGGTTGGAGTGCCGGTGATTGCCGTACCGACCAGCGTGGGATACGGGGCCTCCTACCAGGGGATCGCCGCGCTGCTGGGGATGCTGAACTCGTGCGCGTCGAACGTCACGGTGGTCAACATCGACAATGGCTTTGGCGCTGGGTATGTGGCATCGATTATCAATCGGTTGGAATAAGATCCTTCCGTGGCGATAACCGCACCTCCTTCGACTACGCGTTCGCCCGCCACAAACACAGCGGTGGAAAGAAGGCGAACGCTGGCTGAGGACGACGATTCGTTTTGTTGGCGCTGAGTACAACAAATAGCGGTACAACAAAAAGCGGCAGGATTTTCATCCCACCGCTCATGCTAAGTGCTAACTGCTAGATGCTTCCTTACAACAAAGCCTCATTCCAGTTCTGCAGGAATTTCTTCACCTCATCCATGAACTGGTCGGCCACCGCGCCGTCGATGACCCGGTGATCGTAGCCGATGCTTAAGTGCATCATCGAGCGGATAGCGATGGTGTCGTTACCTTCCTTGTCGGTCAAGACGACCGGCTTCTTTTTGATACCGCCGACACCCAAGATCGCCAGCTGGGGCTGATTGATAATTGGCAAACCGAACTCGGCTCCGAAGATACCGGGATTGGTGATGGTGAACGTGCCGCCCTGAACCTCTTCCGGCTTCAGCTTTTTAGTGCGAGCACGCTCGCCCAGATCGCTGATGGCGCGCTGCAGGCCGACGAAGCTGCGCTCCTCGGCGTTCTTGACGACCGGCACGATCAATCCCCAATCCAGCGCGACGGCGATGCCGAGGTTGATGGTCGGGTGATAGTGGATGTTCTCGCCCTCCATCGACGAATTGATGATCGGCCACTTGCGAATGGCGTGAATGACCGCGCGGGCGAAGAACGGAGTGTAGGTCAGCTTGTTGCCGGTCGCCTGCTCGAACTTGCCCTTCATGCTCTCGCGAAGTTTGACGATCTTGGTTACGTCGACCTCGAAGATGCCATGGACGTGAGCGCTGGTACGCTTCGACATCACCATGTGCTCGGCGATCTTCTTGCGCATGGTCGTCATCGGCACAACTTCGCCGGGCGTAACTCCGCCCACAGGCTGTAACGGCGCAGTCACGGCAGGCATAGCTGGAGCCGATGGCGCAGGCGCAGGTTGCGCAGCCGGAGGCGCGTAAGACGGTGCGACTGGAGCAGTCGCAGGCGCCCCGGCAGCGTGCTTCGCGATGAACGACTCGATGTCTTCCTTAGTGATGCGGCCGCCAAGACCTGTTCCCGGAACCTTGGCCAGATCGACGTTGTTCTCTTTGGCAATACGGCGTACCAGAGGGCTGGAGCGCACGCGATCCTGATCTCCGCCCTCGGAGCTCTCTTGCACGCTTCCCTGCTGTTGCCGTTCCAGACCTTCCTTCTCGTCCTTGGAAAGATCCGCCGGAATATTCTGAGTGGCTTTCGGAGCTTCGGTCTTCGGAGGCGCAGCCTGAGCGCCATCTCCCGAGGCAGCAGGCTTTGCTGTTTGAGCGGCAGGAGCCGGCGCACTGGCAGCAGCACCCTCTTCCGCGATGGTGCCGACCACGGTATTCACCTGCACCGTCGCTCCGGCCTGGACTTTGATGTCCTGCAACGTACCGGAAGCCGGCGCGGGTATCTCCGCGTCAACCTTGTCGGTGGAGATTTCGAATAGCGGCTCGTCGCGCTGTACTTTTTCGCCGGGCTGCTTCAGCCATTTGGTAATGGTTCCTTCAAAGATCGATTCCCCCATCTGGGGCATGATGACATCTGTCGGCATAGTTTCCTTCCAAGGAATTTCTTGCTGGAACTGAGCGCTGCAGCAAACCTTCGATTATATCGCGGAATCGAGCCTATACCGTTCCTTCACCGGCACGAACTCACGCGCGCCGATCATCCGGCTGGCAGGGGAGGCTTGCATACTTTCATGACAACCAATTGGATGAACCAACTTGCGGAAAAGACCCTGTGAAGCGCAAACAGTGCGGATCACCGCGATGAGGAGGCAGCTGAAACCATAATCTGCCGGTTGGGGATGTCGACGGTAAGCGTCTTGCCGGACCAGAAATCCACGCCGACCACACAGTCATAGATAATGTCGACGAATGAGACCCTGGGATGCTGAATTTCGATCTTCGGCGACGACGCCAGCGCGATCCCCGGCACCCTGGCGTCATAGCGAATCTCGGAGCCTCCTGCAATGGTGCGTTTTTCGACTTTGCGAACGTCTTTATCATCCGGCTGGATCCCGAGGGACTTCATGTACCGTGCATTAATGGTGGAGATGGGACTACCGGTATCGATCTCGCATTGGCCAGGACGCCCGGCGAGGAGAAACTGCGAAAACATGTCGAGGGAGATGCCGCGGAAATCATCCAGCTGTATCGGGGAGAGCACAGCACTGGCGCGGCGCTTTGCCAGCGTCTTCGCGGTTTCGAAAATCAATATCCGGTTGTCAAAATCGAGCGTGAAAGGCTGGTCCCGGAATTGGCTGAGGGAAACGAGGCCATCCAGATGAATTTTATCCAGCACGTCCCAACTTCCCACCAGGACATCTTTCTTCTCCATCGGCCCGATCACCAGTCGCGAAATCGTAAACAGAGGAATGTTGAGCTGCTCGCCCGTCATGCGAAATCCCGTGAACTGTCCCGCCGGCACGCCGTGTACCCTCTCAATCACGCTGGGCGCCAGCACCGCCAAGCCACCGCCGGTGTCTAGAACAACGCTTAAAGATGTGGCTTCGCCCACGGTGACCGGGATTACAGGCATGCCTTCGTCATTGGTCGTAAAGGCAATGGTTCCCCCTTTGGATTGCGCCGCCACGGGTAGGGTCAGCAAGCAGACGAGCACAACGGAAGGAAGGGTTCGCAGCATGCACGCGCGGAAGTCGCCGGTCGACATAAGCCTCCAGAAAGATCAATCGATGTTGCTATGAAAGTCTTACGAATTTCGTTCCCGCGCGGTTCCCCGTCCGTCAACGGGAGACACTCACAAGCTGTTTGACTCAGTTCAGCGCGTGTTCTACCCTCGACGGAGTAAGGGTGCGCCTTTCGCTCCATGCGAAGGGCATGTACAGGTTTTTCCCGCCAGCTCGCAGACCGGGCACATGAGAGTTATGGCATTCGATCCAAGGAGCATTGTCGCGTTCGCAGCTGCCATTGACTTCTCCAGCCCTGAGATCGTGTGTCTTGTGATTTTCTTGGTCGCCTGCCTCATCATGTTCTACGCGCTGTTCGGGTATCCCCTGCTTCTGGATTGGTTGGCTCGGCGCAGCAACAACCCAGTCCGTAAAGACGATCAACTGCGGACGGTCTCGTTCGTTATCGCCGTCTACAATGGCGAGAAATTCCTGGAACGCAAGCTGAAGACAATCTTCGCGCTGAACTATCCGCGCGAACTCATGGAAATCCTGGTGATCTCCGACGGCTCGACCGATCGAACCGACGATATCGCGCGCAGCTTCGCTGATCGGGGTGTGAAGTTTCTGCAGGTGCCACGCGGAGGAAAAGCTGCCGCGCTGAACGCCGGTGTGCCACTGGTTTCCGGCGAGATCCTGGTGTTGAACGACGTGCGGCAGACACTCGACACGAACTGCCTGCGCAACGTGATTGCCTGCTTCGGCGATACGAAGGTCGGCGCCGTCAGCCCCGAAACCATCATCGTGAAGGGCGAGACTCATGAGGAGACGACCACCAGTCTTTACTGGCGGTACGAGTCGTGGATCCGGCAGCGGCTGACGCGTATCGATTCGACTTTCGGGTATAGCGGCGCCTTCGCTGCGATTCGCCGGTCGCTATGGACGCCCTTGCCTCCTGGCACGCTGCTCGACGACGTTTACGAACCGCTAGTTGCGTTCTTCAAGGGATATCGCATCCTGATGGAACCGACTGCCACAATGTATGACTTCCCGACCGTGCTGCAATCCGAGTTCAAGCGCAAAGTGCGGCTGCAGGCGGGACTTTACCAGATGCTGAAGATCATGCCCGAGCTGCTGAGCTCACGGAATCGCATGCGCCTGCACTTTATGTCCGCCAAGTACGGGCGGATCGTGATTCCCTACTGCATGATCGCAATCGCTCTCACCACCTTCGGCCTGCCCTATTACTGGCGCGCTGCGGCAGCCGCAGGCCAGATCGTTTTTTATCTGCTCGCCCTGCTCGATGTGGTGGTACCAGACGGCACGAAGCTGAAGCAGTTGACCTCGCCCATTCGGACGTTTGTTGTGCTAATGGCAGCGTCATTGGCCGCGGTGCGGGTGTTCTTTGTCTCTCCCACTAGCCTGTGGAAGGAAGCTTCGTATCGGCCTTCGATTGCCGAGCAGGCGCACGCTGCCGAGCCGAAAACGACCAGCACGAGAGCGTAGACCAGCTACGCTGCCTTTCGACTGTGAGATCGTTCTCCCCTTTCTTTCTCCCGCACAATGCGATCGGATAACAACCGCTTAGCCTTCTGCAGTTCGGCTTTGCGAGCAGCGCTCAAATTGTGCCCTGCGCGGTTGATGTAGAAGGTCAGCATGCGCATTCCGGAGCCGGGCCCTTTCGGTGATACCTTTTTTGAAGCCAGCGAACGGGCAATGACTGCAGCGCTCTGGTTGAAGAGTCCTTCCGGCGGATGAGTGGAATCCGTTGTAACGGAAGCCGACCAGCGTCTGGTTTTCGCTTGAGTTTTAGCCGCCACGTAAAACCTCCCATCAGTCCTTTTTTTCTCAGATGAGCGATTCAAGGCGGGAGGTTTCTAACTGCACGGTTCTATTTGTGCCAACGGTCGACCAGTTCCCACCAGAGGAGCTTCTCCCACTCTGTGACATAGGTCTTGGCCCACTCGCGCTCCTTCCACCAGGGCAGCCCAAAGAGGAAGTCTACGTCTGCAGCAGCGGCCGTCCATTTGTACTGCGGCAGCTCGGTGCGAAAGATCGAGAGGGCGCGGCGCGTGTGGTAGCTGTCGGTCGCCAGGATGACAGACCGCGGAGGCGGCTGCATGGTCTGCAAGCAGATGTTCACCTGTTGCGCTTCAACCTTGGTGGAGTCGCCGACGATGGGACACACGCTGACCTGTGAAGCGTTGACGCCGGCCGTGCGGCCGACGTATTCCCTGGCCAGGTCGACATACGAATGACCATAGGTCACGCCGGTGGTGGCGTCGACAAATATGCGCCTGGCATATCCGGCACGCAGGAGCTCCATGCCACGAGCGTAGCGCTGATCGGCAGCATCGCCTCCGAGGACGACAATGGCGTCGGATTTCTCAGGATTGTTGACGATCAGAAATCCGCCAGGCTGACAGAAGATGAAGACGCACACCGCGAGGATGACAACCAGCAGGATGACGAGCAGTTTGGTCATGAATCGGCCGCGCAGGAACATCCTTAACGTAGCACAACCACGGGCAAGCCATTATGGTCGCGGCGGAAGTGGCGTCGGATAAGAAATGACGACCACCGTGCCGTCAGCTTCACGTTCCAGCACGGGAGCGTAGAGACCGATCAATTGGCGTCGCCACCAGGCGCCCGTCGCCCGCTTCTCAGCCAGGCTGGTGAACCAGTACTGCCAGATCACCGCCCGTGCTTGCTTTGGGGGCGCGTGTGGAAACGGGTTGCCTGCAAAGAGCGCGAGGACGTCCGGCGCGCCTGCCAGCAGCCGCTCTTCCGTGCTTGGAACGATAATGTTCTCTCGCCACGAGCCCAGTGAAGCGAACCAGAGGTTCCAGTCGAAGCGCGGTTGATACGGTGCGTAGATGCGAGGCCGTTGATAGGGATCTTGCGGTTTGTAGAGGAAAGGATATGTTTCCCAATGCTCGCCGTCGTTAGAGCCCTGGAACTCAATTTCATAGCGGCCGCGTGTCATTACGGCGAACAGACCATAGCGATTGGCGATGCGGAAGGGCTCAAGTGCGGCTACCGGCGATTGAGGAAGCGGCACACTTCGGGAGAACAGCCACATCATCTGTAAGGTAGTCGCATAGAAGATCCAGAGCAGCATCACGCTCGTGAGTGCCACAGTCAGAGCGTGGATCGGTTGCGTCTTCCGCCCGCGCTCGGTCACATCCTCCTGGGGGATGTTCGATGCTGAAATATCAGATGCCGCTGGGGATTTCAGCAGACGCTCCCGCCAACTCTCCGGCAATATCCGTTCGCAGAAACGATCGTCGAGCAGAAGGAATCCCAGCAGCAGCACCAGGTAATTCAGGAAGGTGTAGTTTGCTGTGAGGATGACCGGTATCTGCCAGGCAGTCACGATGAGGAAGCAGGCGATGCGAAAGCGCCTGGGCAGGAACAACATAAATACGATCCCGAGTTCGAGGACGAGCGTGGCGCCGGTCGCGAACGCATGAAACCAGTGCGGCAGATGCTGCGCATACCAGCCAACCCACGTAGGCAGCGGTCCGTTCTGGTAGTACTCGTCCATCGCGGTGAAGTTGCGCCATTCGGAATCGCCACTGGCCAGCTTCACCACTCCGGATTCGAAGTAGATCCGGAACCACTCCCACTGAAGTAAGAACAAACTGGCGCGCGAAGGAGGGCTGCTGCGCCCGAGCCCAGGGAAAAAGCCTGCCGGAGCAAAGAATAGCGAGAGAAAGCCCGCTTCCAGCAGCATGCCGTCGGATTGGTAGCCCGAGAAATCCTGCGCAGCCGCTACGAAGGACAAGAAGCACACAAAGCAGATCAGCAGCGACGCTCGCGGCCAGACGTTGAGAACCAGCAGTACCGCGGCGATCATGCCCATCCAGCAGAGCGCTATCAGCATGTGATTGCCAGACGAAGACCACAGCAGCGTCGGGGCAAACCAAAAGCGAGAAGAGCCGAGCTGGCGTGTGACGAGTTCGAGATACTCGCGTGCGGAAAGAATGCCGTCGGGCCCGATGAGGCCGCGAATCTGATAGGCCAGCGCGTAAAAGGCCGAGAAGTAGATGAGCCCGAGACAACGCAGAAAAAACCAGCGTGGGATGAGGCGGTCGGAGGCGCCGTACTCTGAATCGAACCACCGGCGAATCGTGAAAGCGGGAGTCCAATTCATGGCGGGCATTATAACGCCGGCGGCTACGATCGAACGGCAGCTACTGGATCGGAAAAACTCAATGGTTGGAGTCGCGCAAGAACGATCGGCCTTATTGGATGCGAGCCAGTTCGACGACGTAGAGCTGATTGTCCGGAAACTCCTTGGCCAGCCCAGCGAGCAGGATGCGAGCCGTCTGCGGATCTTTATCGCGCAAAGCCGCGACGGCCAGCAGCAGCCGCGCAAATGGCGCCAGATAGTGTCCTTTGTCCGCGGCAAGACGGAGCCGCTGCAGGCCCTCTTCCTTGTCGGTCTCAGAGCCAGTCATGCGGAGGATCCAGCGGACTGGAGCGGGATTGACTCCCAGCAGATAGTTTTCAACTCCCACAGCGAGGTAGGCGTCGTAGCAACTGGGATCGACCGTGAGCAGCTTCTGCGCCGTGAGGCGCGACGCCTTCATATAACCGAGGCTGGCGATGTTCCGCTTTTCAATGAGGGCTGTGTAGTCTCCGCGCAAGCCGTTGGCCATAACTTGCGCCAGCAATGCGTTCGGATCATCCGGATTTCGCGCCAGAGCTTCCTTCACTTCATCGTCTGTTTTGCCGAGTTCATTGTCGAACTGCGTCTTCAGCGCGGCATCCGGCAAAGGTTTGGCGCGCCGTTCGAACTTGGAATCGTCGATAAACAAGTCCGATTCGAGAATGTGGAGGCGATTGAATTCGGAAAACAGGTAGGCCGCGGCGTTCGAAACGTAACCCATCGGGTCTTCGGGGTGCGCCGCCTGATACTGGTCGAAGGTTCCGTGGGCGGAGACGAAATCCAAGTCATACATTTCCTGGAAGCCGTGCTCCAACGCAGGGGAATACGGAGTGGGCGCTGTCGTCGCCGCCGCACTGGCAGCCGAGAGCATAAGAATGCTACTCGCTAAGAACGCCAGGATCCACAACGTGCTCTGAGATTTCACTCGTTATACCTTCCCGCTCAGCACGCCAGCCACAGGTATGCGCAGCACAACCATGGCGCCGCCATCGCTGCTTTCCTTCACTTCCGCCCGGCCGCCATGAGCCTGGATCGCGGCTCCCACAAAAGCCATCCCTAAACCGTGTCCGGTTGAGTGTTCACCTTTCACGAACCGCTCAAAGGCTCGCTCACGCAATGCCGGAGGAAATCCTGGGCCGTTGTCCGCCACGATCAACTCTGCCTCACCCTCATTTGGATGCACGGCAATCCGGATCTTGCAGCCTGGCGGCAAGTGTGCAATTTCATTATCAAGCAGGTTGGCGATAGTCCGGTGTAAAAGTGATGTATCAACTTCCACCAGAACGGGCTGCAAGTCTGTGACAACTTCGTGACGATGCTCCGCCATGGCCGCCTGATAGAGATCGACCAACTGACTCACCAGCTCCGACAGATTGATCGTTTCTTTGCGCAACTGAAGCGCGCCGGCGTCAGCTTCGGCAACGTCGAGTGTAGTGTTGAGGAGTTGCGCTAAACGGTCCAGTCCGTCGATGGCTTCAGCCACGCGCTCGCGCCACTGTCCTTGCGCTCCATTGGAGAGGGCGACCTCCAGGCTTCCGCGAATCGAGGTGACAGGGCTCTTCAGGTCGTGCGCGACCGAGTCGGTCAGGATTCGCATCTGGTGCACCGAGTCTTGAATACGATCCAGCATGCGATTGAAGGTCCGCGACAGCCGGGTTATCTCATCGGGATGCTGGCCTTCGGGGAGACGGCTGCTCAAGTCCTCGCTGCCCATTCGCGCCACGGAGTCGCTGATGCGATCAACGCGCGCCAAGGTGCGAAACGCCGCCAGCCAGGTGATCAGGAATCCGAGAGCGACGGTGATGCCCCACACCAGCAGGCATCGCTCCGTCAGCCGGTCCAGCATCTGCGAGCCACTCACGTCGGCGAATCCGAGATAGAGGCCGCTGGAGTCCCCGCGGCTTTTGTAAACCACGCGGAAGGTCTTCGCCCACCCGGGCACCTGTACGTTGCCGGGCGTGCCCGGAACAAGTTCGGCATGCTGGATCGCCGTGATGAACTTCTCTTTGGGCGCCGGTCCCACCCAGATCGGATCTTCACCGGGTTGGGTTTGCAGGAAGAAAACTGATGTCTGATGCTGCCCGTTCGAATCGTCGGCGTCGGGGACCTCGCGCGAGGCCAACTCGGCGACCTCTCCGACCAGACGGTCATACAGTGCATCACGGGGAGTATTGGCCGAAACGTCGGCGAGAGTTTCCGCTTCGCCGCTCAGCCACGCGTCGCTGCGCTGATTGATATCGCGCGCGATCAGAAAATACATGATGGCAAAAGCCAGCGCGATGCCCACCGCGAAAGCCGCCGTGGGCCAGATGGCAATACGCCATGCCGCGGAAACGCCCTGCGACTTATGTTTCTTTGAGAACATACCCCACGCCACGTATGGTGTGGATGAGTGGAGGCTTGCCTTCAGTGTCAACTTTGTTGCGCAAGCGATAGATCTGAACATCGACCACATTGGTGGCCGGGTCGATACGCATTCTCCATACGCGGTCCAGAATCATTGTACGGGTTACCACGCGTCCGGCATTGCGAACCAGATACTCCAGCAACGAGAATTCCTGAGTCGTAAGTTGAAGTAGGTCGTCGCCACGCCGGGCTTCGCGCCGCACCAGATCGAGTTCAAGATCGGAAACCCGCAGTCGTACCGCTTCCGGCTGACCCGGCGCGCTCCGCCTGAGAAGATTACGGACGCGAGCGAGTAACTCAGCCACAGCAAAGGGTTTCGTGAGGTAATCGTCGCCGCCCTGTTCCAGGCCACGAACGCGTTCATCCACCGACCGGCGAGCCGAGAGAATCAATACTGGCGCGGTGTGACCCTGGGCACGGCAACGGCCGATCAGGTCAAGCCCGTCCATGTCCGGCAGACCGAGATCGATGATGAACCCGTCGTAGATTTCTTCGCCAGCCAGCGCCAGCGCCGATTTAGCATCCTGAGCCGTATCTACCTGATATCCAGCCTCGCTCAGGCCGCGATGCAGAAAATCGCGAATTGCCGAGTCATCTTCCACTACCAGAAGTCGCACTGTTCCCTCATGCAGCGAATTCAACGGTAAAGAAGAAGCATGCTGCTTTGTTTTTATACCGTTTGTCCAATTCGGGGACCTGAAACGATTGTACGAGAGGCAATGCTACCGCCGCTGCCGGCTAGATGACATTGTGTTCATAATCGTCTTAGCTAGCGCTTTGATTTGACTAGGGTTCAAGATGGCTGCCCGTGACGGGCACAGCGCCGATGTCCGGGAAGCCATCGGCAGGTGAACCGGCGTGCTTATAGATGAAGTTTTGTGGAGCGAAGCCGGCATAGACGTACTGCATGGCTGCGGGAACGGTCGCCCAAACGGGAGGCGCCACCGAATTGCCATTCCAATCGAAGCCAGCCGATTCCACCAGCGCGCGTCCGATGCCCTGCGTCGCGGTAATGAAGTCGAAGGTATCGCTCTTGGTCAGGCCCGGAATGGCGGAGGTCAGCGTCAGAGTGGTTGCCGTGACAGCGTTGATATTCGACCAGCCTCGAACGTTTTGGCTGGTCCCCGAGAACACTCGCACCACATCCGAGGTCGTCACGCCGTTGGCGACGAAATTACAGGTAGAACAGGTGATCGTCGTGCCCCCGGTGCCATTGCTCGCGACCAGCATGGTGGCGCCGCTCATGACACTCCCATAGGTGGGACACGAGAGTTGGGTCCCACTGTACGTCCGGAACCAGGTGCAGAGCGTGCGCGAGGGATCGGCGAAGAGCGGATTCGCGTGGATGTCATGCGATCCATTGTTGCTGTCGCCGTAGTACCACCCGGGATGATTCCAATAGTCAGTGGTGATCGAAAGAGTATCGAGACCCTGGCGCATTCCGCTGATACCAGGACTGTTCAGGACCAGTTGAGTCGAGCTGGTAACGCTGGCGACGGTCGCGACTTTTAATAAGGTGTTGTCCTCGAAATAATCGCCGGCCATAACTCCGGAGGGGCCCGACTGCGTGAAATTGCAACTCGCACAGGTGATGTGGGTGGGATCGGAGACGGCCGTGATTTGCCTGCCCTGTAATCCTCCTACAATCGATGCAGGTATGTTGACGTAGCTAACCATACCGCCGAGCGCAGGATTCAGCAGTAAGGATGGCACGGGGGGCTGTGGCTCAGCGCCGGGATCTCCGCTCCCGGGCATCTGATAAAAGCCGTTGTAGTCGAGTGAGAAGTTGGTCTGCCGCTGAAACGCCGACGCAGCGTGTTCTCCATCGTCTCCGCGAATGCCGCGGCCATTCACATCGGCGGGCAGCACGATGAGGTTTTCGCGGAAGACCGGATGCACGCCGTCGTAACAAGCGGACTCGCAGTAAGTCTCGCCGAAATTGTTGTAGTTAGTGTTCTCGATGACGGTAGCGACTTCGCCGCCGGTGCTGCTGATGGTTGTCATGGTGCCGCACAAGTTGATTCCGAGGCTATTTTTCATGGTATAGACGCCCCAGTCTTGAATGAGGTCGCCGGTATCGCTGTTGTAGAAGCCATCGCCATCGCACAGGTAGCGCTGGTACAAATTCCCTGTTCCTCCGCTGCCGGCAACAACCGACACGATCTCGTGCTGGTTCGGCACGCGGTCCAGGCAGAAGCTGTCCTGGAAAGTCAGGGTCGAGTTGAAGCGCAGCTCATAGCAATAAGACTGCGAGCCGCCCATATCGGCTATCACGCCGCTACTGCGAACGATCTGCGACAGCGCGTTACTCGAAGTCTGCAACAAGCTGACGTTGTACCCAATGAAGCCGTTCGTGTTGACGGGATCGCCCGCCAGCGTACTCTGTCCGGTCTGCGAGCCAGGAATGGAGATGTTGGCGTAGTAATGGGTCGTCTGGTTCGCGTTAGCGGCCGTTACGTTCTGGATGGAACGCACGCCGCCGGTCGGAGTTGTGAAACCGTAGAAATCGAAGACGACGTAATGGCTCACAACATCCGTGGGATTGGTGAAGCTGACGTTCTGCACGATGAAGTTGCAGTTCGTACAAGCGCCCGTCACGAAGCGCACATTTCCGTCTTGACTAAACAACCCGTTCTGAATGGATAAGGAATTTACCGAGAATGTCTTAAACGCTAATTGGCTGGCGCTCCCGAAGTTGGTGACCTTGAAGTAGTTGAAGTTCAAATTGACATTCGTGCCTCCGGGCTCAGGCGTTGCGGTGCAGGCGGCGCCGCCATGCAAGGTGGTATTGCAGGTCAGGATAGCGTAATAGTTGTGTCCCGGCGTTCCTGCAGCACCGTTGAGGTTCAGACTTGGAGCCCCTTGCCCAATGTTGGTGAAGGCCAGCGCGCAAACTGCGCCACTGCCGGGAGCGATGGCCAAAGTTCCCGAACCCTGAGCGGCGCTCGCATAAACATTCACCGTGGCGCCATGCTGGACGTCGAGATCGCCACTGTGGGTCAGCGTCGCGCCCGAACCGATCGCCAATACCCCACCGGCCTTAACTGTGCCGTCGATAGTGCAAGTGCTCGGTGCAGCTAACCCCGAGGCGCAGGTACCCGAGCACGATACGCTTGTGTTGGACGAGATGGTCCAGGTGTCGCCGGACTGGGGATGCCCGCTGCCACCCCAGGTTGCGTTGGAGTTGAAGTCTCCGCTCTGTACAGAGCTATAAGAAGTAGCAAACAGTCCTTGAGCAAAAAGTAGCAGTACACCCAACAGCAAAGATCGCATGGTTCGCTCCAGTGCTATGCCCTGATTCTGAATTTCTAAGAACAGCGAAGGGTACAAACGTGGATTGGCGAACTAAAGAATCGAATGCTGCTTTAAGCCACTATCACTGATCGAACTTCAATTCGAAGCAATGAGCAAAGACTGCCAACCATCATCGGACCCATCGCAGATTCCTATTTGCTGCTGCTGGAAGTTGGCGCAGCGGGAGACAAGATGCAGTCTAGCATTGGTATCTTCGTCTCTAGTACTTAAATCCAGTGCAAAGTATCCAGGCAGTACCGCCCCAATGGGAATCTATGTTGCATCCCGCGACAAACTATTCGACATGTCCCGTCGATGCGGCTGTTTGACTTACCTGTCTTTCCCTGCGTAACGTTCTTATTTGCCCTCTGCGTACCCTTATCTTCGCCATGGAGGCTCGATGAAGCGCTGGTTAGTCAGGCTTTCGGCAACGTTCTTGCTGATGGCGGCGTTGCCGCTGATCGCGCAGGACCTTGCGTCGTACGAAAAACGAGTTACGGTCAAGACACTCCCGAACGGACTTACCGTCCTGATCTGGCAACGGCCGGAAGCCCCTGTCTTCTCCTTTTTCACCATGGTGGATGCGGGCTCGGCACAGGATCCGCGGAACGAGACGGGCCTGGCACACATGATGGAGCACATGGCCTTCAAGGGCACTCCTGACATCGGCACCACGAACTATGCCGCTGAGAAAGTTGCTCTGGAAAAAGTCGAGCAGGCGTATGCGGCGTATGAGTCGGAGCGCATCAAGCGTGTTGGGCAGGATCCGCAAAAACTCGCGCAGCTGAAGAAGGCTTGGGAGGATGCGCGCAAGGATGCCGATCAGTATGTGATCAAGAACGAGTTCGGCAAAATCCTGGAGAGTCACGGCGGCGTAGGCGTAAACGCTTTCACCAACTATGACGAAACCGGGTACATGTATTCCCTCCCGTCGAATCAGATCCAGCTATGGGCGGCGCTGGAGTCTGACCGCATGGGGCATCCGGTTATGCGCGAGTTCTACAAGGAACGCAGCGTGGTGATGGAAGAGCGCCGCATGCGTACGGACAGCCAGCCCACCGGCCGACTGGTGGAGCAGTTTCTCGGCACGGCGTTCCTGGCGAACCCCTATCATCGACCGACGATCGGCTTTGCCTCCGACCTGGAATCCTTTTCAGCGACCGATGCCGCTGAGTTCTTCCAGCATTATTACGTACCCAGCAACATGGTGATTGCGTTGGTTGGCGATCTGGATCCCGCCAAGGTGATGCCGATCGTCGAACAGTACTTCGATCAACTGCCCGCAGAGCCGAAGCCGGTCGAGTTGCACACCATCGAGCCGGCGCAGAATTCGGTGCGACAGGTTACATTGCACGATCCGTCGCAACCGTTCTACCTCGAGGGATATCACCGTCCCAGCTACCTTGATAAGGATGACGCAGTGTACGACGCCATCTCTGACATCTTGTCCAACGGACGCACCTCGCGACTCTATCGCTCACTGGTGCGCGATCAGCAAATTTCGGCCTACGCCGCCGGCTTCACCGGATTTCCCGGCAGCAAGTACGCGCATCTGTTCGCGTTCTACGCCATTCCCATGCCAGGCCACACCACGAACGAGTTGCAGAAATCGTTTCACGAGCAGATTGAGAAGCTGAAGACCCAGGACGTCACCGACGACGAACTTCAAATGTTCAAGACTCGCACCAAGGCCGACCTCATTCGCGGCCTGGCCAGCAACGAAGGGCTCGCGCAACAGCTTGCCTTCTACCAGACCCGATACGGCGATTGGCGAGAGCTCTTCCGCTACCTCGACCGTGTCGATAAAGTCAGCAAAGCCGACGTTCGGCGTGTAGCCAACCAGGTTTTCCAGGACGCGAACCGGACTGTGGGAGTGATCGAAACGCAGACGGCATCCAGCGCGCCGGCGGCGGGAGCAGCGGTCGGCAAAGGAGCGGAACAGCAATGAGCACGAACGTCGCTGTCATGCCGAGTGTAACGGCCGCCTTACAAGCAAAGTTGAGAGCTCATCGAGTATCGGCCGCTCGATTGGTCATTCTCGCTCTTTGTGTCTTGTGCTTCAGTTCGTTTGTCTTCGCCCAACAGCCGACGCCGTGGAACAAGGTCGAGGCGCCGCCGTTGCCGGCATTCACCCCGCCTGAACCGACGCGAGTTCAACTGGCGAATGGCATGATCATCTTCCTCCAGCCTGATCACGAGTTGCCGCTGATCAGTGCTGTCGCACGCATCCGTGGCGGCTCAATCTCGGAACCAGCCAACAAAACTGGCCTCACTGACCTGTACGGTGACGTCTGGCGCACTGGTGGAACCAAGACCAAGACCGGCGATGAGATGGATGACTTCCTCGAGTCTCGCGCGGCAAAGATCGAGACCGACAATCAGTCGGATTCGACTAGCATTTCGCTCAGCTGCCTGAAGGGCGATTTCGATGCCGTCTTCGACATGTACCTGGACCTGTTGCACAATCCGGAGTTCCGCGCCGACAAGCTGGAACTCTCGAAGCGGCAGATGTACACCGTGATCTCACGCCGCAATGACGACGTCGACTCGATCGTTCACCGCGAGAGCCTGATCATCGCCTATGGCAAGGAGAATCCCTATGCGCGCGTACCGGAGTATGCAACGGTAGCGGCAGTCACGCGGCAGGACCTTCTGGACTGGCATCAGCAGTACGTTCATCCCAACAACATCATCTTCGGTATCACCGGCGATTTCGACCCCAAGGAGATGGAAGCCAAGCTGCGCAAGGCTTTCGAGTCGTGGGCCAAGGGGACCGCGGCAGCACCGCCGAAGATCCAGTTCACCGAGCCGAAGCCGGGGCTGTACTCGATCAATAAAACTGATGTCAATCAGACCACCATCGCGATGCTCGATCTCGGCATTCTACGCAGCAACCCTGACTACTATGCCGTGACGGTGATGAACGAGATCTTTGGCGGCGGCTTCTCGTCGCGATTGTTCAACAACCTGCGAACCGGCAAAGGGTTGGCCTACTCGGTAGGCGGCGGAGTCGGTTACGGCTGGGATCGCCCGGGCCTGACTAACATTGAGATGCAGACCAAGAGCGGCAGCACCGTCGAAGGCATTAAAGGTATCGACGATGAGGTTGATAGTCTGCTAAAGACGCCTCCGACGGCGGAAGAACTGAAGCGCGCAAAAGACAATATCCTGAACTCTTTTATCTTCCAGTTCGACACTCCGGAGAAAGTGTTGCGCGAGAAGATGGCATACGAGTTCTATCACTATCCGCTGGATTTCCTGGAACACTACCGTAGCCAGGTAGAGAAGGTCACCGCCGAGGATGTCCTGCGGGTCGCGCGAAAGTACGTCCACAAGGATCAGATGGCGGTGCTGGTCGTCGGCAATGACTCGGAGTTCGACAAGCCGCTCAGCTCTCTAGGAGCGGTACAGAAAGTCGACATCTCGATTCCGCCGCCTCCCGCGAACCTGATGGGCGGAGCAAGCGCAGGCGACGCACAATAAGATTCCCGACCGCGGATGGCCAGAAGTTTGTACAATCGCCTACGCAACTCCTGAACGCGGAGAAAACGAACAATGCGCCACTTGAACAGCATTCTCCTCTGCACTGCCCTGGCTTTGCTTTTCGTCATCGCCGGATGTACGAAAGCCGCCGACGTCAGCGGCGCATGGGCAGGATCCGCTACCGGCCAGAACGCCGGCAGGACTGGGACATCTGATGTGCAAGCCGATCTGCAAGGAACGCGTCGCGGCTTCACCGGAACTCTGACATGGCACAACACCACCGGGCCGTGGGGACTGATGGAAGGCAATACCTTGACGATCCCTAACGGCACCGTTTCGGGCAATAAGGTCTCGTTTTCGGCTAATCAGAATTTACCCGGCGGCACGGTAATGATGACCTTCAAGGGCACAGTCGAAGGCACCACGCTGAAAGGGACAGCGGACCTCACCGTCGGTTCGGTGATGGGCGGAGACACGTATCTCGGCAACATGGAGCTGACGAAAAAATAATCCCAATGTCGACGACTCCGCTCCCGAAGCGCTTTCCTCCTGGCCAGAACTTACTCATCGATGCCGACGACACGCTGTGGGAGAACAACATCTACTTCGAGCGCGCCATCGTCACCTTCATCTCCTTCCTGAACCATCACGAGTTCACGCCCGACCAGGTGCGTGAGGTGCTGTATGACGTGGAGCGCGAGAGCATACGTCAGCACGGCTATGGTATGAACAGCTTCGCGGTCTCACTGGTGAAGTGTTTCGAGCAACTTTCGGTCGAGCCGCTCACACCTGCACTGCACGACACCATCCGCGGATTCGCCTACGCAATCGCCGAGCATCCGATGGAGCTGCTGCCCGAAGTTGCCGCTACCGTGGCCGAGCTCGGGCAGCGCCATCACCTCTTCTGCGTGACCAAGGGCAATATCCTCGAGCAGACAGGAAAGTTCGAGCGCTCAGGACTTAAGCAGCATTTCACTGCAATCGAAGTTGTGGCCGAGAAGAACGCGCCAACCTACAAAGCCGTCGTCGAAAAATATGGTCTTATCCGGGAGCAGACGTGGATGATTGGCAATAGCCCCAGCTCCGACATCAATCCCGCGCTGGAAGCCGGCTTGCATGCTGTCTTCGTCCCTCATACCAACACCTGGATGCTCGAGCGCGGAGAAGTTCGGCCCGATACCGGCACCGGCCAGTTCCTTCAGGTCTCAAGCTTTGGGCACCTGCGCGATCTTTTCTGATCGTTCCCACCGCCGATGCAAAATAAAAACCCACCCGAGCCGAAGCTCGGATGGGCTCAGCTGTTGCGCGCAACTTACCGAGAAGGTAGAACGCCTTCCTCCGGCAACTTTTGCGCGGGGGTGAACGGTACAACCACCACTTGCTGGAATGCTGCCGCTTTTCCGCAACGCATGTACGGAGACCACTTATACTGTTGCACTGCGTCAGTGGCGGCGGCGGTCAGATCAGGGTCGCCGCCGATCACCGTAACTTTAGACACTGCGCCATCCGATCCAACATTTGCCATTACCCAAACCAACCCATACTTCTTGGCCTTGCGGGCCGCATCCGGCATCTTGGCGGGCACGGACTTGGTCACATGCGGAGCGGTGTAGTTCTTGTCGACATCGGGACAGGTAGGAAAGTCGGTGGTAGTGCTTTTCTCCGGCGGCGCAAAGAGGCTGTCAGGAAATTTCTCATCGCGACTCACCGTGATCTTGCCATCTTCCAGCAGGGTCTTGGCGTAATTGATCGTGACGGTCTGGGGATACGAATTACTTCCCACCGCAGCGTAGTCGGTGTATTCGAAAGAGCTGATGTCCACTCCGCTGACCGTCATAGTCATTTCCAGCAAGTGCCCATTGGCCGGATCGACACAGAATGTCTCCTGCGGATCGCCAACCGCCATACACTTGGCATCGACCGAGCCAATTTTCTTCTTGGTGCTGTCCATCTTCGCCTTATCCCAGTCAAGGGGCGGCAAGGTGTAGGGGCCTGCAGGATTGAATCCGTCGAGCGCCGCGACAGCCATTTCGAACTGCATCAGTTGTACGAGCGGTTTGGGCTGAGTGTTGGCGTAGGAGAGCTTGCCATTGTTGACGACGGTCACTTCATCGAAGCCGCTAGCCGTCCACTCGGCGCGCCACTTGTCGGGTCCAGCCCAGGAGAGCGTGTAATCCAGCGTGACGTCGGAGCCGTCAGGCTTGGCTTTGGGCAAACGCAGCTTCGCGGAAACCTTTACCGGCCCACCAGCCCAGAGATTGGCCTGCTGAAACGATTTCATCAACGTGTCGTGCGGACTTTCCTTGCTGCTTGCGAATGCTGCCGGTGCCAACAGTGCGCCGGCAGCCACGAGAGAGAGAAGTTGCTTGCTCAATCGGGTCAAGATTGCCTCCGTATGTGGTATGGAAAAACTTAAATTACTGCCGAGACTTTGGCGGTGCACTGCATCACTGCCGTCGGGTTAGCGCGAGAGCGCACTAGCATGGTGCGTTCCTGCCGCCCTGCGCAAACTAACAGTTTACATGTGCAGAATAGTTTGAGACCGCCGGCAGACTCAAAACACGAAGCCAGACGGCAAGGCGCCAACTCCGCGGAGGAATGGATGCAATCTCAATCGTTGGTGCAGTCTTGGTTCAGTCGAGTGAAATCGGAGGGAAGTTCCAAGCAAATAAAAAAGGCCACATTTCAACGAAGTGGCCTACGTACAACAGGAGTCTGTGATTTGTATTGTGCACCAAATGACCAGCAAGAAGCAACTCTTTTGTAAGATAGCTTTAACCACTTAAGTGTGGTTCTTTGGAGAGGCCTCAAGCGATGTCGAGGGCTCCCGCGTCGGCGGCCATGCTGAAGTCCGACAGCTGTGGGACCGGAGCAACACCAGATGGAAGGAAGATGGAAAAAACAGTACCTGAGGAGCCCACTGTGCAGGTCCTCAGGCTCAAATTGCCGCCGTGGCGCTTTACGATATCGTCGCATACCCAGAGACCCAGGCCAGTGCCGGCATCGCCCTTCGTGGTGACAAACGGCTCGAAGATGCGCCGCCTCACTCGCTCTGGGATTCCACTGCCAGTATCGGCAACGACGACGCGCACACCGAGTTGCGATTCATCGCGCCAATTCGACGATGAGCCAGCCTCAATGCGAATCCGCCCACCCGGCGGCGTGGCATCGATCGCATTGCTGATGAGATTGGCAAAAAGCTGGCGAAGCTCATTCGGGAACGCGAGGATCTTCGGAGCTTTCCGCAGTTCTCTTCGAACCTGAAGATTGCGGCGGCCAAACTTGGGATAGAACAGGTGCAGCAGCGATTCCAACAGTTCCGAAACGTCTGTCTCAGTAGGCTTCGTCGTCTTTTTGTAGAAGCGTAAGGTCTGCCCGGAGATCTCGGTCACACGCGTAAGTTCATGCTGCGCCATGGAACAATAATGCCGCGATTCATCGTCGGTGACGCGGGTGCTGAGCAGATAGAGGAGGTTGGTCACAGCTTCCAAGGGATTGTTAATCTCATGCGCAATGCTGGCGGCCAGTTGTCCTGCAAGCGCCAGCCGTTCGCTCTTCCGCAATGCGATTTCCGAGTCCTTCCGCTCCTGGATATCGATACAGGTGCCTACCCACTCTTTCACCGATGAATCTTCACGGAAGACGGGCACACCTCGCGACACGACGCAGCGGTATTGCCCGTCATGGCGGCGTAAGCGAAACTCCACTTGAAAGGGCCGCAGACCCGCGATAGCCGCCGTCACAGTGGTGATCATCCGCTTGCGATCGGCTGGATGGACGACATCGTACCAACCGCGTCCAGAGTACTCAGAGAAACTCTGCCCTGTGTAGGCCTCCCATGAAGGTAGGAGTTCAACCACATCGCCGTGCAAGTTCGCAGTCCAGACAATCGAAGACGAGGCCAGGATCAATGAGCGATATCGCGCCTCGCTGGCTTGTAACTGTTCGACCGCATCGCGAATCTGGAACTGACGGCGGCGCGCGCGCAGGACGGTTTCCACCGTACTGACCAGGATCTCCGGGCGTAAGGGGCGCTCCAACAAAGTGGTGTGCCCTAAGGGCTGCCGCATCTGTGCCATCAAGTAAGAGGTACGAGAGGTCGAGCTCCGCGCCTTGGTCAGCATGATGACCGGCGCATCGGACCACGGAGGCTGGTTCTGCAAGGCCGATGCAAATTCCTGGATGAGTTCTTCGTTCAGTGCTTCTTCTTCGAACAGAACCGCGCCAGTGCCGTTGGACAAGCGCGGGAAGATTAGTCGGGGATCGTGGTGCAGTTCACAATCAATTTTTGCCTTCTCCAGCGTCTCCGCGATCAATTGACCATCCCGGCCAAACGGCGCGACGATCAGAACCGGCAGTCGGTGCTGGCTATCCATTGTCATCGCGCGTCCTCAGACCGGAATTCACCTCATCGACAAACCGCGGCACTCCGGTTAACACACCTTGAAAACCTCGTAATGGCTCGCCCAAGTTGATCCCGCTGGAGGAAACCGCCAATTCGCGGATGGTGGCCTCATGCGCGCCAGAACGCTTCTTGAAAATTGAGATCGCTTTCCGGATTTCCCCAATCGCTTCGAAGTAGCGCATCAGGATAATTGCGTCAGCCAGGTAGCTGATGTCGACCGCGGTCTGCATGGGACCCATAACTCCCTGCTGAGCCAGGATCAGGAACGTTGCTACGCCCTGCATACCGAGGAAGGACAGCAGTTCATGCATCTGTAGTTGCAAATACTGCTCTCCCGGCATGGCGTTCATCCAGCCGTTTAAGCTGTCGATAACCACCACCGTCGCTCCGTCTGCCACCCGGGCGCGAATGTCGTTTACGAACTCTCCTGGAGGCACCTCGGCGGGATCGATTTGCTGTAGATGCAACTTACCGCTCTTGATGTGGGGCTGGAGGTCCACACCCAGGCCGGTGCTGCGCTCGAGATACACTGACTTCGATTCATCGAAAAGATAAATGGCAGCCGACTCTCCGCGCTCCAGAGCGGAACAGGCAAAGCGAGACGACAAACTGGACTTGCCGACCCCCGCAGCTCCCAGCAACAACGTGCTGGTGCCGCGCATAATTCCGCCGTGCAACATCTGATCCAGTGCCGGCACGCCGGTGCTGAGCAGATCCTGACGATGATGGTGCCGATGTTCAGCGGCTACCAGGCTCGGGTACACGGCCACGCCCCCGGTCAGGATGCGGTAGTCGTGAAAGCCTTCGCGAAAACGGGAGCCGCGAATCTTCTGCACCTTGACCCGGCGACGCACTGCGCCGTACTCACGGTCCAACACATCGAGGGCGATTACGCCGTGGACGATGCTGTGCACCGTGGGTTCTTGCTTATCGCCTGTCTTGTTGTCGATCAGGAGTACGGTGCACTTGCGCTCCTCGAAAAAGTTCTTCAAGGCCAGCATCTGCCGGCGGAAGCGAAAGCTGTCGCGGGCCAGCAGGCGTAATTCGGAAAGCGAGTCGACCACAACCACCGTGGGCTCGACATCCTGGACCTTTTTCGAGATCAAATCTGTGAGCTGGTCCAGTTCTACGTCCTCGGGATTGAACACCGAGTACTGGTGCTCCGGCCGCAGCGAGTCCTCCTGCGGCGTGAGTTCGAAGATGGGCACGTGATCGAGACGCCACCCGTGGGAAGCTGCTACCGCCAGCAGTTCCTGCTTGGACTCCGACAAGGTGATGTAAAGCGACCGGTTCCCCGCTTCGCAGTTCCACAAGACCAGCCGGAGGGCGACCGTGGTTTTGCCTGCGCCGGGAGTTCCCTCGAGCAAATAGAGATGCCCTGCGGGTAATCCGCCGTTGAGAACGTCGTCCAAACCGGGTATTCCAAAGGAAATACGCGGAGAGCGGTCTGACATTGGCTGTGAATCAGATCCGACAATTTTGGCTTGCGCCGCGTCCATCCACAAACCTCACTTTCCTGGTATCGGGAACCGCAGCCCAAAATGCGCCGGAACGACTTCTGGAAACGACTAATCCCCCGCCGTGCAGGCTCTCGGTACTGGATAATGATGCGGTTTGGAAGTCGGTAAGTTGCACGTTAACAAAGGAATTAGACATGCACCTTAGATTTAGAAATTGGACCCTAAATAACGATTGAATTTGTGGTATGTTTTGCTCAGCGGATCGTGAGTGGGAGAAAGGTGACTCCAATGCGTGATCGCTCCGTCGACTCGAACGAACACCCCTTCGAATCCATTGAGCGCAGTGCGGTGCCGACCGACCGGAAGAGCAAGCACCACGAGATTGTGGACCGCATTTTGCGAGATGTCGCCGGTCTCAGGGGGAAGAGGGCCCTGCGTATTCCCCGCGACGCCCTGGGGAACGCCAAGATTGAGCACATTCGCGCCGCCCTGAGTCGGGCTTCCGGCAAGATCGGGGTTGAACTGGCTACCAGCGTTGACGATCGTTATTTTTACGTCTGGCGGCAGGACTAAGGACGCTCAGGCCATTTTTCTTTTAATGCCAATCGTCAAGCTGGCGGCTCGGAAGGCGCGGGCTTGTGCAGTTTGTGTTTTCGCTCCGCCTCAACTTTCACAATCCACTGGCGATGCGCGTTCACCACGTCGACCAGCGCGCTGGTGGTCCAGGCGAATGTGAACAGTCCGGAAATTGCCATGATCGGGCTGATCATCCGCCAGTTCTCTTCCAACTCCATCTTGCCCATTCCCAGCGTCGTGTAAGCATTCGCACAGAAGTAGATCGCATTGTGGGCGCTCTTGAGCAGTCCGAGGGGCCACAGAATCATCGCCCACATCAGGATTTCGACGATCTGCAGGAAGAGCATCTGAAAGACAGAGATGCCGAACACCAGAGAAGCTGCGCCCAGGTGTGGTGGGCGTTTCGCCAGACGGTCGTGCCACCGGGTCTGCGCGATCATAACGCCCTGAAGTCCGACACCATGAAACATGACGATCAACACCAGGACAGTCGAACCGATCACAATCGCAGCCAGTGGTTTCAGGTCTTCCGGAATTCTTTCCAGCAGCGACGCAGCATCATGCATTGCGGCCTCCTCCACAATCAAGCACTAGAACACAACAAGGAATGTTGGCTAACAGCTTTGCCGGACGACTCGGCCGGGATGTCAATTTCCTAAACGATAACGATGAACCGCGATGGAAACGGTACACGGTGATGACCATCACTCGGGCGGGTGAGGTCTGTCTAAGATTATCGTTTGCCGTGCCGGGAGCGGAAGAGCATATTCCGAGTTGGCAGCTAAGGCGTCTTATAGGGCTGCTTCATATAATGCCGGGCCAGATCCGCCGAGTTGGAGCCGGAGTTTTCCGCAATCACCATCTTGTACTTTTCCAGCGCCGTGTTGCGCTTTTGCATGACGTCGTACATTTGGCCGGCTGACAGCATAGCTTTTTGCTTCAGGTCTGGGTCCTTGCTGTTCGTGGCAGCCAGTTCGTAAGCTTCGGCCGCCTCGGCATACTGGCGCTGTCCGCGCAAAGACTCGCCGAGGCCGTACGCGGGAATCTCAACGCGACATCCGTTGAGAGTGTTGTTATGGCATCCGGCAAGAACCTTTCGATAGGCTACGATCGCTTCCTGTCCGTGACCGGCAGCATTCAGCAAGAACGCGTACTCGGTCGCCATCAGGAAATTGCGGGGGAACTGAGTCTGCAGTCCGTTGACGATCTGGAGCGCCTCGGCGTATCTCTGCTCGCGGCGGAGAAAGAGCGCCAGAATAATCTTGGCGTCGGTCGCCACTTCGATATGAGGACTCTTCGTACCATCGCGCAGGTCGTCCAGCCCCTTCTGCTTGTTACCACTCAAGCCGGCGACTGACGCTGCAACCTTCACCGGCCAACTCAGTGAGCCGACGATGTACAAGTGCGTGCCAAGGGTGACTTTGGCGTCGATGTAATTGGGATCGAGTTCGAGCACGCGCTCGCTGTCGTGACGAGCGGCTACCGCACTCCGCAGCGCCGTAATCCAGGCGTGGGTGGCGACTCCGACGTAGGTCGCGTTGACGGCACGAGTGGAACTGCGGGCATACAGCGCGTTCACATCGTTAGGATTCTTGTCGAGCTGAGCTTGCGACTGGGACAAAGCCAGGTCGGTCAGCTGCTTTACGCGGTCGCGCGTAGCCGGGTCAAGCGGAGCAGCCAGCTTCTTGGTGAGGAAGCCGTCAGCGGCATAAGACTCGGTGTCGAGGGCGCCAATGCGGTAGAGCTCGTGGAAGACGACTGCGCCAAGCAGATGGTTCGTCGCGAACGGATCATCCGGATGCGCAGCCTGCGCTGTTTCGAACTCCTTGATCGCCTTGTCGTACTCGAGATTGTAGAAGTGGTCGTAGGCCTTACGCGTGGTGGCATCATTGTCCACCATGGTCGGCACTGCAGAGCTACTGGGAATGGTCGCGGCACATGCGAGCGAGCCTGCGCTTAATACCCCCAAGCACAGGCACAGGAAAAACAACAGTCGCTGGTAAGGTTTCATCACGACCGACTTATGAGCAGTTTACCTGATATGCCGTGCCCTCAAAAGCAGGTACAAACGTTGACAGGTATTCTGGATGCGCCCGATGGCCAAACTCAAACGCTCGACCAAAGAGCAGTACAGCGAAGCAGAGGCAGCTGCCGCGCTTGGTATTACCGTCAACCACCTTCACGATCTGCTGGACAAATACATCTTCAACGCCGGCAACAAACGTCCAGATTCGATTCAGTTCACCTCGAGCGATCTGCTGCTGTTGAGCTACTGGAGTCATGACGCGAAGCGGCCGGTAACTCGCGAAGTCATTACCATGCCGAAACGCAAGTAACTCGGTACGCTCTTTCCGGTCGGCCGTAATTTTTTCCTACCCTGGCTGGCGCCCGTCCAAACTGCTGCCAGGCTATGTTCTGCAAGCACTAGGGTTAGATCAGCCTTCAACTTTGGTTGCCCGCTTGCGACTAAGTTTCTCAACAACAGGAGAAACATGATGGCCTCGCCGGCCGGAAGCAAGAGCCAGGAATACTGGCGACCCTCAAACCCGGAAATCGCCCGAGTGATTCCTTCCATTCGGGATATTTGCTGGAGCTGCGGAGCGGACTACACGCCCGGAGCGCGTTTCTGCCACATCTGCGGCGGAACTCGGGATGGGCTTCATCCTGAACCCGTGCGCCCCGTGGAGAAACGAACTGCAGAAGAGAATGCGGTGAGTTTAGTACGCACGCTGGGTCTGTCGATACCCTGCGCTGTATTTCTGATTATGGGACTGGCGTTCGCGCTAACGGCGCTGCTGAGCGGAGTCGTCTATCGGGAGGACACGCTGGTGGATTGGCAAGCGGTCCAAACGTGGCGGATCGAGTGGCTGCTGGCTTCGGCCGTTGCGTTGTTAGCCGGCATTCTGCTGAAGAAGCCGCGAGTCTAAGGCGACTCGTACCACGGAGGCACAGAGCTCACGGTCCTTCTCTCTCAGCTGACAATCCTGTGTGATCTCTGTGCCTCCGTGGTAAACGCTTCGTTGCTATCGTTACTGAACTTCTGACTTCTGATCCGGTTCACCCTGATCCGGTTTTTCCACCCTGACATTGCTCGCCGTGTACTGCTTGCCGTCGAAGGTCGCTCGTGCGGTCACCTCGGCTCCGACCTTCAAAGATTGCGGATCGGACACCGCAGCGCGGCTGAAGTGCACTTCGTAGCTTTCGTTGTCGCTCTTATTGTCGACGAAGAACGAGCTTGTGCGCATATCCATGCTGGTCACGGTGCCAGAGAAGATGTAGTTGTCGCCTGGCTTGGCGAGCAGCTTGACCTCCTGCGCCACCGCCCGATCGCGGCGCGGCGAAAACTGCACATCGATCATCGAGCCCGGCTGAACGTCGGTCAGGGTCGCGCTGCCTTTTGTGGAACTGTACTTGGTGGCATTGTCGACGGCAAACGAGACCGGCTTGGCCGACAGTTGATCCCGCACATTGATCGTACCCCGCTCCGGATTCGTGGACAGGACTTGTCCGCGCACTTCGGCGACGCCCATATCGGTCAGCACGCGGACATTGCGGGCCAGGATGCGGTCGTTCTGCGCCAGCATGGTGTCAACATAGACACGGTCGCCCTTGTGGATGCCGAGGACTGTCGTCTCCGTGCCGTTGCGATAAATATGCGAGCGCTCGTCGATGAAAACCTTCACCTTCTGGCCCTTGCCGAACGGCTGCACGGTCATACGATTGCGCACGTGGTCGACACTGGTAGCAATGCCGCCAATGAGCGTGGTCTTACTCTTAGGCAGCGGCGGCGGCTCGAGCACGGGATCGTAAGGGTTGTCATCCGCGCTGGTTTCCTGGGCTGTCGTCTTTGGAGTAGTTGAGCTGCTTTGCGCATTCGCCGGCGGTTCGTTGCCCGCCGAAACGTTGCTGTCGCCGGTCGACTGCGCGGCTGGCGGCATTGCCGCTCCAGCCTGTCCCGGACCGATCGATCCGGATGCCGGTTGCGAGGCCTGGCCCGCATTTTGCTGAACCGGCGGACCGCTCTGCTGCGCGCGGCTGATAACGGTCAGCAACAGAACCAGTAACAGCGCCGTGAGAAGGTTCCAAGTAAATCCCTGTTTCATAAAGCTCCTGCTTGGCCAAGCCAGAGGCCGCTTTCGTTGAGAGCTTCCTCTGGGCAGAGTTGGATGCAAACAGTGCCTAAGGTGTTCGATGATCGGGAAGAATGTTGGAAATGTGCAGCGAATCGCGCTGGCCGACAAGAATCGGCACTTATTTTGGCTCCCTACGCATCCATTAGCTGGAATATTCCGGCAGGCTTAGCCTGTGACTCTCTTCGGAGTGCCAGCATGCAATCAATGACTTCGGCAGAATGGCGCGCGTTTTTGATGGATGGAACTCGCACCGCCAAAGTATCGACCGTACGAGCCGACGGACGCCCGCACGTGGTGCCGGTCTGGATCGTCCTTGATGGTAACGACGTGGTGTTCACCACCGGCGCCGAATCCGTAAAAGGAAAGAACCTGCAACGAGATCCGCGCGTGATGATTTGCCTGGATGATGAGCGACCTCCTTTTGCTTTCGTACTGATCGAAGGCACTGCTGTTGTCTCCGACGCCTCGGTGCAGGAGCTGTTGCCATGGACCACTCGCCTGGCTCGCCGCTATATGGGGGAAAGCCTCGCCGAACAGATCGGCAAGCGCAACGCCGTAGAAGGCGAACTTCTGGTGCGCGTTCCGCTGACGAAGGTGACTGCGCAGAAGGATATTGCCGGCTGAGGCTATCTCATCGCTTCGATCGGATCCACCTTGGTCGCGCGCCGCGCCGGGATGTAGCTGGTGAGCACGGCGACAGCGAGGAACAACAGTGGGGCGACGACAAATGTCACAAGATCGTGCGCACCGACCTTGTACAGCATGCTCGACATCAGCCTGGTCATCAGGAGAGCAGCGACAAAACCGATCACGACGCCGCTGGCCGCTAGAATCAGTCCCTGCCGGACCACCAAGCGCAGGATGTCGGCGCTCTTTGCTCCGAGAGCGAGGCGAATGCCAAGTTCATGCTGCCGCTGGGCGACTGAGTACGCCAGGACGCCATAAATGCCGACAACTGCCAGCGCCAACGCGGTCATCGAAAAGACGGTGAGCAGCATCATCAGAAAACGTGGCTGGGTGCGCGAATTGTCCATCAACTCGTCGACGGTCAGGATACTGGTCACCGGCTGGTCAGGGTCGACGCCGGCGATCACTGCGCGGACCGCCGAGGTCATGGTCTGCGGTGGCACGGCCGTACGCACCAGCAGATTCATGTTGCTCCACGGCAACTGCGCGAAGGGTATATAGACCTGCGCCTGCGGTTCCTGGCTGAGCCCCCGATTCTTGATGTCGTTCGCAACCCCGACTACTTCGGCGGGCTCAGGCCAGCGGCCGACAATAACGTGCTTGCCAATCGGATTTTGCCCCGGCCAGAATTGCCGTGCGAACGTCTCGTTCACAATGAGAACTTTCGGCGCCTGCTGATTGTCGGCGGCGGCGAACTCGCGGCCACCGCGCATCGGAACGCGCAGCGTTTGGAACCATTGCGGGCTGATGGCTTCAATGTCGATAAATGGACGCTGGGCCAGCGGCACGTTGGGCTGGCCTTCGGGCAGCATGGGGGTAATGCGCTTCGAGCTAAGCGGAAGCGTCGCCGAGATAGCCGTGTTGCGGACGCCCGGGACTTGCGACACGCGGCGCAGAACTTCATCGAAGAAGTTGATCTCGTCCACCGGCTTGGCGTACTTCACCGTCGGCAGCGAGATGTTCATCGTCAGTACGTTCTGCGAGTTGAAGCCGGGATCGACCTTCAATAACCGCTCATAGCTACGCAAGAGTAG